>DASQJA010000112.1:0-9128 GCA_035631275.1 Bryobacteraceae bacterium
TAGTCACGTTAATGCTCCGCACTACAGGCGGATTATTCTGGGGCAGATAGAATACGCGAACGTTCTCGGCCGTCGCGTTGCCGCCATCAAGTTCGGCGCGCCATTGAATGTATCGGGCGTTTGGACTGCGAATGATCGAATCGTGCGGGTCACTCGACGGCTCTGACCAGTCACTCCATGTCTTGTCCGGCCGGGCGGAATTCCCCGATCGTGTGGCAAGCCGGATTTGGCCGCCCGCGCCGCGCCACGTGATGCGTCCCCAACGCGCAACGCTTCCGGCATCGTGTACCGGCGACTCGTAAGTGCCAGACGCACTCGCCGATCCATCCAGCCGCAAAAGTTTTCCCATTTCGCCAGTCGCGGCGAGCAGCCCTGAGGAGTCGCGCAGCAGCCGCGTCGCCTCGCCCTCATTGGTCTCGGCCAGCAACGTCACCTTGCGATCCGGGCTCAGGCGATATATGCGGCCCTGTGCATCGGTCGCAAACTCGAGGGATCCAGTCGCTTCGGCCACCAGGCTGTAAATGTTTTCCTCCTTCGAACTCCACAGCGTCTCAACCGTGCCATCGCGGTTGATTTTGTAGATGGCTGACTTATCGACACCCGGGATTTCTGCCAACGGACTTGTCGTCGCAGCATTCTGCGCTCCTTGGACGATCGGCGCGCTGGCGCTCGGCTTCGGCTTGATTTCGGGTCCGGCCTGAGCCTTGGTATCGGCCGAATCGGACACAGTAATGGATGTAGCCGTCGTAGTCACGGTGACGCTCGCCGGCGACACGGCGCCAGGAAGCAACGGACCCGAACGGTTCGCGACGGATCCGCCGAGCGCTGCCGCGTATATGGTTCCGTCTGCGAGCGGCACGATGGTTCGAATCTCCGGCAGGCTGGCGTTATAAAGTACGAAAGCCTTGTCCTTGGCGCTGACGCGATAGAGGATTCCGTTGGGCTCTGTGCCGGCGAGCAGATTGTTTTTTGCATCGAACGCGAGCGCCGTGACGTGCGATTGCCCGGTTTCGTAATACAGCTCCGGTTTGCCGGTCTTATCGACGCGGTAGATGTTCCCCGGGTCCCCCGTGGCAACGAACAGGCTGCCGTCGGGCGCGAAGGTGAGCGCCCAGATGTACTTCGCCTTCGGCGCGAAGAATTCCACGGGCTTTCCGTTTTCGAAGCGGTATACCTTACCTTCAGGCGAACTTGCGGCGTATAGAACGCCGGCAGAATCTAGTGCCAGCGCGAAAATTTCCGGTTCATCCGAAGTCCAAACCAGCGTGTTTGCGCCCGTCGCAGTAACGTGATACACGCGCCCGCGATGCCCGGTTCCCGTGTAGAAGGAGCCATCCTGCGCCCGTACTACGCTCCAGATTGCGGACTGTCCGGACGAAAACAGCGTATCGATTTTCGGCGCCAGCCGCAGCTTGCCATCGCGGTCGAGCGCGGTTCCGGAGAACCGTCCTTTCAAAAAATCCTGATAGGAGTTCATCTCCCAGCTTGTGGTGGTGGCTCCGGAAAGCGCAGCGAGCGCGCCCCAGAGCGATGCCAGCACGCTGAGTCTTGCGATTCGCTTCATTCCTTCACTTCCACTGGGACCGTCTTCGATCCCGTCACTACGGCGTCGCCGGTAGGAATCTCCAACTCATCCACTTTCGATCCACGCGGCAGCCATAGGCCTTGAGCCGCCTGTGCCCGCGCCAGAATCAAACCGATCGATGCGGGCGGATTCGGCAGGTCGCTGCCCTGGACTTGAAACGCAGGATCGGTTCGCCAAACGCGAACGTAGGCGTTACTATTGGTTCGCAGATTATTCAAAAACCCTACCAACTGGGTGGGCGATTTTGGAATATTGGCAGCCAGTTGCTGGTAGTCGAGCAAATTGGAATAGTTTCCGTCCGCCGCGGTGAAATTCAACACGCCGGTCTGTTCGCCTATCGGTACTCGATAGTGAACCGTCCTCTGCTCTTCGACGCCGTTCTCGCCGGCCAGCGTGACCATCAGATCGATGGTTTCGCCCGGACGCGCTTCTTTGCGCGATGCGGTAATCTGATCAATCTGCAGGGCGCGCTTTCGTTCGGACGCCTCGATCTCCAGGCTGATCCCTTTGATCTTCAACGCATCGAACCCCGCCGTCAGGACCGCTGAAAGCGGCGAAGCAACGCCCAGCGACGCCTGCGCGGGTACGTTGAAGTCGCCGGAATAAGTATTGTCCAGTTTCAACGGCTGCAAGCCGGGATCGAACTCCACCGCACCGCGAATCGAGTAGCTTCCCAAACCCAGAGTCCGTTCTGTGGCGTCAATCATCGAATACACTGCCATCTGCAAAATGAAAGGCGACAGGATGCGGTCTTGTACCAACTGCATGTGATACGTCAGCGGCCGGCGGTGACCATCTCGCATCGACACAGCCAGAGGTATCGTGTCCGCCTTACGGCCTAGTTCACCGTAGATGCTCGTGCTCCGGTCCTGCGTGATGGTCCCCATCCATTCCTGGGGCGAAGAGATCTTGAAGGAGGCTTCCAGGTTCGGCAGGAGGGCCAGCACTTCAGCACGCGCGAACGGCAGTTCGGTCTCGCCAGCGGACATGAACCGGTGCCCGAATGCGTATACATGCTTGCCGTCCACCTGCGTCACCGTACCTTCTGCGCCGATGGCGTAGTCGCCTGAAAGCAGATTCACTGAAATCATGTCGCCAGGCCGAAGTTGCGCCGGGTTCCCCATCTTGTTCGGAAGGGCACCGCCGCTCGAGACGCCCTGGCGCGGCGACAAGCCCAGCTTCTTAAGGTCCGGCGCGAAATGTTCCAGCGTTTCCGCTGTGAATCCGCTGAACGAAACTGGCGTCGCAATCTCGATCAGGCTTCCAGCTTCGACTCCGGTTTTTGCCGGCGCCAGGGGAATTTCGTGCTGAACCACCGCCGCTCGCTGCGAACCTCCGGCTGTACCCAACGGCTCTGCCACCGCGAGCATTTCTTCAATTGGCCGGATCCCGGCGATCGGCTCCTTGGCGAAATTGAAGGCCAACGCCACAGCGCCCACCAGGCGGCCATCGATATAAACCGGACTGCCGCTCATCCCCTGCATTACGCCGGTTTTTTCGAGCGGCCCGCCCGACAGGCGCGCCAGAATGACGTTCTGTTTCGGCCCGATGTTCTCCAATACGCCGAGAACCTCGACCTGAAATTCCTCGATTTTATTGCCAGAGAATACCGTTCGTCCAATGCCCTTCTGCCCGGCGCGGATGTCGCGCAACGGGAAAATGGCAGTCTGAGAAAACAGCTCCGATGCTACAATAAGCAGGACGAAAAAGCGCAACACGCCCACACGTCTATTTTAGTCTGCCCGGGTGCTTGTTATCGAACCCACGCATCGGACCGGCGTAATTTCGCGGTTCGGGTGGAGTTCATGGCGACCATTTCCTCCGGCGTTTCTGAAGAGTCGTCCCTGGGGGCCCGCACTGGCAGCGTGGGGCCCGCGCAAATGGTCCTTGGCACTCCGGCGGCACAGCTAATTCGCCGCGCGGACTGCATTTCTCGTTTCTCTTACCGGTGCGTTGCTCATCGTCGGCGGAACGCGCGTCGTCAAGATCCTGGCCTTTCCTCTTTTCCGGCCCACGTTCATGTTTCCGATACCCGCCATCGTCTATGCACGCGTTACGCTACCGCTGCTGTTGTTCGAGTCGAGCATTGCTGAAACATTCTGAATCTCGGAGTACTAGTCCTGCGCGACGGCAATGTCCTGGAAATGGCGAGCCAGAAGCTCTCGGTCGTCGAGGCTTGTAGCGGTATACGATCACTGTTCTCCTTGGCGTTTCTGGCATTGGTTTACGCGTACTTCTTCGATCGGCGTGTCTGGATGCGCGGGGTTTTGTTGGGTGCCACGATCCCCATCGCGATCGCCCCGAACGCAGCGCGAGTTAGATGGGACTGATCGGTGAATATCGTGTCGATCTTGCCCGTGGGTTCATGCACATCGCCGAGGGGGTGGGTTCTGTTCGCCCTCGCGCTCGGCCTCGTAATTTTATTGCACCGATGCCTTCCAAAATCCTGACCGCGGTGCTCATCCTGCAGGCAGTGCTGTTCTACGGGCTCTCGCGCGGCGAACTTGCTGTACCCGTTCGTCCGCTGAGCGAATTCCCTCCGCAAATTGGGGAATGCCAAATGCAGCGCGACAATACGATGGACGAAGGTGTCAAGGAATCTCTCCGCGCCGACGATTACCTCGCGCGAGACTACTCGGCTTCGCGCGGCCGAACGATCGGTCTATTCCTCGCGTTCTTCAAATCGCAGCGCGCCGCTCAGACGCCCCACTCACCGAAGAACTGCCTGCCCGGCTCGGGATGGATCTGGAGTGTCGCTGAAACCGTGCCGTTTCGATCCCAGGACGGGCCGCACTGGGCGAAGTGAATCGCTACATTGTCTCGAGGGGCGACGACAAAGCCGCGGTGCTCTATTGGTATCAATCGCGCGATCGCGTGGTCGCGAGTGAGTATCGCGCTGCCGCGTTTACAGCCTGGGACTCGCTGCGCTACAACCGAACCGATACTGTTCTGCTTTAGATCGTAGTTCCTATCCTCGATAATCACGAAGACATTGCAACGCTGTCCAGGATTGCGTTCATCGAGACTGCTTTTTCTACACTACGCGGACTCTTTCCAAACTAACCACTGCCCGATACAATCCAGACAGTGGATTACGAAGTCATCGTTGTAGGTGGAGGGCCCGCCGGCGCAACCGCCGCGAAGTTTCTCGGCCAATCCGGTGTCTCCACATTGGTGCTTGATAAGAGCGCATTCCCTCGCGAAAAGCCCTGCGGCGGTGGTATCAGCGCACGCGTGGTCCAGCGCTTCCCATACGTGGAGCGCAAGCTTCCGGCGATCGCGACACACTGGGTTTCGAAGGTCTATTTCGAATCGCCCGATGGTTCCGCGGTCAACTACGAATCCGGCCAACCGCTGTACCTGATGATCCGCCGCGTCGAGTTTGATCACATGCTCCTGTCGCTGGCGCGCGCCGATATCCAGGCGAACGCACTCGTGCGCAAGCTCTCCATCGAACCCGATCGCGTCATCGTTTCCGCCGACGTCGACGGTCAACCACGCGATTATTCCAGCCGCATCGTTATCGGCTGCGACGGCGCCAATAGTGTAATCGCCCGTGCTGCTGGCCTTCGCGCGGGACGCGCTCAAAGCGACTTCGCGATCGACATGATGGAGGAAACGCCCTTCGACTCGCTCAGCCCGCGGGAGCGCGACAGGATGCACGTCTACTACCGGATTCAGGGCCAATACGGTTATGGCTATGTGTTCCCGAAGTCGCAGCACGTTAATCTGGGCGTCGGTTTTAAGCTCGACTACTATCTGTCCGCGCTGCGCGGCCGCCACTATTCTTATCACTCGACCTTCGTCAATGAGTTGAAATCGCGAAAACTCATCGATGGCGATTCGAACGAACAAAACTTCCGCGCGTTTCCTCTGCCGATCTCTGGGCCACTCGCGCGCACATACTGCGATCGCGTTTTGCTTGCGGGCGACGCCGGCGGCTTCGTCAACGCATTTACTGCCGAAGGAATCTACTACGCGATGGTGACCGGCGAACATGCCGGACGAGCCGCTGCGAATGCCGTCCGCGCTGGCCGCTTCGACGCGTCGCAGCTCTGCCAATATGAACAATGCTGGCAGCACGAGATCGGCCTGGAGCTTCAGAACAGTGTCAAGATTCAGCGCCTGCTTTTGGCCGATGCGACGCGCATCGACCGCATCGTCCGTGCCGCTGCCCGCAACCCTGCCCTAGCCGAAACGCTCGCGCGCTACGCCACCGGCGCCCTGTCACACCCGCAATTCAAGCGCGCGTTGATCGCTCGCGCGCTTCCCTTCTATATCCGCGAGAAGATGAGAGCGGCAGCAGCGCTCATGCTTTGAACCAACGCTTCGTGTATTCAACGGTGCGCCGTATCGATTCCTTGGCTTGCTCGTCGAGCACTTGGCCGGTGGCCTCTTTGCGGCGGCAGTTGCTATTCGGAAATACGCCGCGCAACTGAAGAATGTACTTTTGTCCGGCCACTCCGTAGGCCTGCGCTTCCATGATGAGTAGCAGGGTCCTGCTGAACACATCCATCGCCTCATCGTGCTTGCCGGCGTTCCAGTCCTTCCACGCCGCGACGTACAGGTCGGCGAATCCCGCCGCCGGCATGTTTCCGACCGCGCCGCGCTCGAGTTCGTCGAGAAACGTGGGACCGTGTTTCCCGCTGAAGACACCGCGCAGGATCTGCCCGCGCTTGGCATAATCGGTCAACCGCGGAAGTGTAGCGCCTGCCTCGTCCTTGGCATATCGCAGTGTCGGAATCTTCTCCGCCATTCGCAAGACCAGATCCACACTCATCTGGCCAACGGTCTGGATGATCAACGGCCGGCTGCAAGCTTCGCCGATCGCCGAATAGTACTCCATCTGCTTCAACTCATCCTTCCCCTGATTCAGCGGAATCGCTATGATCGCGTCTGCGCCGATCTTTTCGGCGTGCCGCGCGTACTTCACGGCGGTCTCCGTATCATTAGCTTGCACTCCTATGACGACTGCCGGCCGCGCTCCCGCTTGTCCGGTTTTGTTCGCTTGCACGATCATGCCCGCCCCAGCCACCCGCTCGTCGAATGTCAATTGCGGCCACTCGCTCGCCATTTGCGGCCATGTCATGCCTTGCACGCCGATCTTTTGCAGGAAGTGAACCTCGTGGGTGAGCGTTGCCAAATCCAGCGCGCCCGAATCGAAGAATGGCGTCTGCATGATGGGGAAGATGCCCTGGAGTCTTAGCGCGGTCTCGGTTGCAGACATTTTGCTCGGAATGACGCTCGCTCCTGCTACCGCAAGTGCGAGAAAATCACGTCTTGAAGTCAGGCCCGAATTCCCGGCTTGATTGGTCATGCGGAAATTCTACTCCTCTCTGAGGCGTGGCGGACTGGTGTCATGAAATTGAAATACTCCCGTGACGCGCGCGCCACTCGTCCGGGTTATTCTCGAAGAACCATGCGCACTTTGCGAATCGCGTTCCTGTTTTCAAGCGCCTTGGCGCTTGCGCCGGCCCAAATTCCGCAAGCGATCTCCGGTGGATACGCTCTGCCTAACGGATGGCGCTTGACTCCGGTGGGAAAATCCATTCCCACCGAAGACATGGTGCTCAACGCGGTGGTTGCCCCTGACGGCACTGCGGTGATCGCGATGCAGGCCGGGTACAATCCGCACGGCTTGGTTGTGATCGATACCAAAACCGAAGAGGCCGTCCAGCGTATTCCGCTGAAATCCGCTTGGTTCGGCATGGCCTGGAGTCCAGACGGGAAACGCCTCTACGTCTCAGGCGGCAATGCTAATGGCGACAAGGAAGGCTACGTCCGTAACCCGACGCGCGCGCCCATCTACGTTTTCGACTACGCCAACGGCCGGCTGTCGGCTGCCGCTTCGGGCAACCTGGAAGAGACCATCGACACTTCCGAGCTCTTCTGGTCCGGTATAGCGCATCATCCAAAGAAAAATATTCTGTACGCCGCCAATCGCGGCACGGGTTCCGGGACCGGCAACATCGTTGCCTTCGACACAACGAACGGAAAACTGCTCGGGCGAATCCCGGTCGACCTCATCCCGTATGATCTCGTTCCAAGCGAAGACGGCAGGCTGCTTTACGTTTCCAATCTGGCGAGCAAATCGGTGAGCGTCATCGATACTTCGGCGATGAAGGTTATCGCGACCATCGGCGTCGGCGACAACCCGAATCAAATGGTGCTATCTCCCGACGGGCGCCTTTTTGTCGCCTGCTCGAACGACAACACTGTGACTGTGATCGACACCAAGACGCGCGCCGTACTCGAGAAAATCTCCACCACGCTTTTCCCGCACGCGCCTGAGGGCTCCACACCAAACGCGCTTGCGCTCGATCGCGCGAATGGACTGCTATACGTGGCCAATGCCGACAACAACGACATCGCTGTCCTCCATGTAGCCGAACGCGACAAGAGCGAAGTGCTTGGCTTCATTCCGAGCGGCTGGTATCCTTCAGCGCTCGCGCTGCTGCCGCGCCAGCAGAAACTCTACATCGGCAATAGCAAAGGCAGCGGCTCATACTCCAACATCCGCGGTCCCGAGAGCCCCCTGCCTCCCGGCGAAGAGGGCAAAGGCAGCATCAAGCAACAGCAAAAAGGCAGCGTAGAGATCGTGGGCGTAGCGAACCTGCGCGCCGATTTGAAGCAGCTCACGAAAAAAGTCTACGAAAACACGCCTTACAACGACAGTTTGCTAGTCGCGGCGAAAGAACCGCGCGAGCCCAGTATTGTCCCGTCCGCGGTCGGCGCCGGGTCGCCGATCAAGCACGTCCTGTACATCATCAAAGAAAATCGGACCTACGATCAGGTGTACGGCGACATGCAGCGGGGCAACGGCGATTCGCGCCTGACCATCTTTGGCCGCCAGGTCACGCCCAACCAGCACGCGCTGGCCGATCAATACGTCCTGCTCGACAACCTTTACTGCGACGGCGAGGTCAGCGAAGACGGCCACTCCTGGTCGAATGCCGCGTACGCTACGGACGCCAACGAAAAGCAATGGCCGATCACTTACGGTGGCCACAGCAGGTCGGAGCGCAACGCCGCTTATATCCCCAGCGCAGGTAATATCTGGGACGCGGCGCGACACAAAGGCCTCACCTACCGCAGCTACGGCGAGTACGCGGCACGCGCAAGCGACGGAACAACCTTTGAAGCGTCACCGAGTTGGCAGAGTCTCGCAGGTCACGTAGCGCCGAATTTCAAGCGCATGATGGTTCGTGACACTGAAAACGCCGCCGAATTCATCCGCGAGTTCGATCAATACGAAAAGAATTACGACAGTAAAGATCCCGAGAAGCGCCTGCCGAATTTCATGGTGATGGCGCTGTCGGAAAATCACACCAACGGCACTCGCCCGGGTAGCTTCACTCCGGTAGCGATGGTAGCGAGCAACGATCAAGCGGTGGGCATGATCATCGAGCGTATCTCGCACAGCAAATATTGGCCCGAGACGGCGATCTTCATCATCGAAGACGACGCGCAGGATGGCCCCGATCACGTCGACGCACACCGCACGGCGGGCCTCGTGATCAGCCCTTACATCCGCCGCGAGCGA
>DASQJA010000113.1:0-7639 GCA_035631275.1 Bryobacteraceae bacterium
TACTGCCAGCGCGCCCCCGGATCGAAGTTGAGCGGCTTTTTCGCCCAATCGTTGAGAATCGTAGCAGACGTCGTCGGATGCGTCCATTCCGGGATCAGATAATCCTGCGGCGCGTAATCTTCGTAACCAGCCGTGTGGGACAGCAGCTGCCAAATGCTGATCTCGTTCGCTCGCGTCAGCTCGGGAAAAAACTTCGCGGCTTTATCGTCGAGCGAAAGCTTTCCCTGCTCCTGGAGCTTTAGCAACGCCGCAACAGTGAACTGTTTACTGATCGACCCGACCGCGTAGCGCGTGCCCGCTTCCGCGTTGCGATTACTCGCCAGATCCGCCTTCCCGAACGCCTGCGCGAACGCGACCTTCGAATCCTCGATGATCACCACCGAAACGCTGGGAGCGCCGGTCTTCTTCAGCGCGTCAGTAATTTCGGACGCTGCTTTTTGTTGCCAGGCTGGCTGCGCGAACACAACAACAGCCGAAGTTGCGACGAGAACCAAACGAAGCATGTGAACGCGGAAGCGCATGCCGCTATTCTATTCGTTCCATCGCCCTCTGAGCCGCAAAACTGCTACTTCCACCACCCCGCCACCGTCTCCGCCGGCATCGACTTGAGCACCTGCTGCGCCATCTCCTTCAATCGATCCGCGCTCGTCACCGGACCTGAGTAACAATGTCCCTTCGCCGCACCGTACATGAAGAAGCCTTCGTAGTGCGGGTCCTTGGTCGTCTTCATCCATTCCTGTAATTTGCGCGTGCCGTTGTTTAAAAAGAAATTGTCGGCGTCACCCACGTAGATGTGAATCTTGTCGGTCAGTTTCGGCGCGAGCGAATACCAGTTTTTCTCCATGTAGTAGCGCAGATCGTAATTTTCGTGCCAATATTGCGCTACCTTCGGATTCATTTCGCCGGTCTTCTTGTCCCACAGCGGAGCAAAATATCCGTCCGAGCCCAGTGGTCCGAACACGGCCGACCAGATATCCAACTGCTCGCTCGATCGCCCACGGGTGCCGCTTACTAGCTCATACCGGTTCCGCTCCTCGGCCGTCTGCCGAATCTGCCCATTGATCTCGCGGCTGTTCACCGTCGGATCCTTGCGCCACTCGTACTCCTTGTAGAAGGCGTTCTTGTCGTGATAAATGTCCACGCCTTCGACGTCGGAGAAATCCACCGAGTCCGGACAATACGACCACGTCCCACCGAAAAAATCGGGGTGGAACAACTGCAGCGCAAGAGACTCCCACCCTCCCGTGGAACCGCCCGACAACAGCCGCGCCCACGGTTCGCGAATCGCGCGAAACCCCTTCTCCACCTCCGGAATCAGCTCCTGCATCACCGCATCGCCGTACGGACCGACGTTGACCGAGTTCACTGCGTACGAATCATCGAAATAAGGATTCGGGTGCTGCATCGTCACCACGATCATGCGCGGAAAATCGTCGCGCACCCACTGCGCCTGAAGATCCTTATCGGTGTCGAAACGCATCGGCGCAGCCAGCGAGAAGTGGCCTTGCTCATACAAAACCGGATATGACACTGAGCTCGTCGTATAATCGCGGGGTAGCAGCACAGTCGCACCCAGATAAATCGGACGGCCCCAGAACTTCGTCAGCATCGGGCTCTGAAACTTGATTCGCTTCACAAATTCCGTATCCGGCGGCGCTGCAACCGGCGGTATCTTCTGATCGCAAACCAGTTTGATCGAATATCCCTTGCTAGCGTCCAGCGTCATCTTCTGCGCCACGCTGTAGAAATTCCCTGGCGACCGAGTCCAGTGCTGGCCTTCCCACTGATCGTCGTGCATCCACACCACGTGCCCGTCTGCGCGCCGAAACTCCGAGTACACGTTGACGAAGCCCTGCACCCAATACTCGCCCGGAGGAATGTCCTTCAAGCTGACCACCGGCGACCCAAGATCGGTGGCGTCTACAACCGCCGCCGCACCCGCTGCGAGATTTTCCACGTCCCGCCCGAAAAAGGGAATCCCGAGCCGGCCCACCTGGATTCGCAGATCGGGATCGTTCTTGTGCGAAATCATCACGTAAACACGACCTGTCAGCGGCCCCGGCTGCAGCTCGCGCGGCACGCTGATCTCGAACCGCATGTCGGCGCCGAAACACAAAGGCAGGGCGCACGCCAGCCCGATGAAAATTCTCTTCATGAGTAAAACTAGCTTACTCCGATTGGCGCGACAGCCGTGTTGCCCGCGTCAGTGCGTCAGATCGTAAATGAAGTAGTTCATCGCGATCCGATACGCCAGGCCAGCCCATTTTTCGTCATAGCGCCGATCGTCAGACCATTCCCACGCGTCGCCCAAATCCATGTTGTGACAGATCGCCACAACAATCCGTCCCTTATCGTCGCGAATACATCGCCAGTGCGCCTGCTGACCGGTTGGACCTTTTTCATAGGTCACGTGGCTTTCGAAATATTGCGCGCCGGGAACCTGGAAGCGGTCCTGAAGATCGAACAGCGTATGAAAGATCGGATCGTCGTCCGGAAGGTCTTCGATAGGCCGGTCCGGAAACACGCGCGACATGCTGTTGGTGAATGTCGCCCACTCATTGAACGGCCGACCGGTCGCATAGTCGGGATATGAGTCCGATCCGTGAAAATCGTCCACCATCAAAAACCCGCCGCGCAATAGGTATTGGCGCAACTGATTCGCCTGGTCCTGCGGGAGTTGCCAATGCCCGACCTCGACGGCGTACATCACGGGCCAGTAATACACGTCGTTGCTTCCGTCTAGTTCCACTACCTGCTCCACGGACCGCGTATCGATACGCGTTAGCCGACGCACGCCTTCGAGCAAATGCCGGTCGGACCGTGGATAGTCCATGGTCCATTGCCCCGGCCACGGCCGCCCACCCATGAGGCGAAGCATGGAATTGTTCGGATACCCGTACACGTCCGGATAGCGAAGCCGGGCGCGCACCCATTCGTGGTTGACGTCGTTCCAATCTCTCGGCAGCGCGAAATCTTCGTATTCAATGGCCGGATATTCTTTGAACGGTCTTTGCGCAAAAAGCAAGCCCGCAAAAAGGGCCGCGCCTATAGAACCCGCGGCCAGCGCGGTACGGAAGCACATTACAGCGACGCTTTCGTTTTCAGCATATCACTCGAAACAAAAGGGGGCGGGCCTGAATTGCCGAGGTTTTCTGGGCAATTTGCGTTTCCCGGAGCTCTTGCGCCGCCCATACCGCGCCATCCACGCGCCTAAGCCGCTTTGCTCTCCCGCTTCCATTGAGCGAGAATAAACGGGATGGAGGGATCGGCTCACGGAGGGAGCTCCTACGGCATGGCACTCGCCCGTGACGCCGGTGGTGATTATCGCCGTCTGCTCGCAGCCCTCGCCTCTCGCGCCCGATGGCTCGGCTCGCGCGATCCCGAAAGCGCCGCTCAGGAAACACTCACGCGCTCGTTAGGCAATCCTGACTCACAAGCCGCTATCGAATATTTCTTCGGGGAAGAACTGCAGCCCAACACGCCCGCTCCCGCCTGGCCGCTCGATCAGCTCCTTGCATGGCTTCACGGGGTGCTCAATTTCGTGGTCCGCGAAGAACACAATCGAGCCAGCAGCCGGCGCGAAGTTCTACTCGGTGGAAGACAATCTGCAGGCTCGACGCATTGGTCAAGCCCTCTAGATCCGGCCGATCCCGCACCCGACCAACTCCACGCCCTCATCCAGAAAGAAATGCAACAAATCGTCATCGAGTGCTTGCCCGCTATCGATCCCGAGTACCGCGCAGTACTCAAACTACGCGCCCAGGGACTTAAGTACGACGAAATCGCCGTCCGCATGGGCATCAACGAAAACACCATCGCCACCTGGGTGAGCCGCGGCATCAAAACGCTGGGGCAATGTGTCCGGCGCCGTACGCAGCTTGGCATCCGTCCGAACGCGGACGCGGAGCAATGAGGCACTATGTCTGAAATTCTCGATCGCCAAATGGATCGATACCTTCGCGGCGAATTGACTCCCGCCGAATCGCGAGAACTGGCCCAGGCAGCCCTCTCTGACGACGCAATCTTCAACGCGCTAGCCGCCCATGGCGCGGTAGAGCAGTCGCTCAAGAGTCCGGACTTCCGCACCGCTCTCGAAGCACCGCCTGTGAGACGCTTCCCTCGCCGGTCGTTGGTCGCGCTGGCCGCGGCCGCCGCGGCCTTCGCCATATTCGCGCTTTACTTAAACTCGCGGAGCAAACCTCAGCCCAGTCAAACCCTCGCTACTGTGCAACCGCACCCCACGGGAAAGCCGATTTTCATTGCGAAGGAGTTCACAACCGATTCAGGCGCACCTATTTTCCGCAGCGCGACACCCGGCACGCGCGCCCCCCAACGGGAAGGCGCCATCGTCTCTCTGGATAATTTTGAGGTCACCGTCAGCCTTGGTTCCTTGGACGGTGTGCAAAAAGGTGCGCAGCTCGAGGTCTTTCGTGGGGGCTCGAACCAACCGATCGGCCGGCTCGAAGCGACTACGGTCTTTCGCGATCACGCGCGCGCTCGTATTCTCAACGGATCGGTGCAGGAGCACGATCGTGTCCGCGTTCAGGTGTCCGCCTATCTCACCGCTATTGCCGAAGTCTTGGGCACGGATCGCGGCCTCGGTCACCAAGCCATAAACTGGGCGATGGCGAACAATGCGTCGATGGATCAGATTCGCCCCGTTCTCGATCGCCTCGCGCCCCTCGACTATCAGGCTGGCGATATCGCGGCGGCCGAGCGTGACTACCAGCTGATCCTCGCCAATTCGTCCCCGCCCGCCGATCGCGCCATCGCACTCAACAACCTCGGCGTAATCGCCGAACAGCGCGGCCAGACTGCTACCGCTCGGGCTTCCTACCAGGAGGCCCTTCGCGCTCTTACCGAATCCCCCACTCTTTCCGCTAGCTACCGTCAAAACATCGAGTCGAACGTGGCAAGGCTGGCCGGACGCACGTCCGATAAACGCTAGATCGCGAGGTGCGAGTGAAAAGCGCGAGACCGATCGCAATCCTTGCAGCGTTACTATTCGCGGCGCTCGGTATGTCTCAAGCGCCAGCTCCTTCGTGGGACACACTGGACCAGCAGCTTAAGCAAGCCTATGAAAAGGGCGACCTCCCGGAAGCCCTCCGTCTTGCCAAGCTCGCCGCTGATGCAGCTGCCAATTCCAAGCAAACCGGCCGCAGCTACGACATGCTCGGCTACATCTATTACGTCTCCGGAAATTTGAAAGACGGCGAAACCTATCTGCGCCGCGCCATCGAGATCCGCCGCGAAAACGAGCCTGGCTCCGACAACTACGCTCAAAGTGCCAACGATCTGGCACTCTTCTGCCGTGACACCCGCAAGCTGGACGAAGCTCGAACGCTCGCCGAAGAAGCCGTCGCGATCCGCATTCGTGTGCTCGAAGCAAAAGATCCTCTCCTCGCCGAGACCATGGAGACGCTAGGGTCGATTTACAGCGCGCGCGGCGAATATGAGCAATCCGCGGCAATCTTCGACAAAGCCCGCGCTGTGTATGAGGCCGATCTCGATCCCAAGAATCCGCGCGCCGAATACGGCACGCTTCTCGTCAATCTCGCCGGTAACGAACAGCGCCTAGGCAAATATCAGAAAGCCGAGGCGGACTTCCAAATCGCGCTCGACGTGCTCGCCAAAAGTCCCGGTGTGAATCACCCTATCTACGCCACGAGCCTCCTTGGGCCGGCGCTGCTCGAAATGGAACTCGGCCACTACGCCGCTTCCGAAAAACTCTCCAATCAGGCTGAAGAACTGCTGAAGAAGGAACTGGGCGACGACCATCCCATGCACCTGCTCGCGCTCGACCATCGCGGAAACCTATACAAGTCCATGGGCAACTTCGCTGCCGCCGAAGGCGACTACACCGCCGTCCTGGCAGCGCGCCGGAAGGTCTTCGGCCCGGAGCACGTTCTAGTTGGCGCCGCACTTAGCAACTATGGCCGTCTGGTTTCCCTTCGCGATCCAGCCGAAGGCGAGAAACTGCTCCAACAGGCCGCTGATATCTACTCAAAAGCCGCCAATCGGCCGCCCTTCGATTACGCGAGCGTTCTGGTCAGCCTGGGCGCAACGCAACGCAATCGCGGCGATCTCGCCTCGGCCCTCAAGAACTTCCAGCAAGCGCTCGACATCACGCGTCAGGGGTTGGGCGAAAAACATCCGCTCTATGCAAGCACGCTGAACAATCTCGCCCTCGCGCACCTAGCCACGGGCGAATGGTCCGAAGCCGAGAAGCTCTTCAGGCAAGCCATCAGCATCGTCACCGAAACACAAGGCCCCAACCACCCCGACCTCGCTCGATATATCAGCAACTTGGCCGCGCTTTACGACCGTCTCGGCAAACCTGACCAAGCCGAGCCGCTCCTTCGATCGAGCTTCAACATCAACGACGCTGTGCTAACCGACATTCTCAACACTGGATCGGAGAGCAGCAAAGTGACCGAGCTGTCGAATCTCGACGACCCCATTCCCGAGCTCATCGCATTTCAACAGCACTCGGGCGACCGAGTACCGAAAGCTCGTGAGCTGGCTTGGGAAGCGGTCGCGCGACGCAAGGGCCGCGTGCTCGACCAAGTTCGCGACTGGCGCGAACGCCTACGCCTCAGCTCGGACCCTGCGATCCTTACGCGCTTCAATCAGTGGGAAGCTTTGCTCGAATGTCAGTCTTCTCTTACCATCGCCCTGGGCTATCGCGATCTGAAACCCACCGTTCTGGGAGGTTGTTCCCTCACGGGCACGGAGCTCCAGGGCCGCTACGAGCGGCTTCTCCAAGATCTGCGTACCAAATGGACCGCTGAGCTGAGCCGCGACGCGCTGAACGCGCTCCAGGCGATCAAGCAGCGACGCGACACCCTCGAGACCGCGCTCGCACGTGAGTCGCCGCAATTTGGCGCCGCTGTGAGCCCGGTCCGTTTCGACGATATCCACTCTACGCTCGGCCGCGATGAGGTTTTCGTCGAATTCACTGAATACCAGCCGTCCGGCTCGGCGCCCAGTGGCCGCCGCTATGGCGCATTCGTCGTCGATGCGTCGCCGAACCCACGCTGGGTCGACCTAGGTCCGTCCGCGCCCATCGATCGGTCCGTGCGCGATCTGTTCGAAGCCGCCAATGACTGGAGCGTGGCCTTGTCGCACCGCGAGACCAGTTCGGCGCACCTCTCCGAACAAACCGCTCAGGATGCGCTCCGCCAATTGTCTAAGGCGATCCTCGCGCCGCTCGAACCGTGGCTCGGCAAGGAGACACGCCGCTTGCGCATCGCGCCCGACGGTATGCTTACGCTCGTACCGTTCGCCGCATTGACCAGCGCGCAAGGACGATTCCTCATCGAGCGATTTGCCATCGGTTACGTACCCGCCGGACGCGACCTGGTGAATCCAAACCCGCGCAGTGTCCAGCTTTCTCCACCCGTAATCGCGTTAAGCCCGGGCGTAGCATCCGCATCGTCCGCCGCTAAACCCGCCACGCTCGCCAGCGCCTTCCGCGCCGAGCGTCTCGACCGACTAGAGAGTGGCACCGCCGAAGCGCGTCGCCTGCTTCAGATCATTCCTCGCGCCCAGCTCCTTGCCGAGGGTGAAGCTACCGAGGAGCGCGTCAAACAATTGCGAAGTCCCGCCGTGCTCCACATCGTCGGACACGGTATTGTGC
>DASQJA010000114.1:0-6542 GCA_035631275.1 Bryobacteraceae bacterium
CTGCCATTCGGGTGTTCTGCGCTACCGGCCTGCGCTTTCTTCGGAGTGCTTTTCAGCCCACTGAGTGTCCCTTTCGGTGAATCCTGCCGCTACTCTCCGGAGAAATCCGAGAAGATAAACCAACGGCAGAATACCCGTTAAGTAACTTTAGCACTCTGAAACCGTAAGGATTAGCAGATGAGCTCAATTCTAGGCGTGAGTGGGCTCGCAGAGTCGGTCCGCTTCAAGCGAGAACATTGGCCAGGCTTGGAGGAGAGGGAGTACCGGATCGCGCAAGGATTTGATGCAGCGGCGGCGCTTGTCGTGAACGGAGTTGTGGTGGCTGCGGCAGCGGAAGAGCGTTTCAACCGGCAGAAACAGACTGGCGACTTTCCCGCTCAAGCAATCGGCTACTGCCTGAAGCAGGCAGGTTTGGCACTAGCGGACGTCGACGAGATCGCGCACTGCTTTGACTACGCTCCGTTCGGAGAGATTTTCAGCTTGGACGCAACCAGCGCGATGCTTTACGAACAGGTCTTCTCGAAGCAGGCACTGCTCGCGCAGATCAACCGGCACTATCCTCAGTTCTCCACCGAACGCGTTCATCAGGTCAGCCATCATTTGAGCCATGCAGCCAGCGCGTACTTTACGTCCGGATGGGACGAGTGCCTGGTGGTCGTGCTGGACGCGATGGGCGAGACGCAGAGCGGATCGATTTTTCGCGGCAGGGGCGCGCGCTTGGAGAAACTTCGCGAGATATCGGCCAATGATTCGATCGGAATTCTCTATTCGCTGGTGACCTACCACCTCGGCTTTGACTTCAATTCCGATGAATACAAGATTATGGGGCTGGCGCCCTACGGCGACCCACGGCAATTCGAAGGCGTGTTTCAGCAGATGCTGGAATGCCGCACCGATGGCAGTGTCAGAATTCCGATTCTTCGATTAAACCGCTCGCGCGATGAGCGCGAAAACTATTCGAGCACGCGCGAATGGCTGTCACGCAACTTGATTCCGCCGCGTGATCCAGGCGACGAAATAACGCAGGTCCATCGCGACGTCGCGGCGGCGCTGCAAGCCACACTGAATCGCGCGATTCTCCACATCTGCGGGCATTTTGGTGCAAGCACCGGAATGCGAAAAATCGCGATGGCTGGTGGGGTCGCTCTGAATTGCAGCGCGAACGGAAAGCTGACGCGCTCAGGGCTCTTCGACGAAGTTTACGTTCAGCCCGCCGCCGGAGACGATGGAGCCGCGTTGGGTGCCGCACTTCATCGGACGTCGCTTCGAGGCGAGATCATAAACAAGCGTTTTCCCGTTCCGCTTCTGGGTCCAAGCCATCCCGAGAGCGAAGTTGATGACGCGCTCAAAGCCTTCGCTGGCGCTATCAAGGTCACTCGCTTGGGCAGCATCGAAGAGTCTTGTGAGCGAGCCGCGAAGATGATCGCTGAAGGCAAAGTGCTCGCATGGCATCGTGGACGCATGGAGTACGGGCCGCGTGCGCTGGGCAACCGAAGCATCCTGGCCGATCCGTCGAATCCGGAAATGCGCGATCGCGTCAACGCAATGGTCAAGAAGCGTGAGGCGTTTCGACCCTTTGCGCCTGCCGTGTCGATCGAGCAGGTCGATCGATGGTTCGACGTCGCCCCGATGACTTCGCTGCCGTACATGATCGCGACGGTAAACGTGCGCGAGCAATACCGCGAGATGTTGCCGGCGATCACCCACGTCGATGGCACCGCGCGCGTGCAGACAGTTGGCGCGGATGACAATCCCGCGTTCCACGCACTGCTCAAGGCAATCGGAAGAGAGACCGGCCGCGAGATCGTACTGAACACGAGTTTCAACGTTAAAGGGCAGCCGATCGTGAACACTCCGCGTGAGGCGGTCGAGACTTTTCTCGGGACCGGGATCGATTGCTTGTTTATTGAAGGCAACTTTGTGAGCCGCGCATGACGTCGCGGAAAGAGGCTCTCCTGGCCGAGTGGAACCGCACCGATGCGAAGTATGACTCGAACAAGTGCGTGCACGACCTGCTCGAAGCGCAGTCGCAGCTGACTCCAGAAAAAACTGCGCTCATCTGCCGCGATCACTCATTGACCTATCGAAGGTTGTGGGAAAAAGTTCGACGCCTATCGACACATCTGCGTGGGCTGGGCGTTGGCCACGAGACTGTCGTCGCGATCATGATGGATCGCTCTCTGGACATGATGGTGGCGCTCCTGAGTGTGCTGAAAGCAGGTGGCGCGTACCTACCGCTCGATCCTGCTTTTCCAGCTGAGCGCGTAGCTTTCATGCTGCAGGATAGCGAGGCTCGCGTCGTTCTTACTCAACGCAGCTACAGAAAGCGTCTTGTCGATTCGCCGGTCAGGGCCGTCGTGCTTGATAAATTCGACTTTGACGACGAAAGAACCGCCTTCGCCGAAACGCTTACAAATGACCAGACCGCCTCGTCGCTCGCCTACCTGATGTATACGTCGGGGTCGACGGGGACGCCGAAAGGCGTGATGGTCGAGCATCGCAACGTCGTGAATTTCTTCGCCGCAATGGACCGAGTGATAGGAACTGAAGCGGGGGTCTGGCTGGCGGTAACCAGCATATCTTTCGACATTTCAGTACTGGAACTCCTATGGACTTTGAGTCGAGGGTTCACTGTCGTCGTACAGGCGGGTGAGGACGGGCTGGGCGCATCGGGGGACTATTCGATCGCAGCCCAAATCCAGCGTCATCGCGTAAGTCATTTTCAATGCACGCCGACTCTTGCGAAAGCTCTGACACGATCGGCCGAGACACTGTCGGCGATGCATCTTCTTCGAAAGCTGTTTCTCGGCGGCGAACCGTTGCCGCTGTCTTTGGCGAATCAGCTTGGCGAGACTATCAGCGCCGAGATTTTCAATATGTACGGTCCGACTGAGACGACCATCTGGTCAACCACGTACAAATTGGACAAGGCTGCCACTTCAGTTCCTATCGGCAAACCCATAGCGAACACTCGCGTCTATGTGGTCGATGACGAAGGCATGCTCGCGTCAATAGGCGCGCCAGGCGAGCTCCACATCGGCGGCGACGGGGTAACCCGCGGCTACTGGCGGCGACCGGAGTTGACGGCCGAAAGGTTCATCTTGAACAGGTTTGAACCGGAGCGAGCTGGCAAACTCTATCGCACCGGCGATGTTGTTCGATACCGCACCGATGGAGAAATCGAATTTATCGGGCGCACTGATCAGCAGGTAAAGATTCGCGGCTTCCGAATCGAGCTGGGTGAAATCGAAACTGTGCTGGGAGCACACACTGCAATACATGAGGCGGTCGTTGTGGCTCGGCGCGATCATTCGGACAATTCGTTTCTCGCGGCCTACGTTGTAGCAAAGCCCGGCGCAAGTATCAGCGCCGGGGAGTTGAAGAATCACGCGCGGCATACACTTCCTGAATACATGATCCCGTCGATCATCAGCTTCATAAGCGCTACGCCGCTAACTCCCAATGGCAAGATTGATAGGAAAGCGCTGCCGAATCCTGCCATCGACGAACTCCGTGAACCAACAATATCAGAGACTGCTACCGAGCTGGAGAGAGTCATCGCAGATCTTTGGCAGGACTCGCTCGGTGTCGATAGCGTCGGGCTCAAGGTCAATCTTTTTGACCTTGGAGCTAACTCACTTAGTGTTGCCGAGATTGCCACGAGTCTTAGGCTACGGCTTAAACGCGAGATACCTCTTACCGACTTCTTTTCTTATCCGACGATCAGCGCATTAGCCGCTCATCTAAGCGGACGCAGTGGCGAATCGACGAACCATTCGGACCGCGGCACGGCGCGGCGTCAAGCATTGCTTTCACGCCGGCGGATGGCGTCCGGTGCAGGCTCCGAAGCATCGAAATGAACGAAGGCGAAAACACTCTGACGAGCACGTCGATCGCCGTGGTCGGGATGGCGGGCCGATTTCCCGGCGCGCGCAACCTCAGCGAGTTCTGGCGAAATCTTTGCGACGGCGTCGAGTCAATCAGCGTTCTGAATGACGAGCAATTGATCGACGCAGGTGCGACCGCCGCCGACCTCGCGAATCCAGACTACGTCAGAGCATCCGCAATCCTCGACGATATCGATCGGTTCGATGCGTCGTTCTTCGGCCTTAGCCCGCGCGACGCGGCAATCATGGATCCGCAGCATCGTCTTTTTCTCGAATGCGCGTGGGAGACACTCGAGAACGCAGGATGGTCTGTGGATGAGTTCGCGGGTCGGGTTGGCGTCTATGCCGGCTCGGGGATGAACACCTACCTGATTCACAATCTGCTGAGGAACGCGGAGTTGGTTGCGAATACGGGTCTTTTTCTCCTGAAGCAAACCGGCAACGACAAGGACGTGCTGGCGACGCGCGTCTCTTATCAGCTTAACCTTACGGGTCCCAGTCTCGCCGTGCAGACGGCGTGTTCAACTTCGCTGGTGGCGATCCATCTGGCATGCCAAGGCCTGCTCAATCATGAATGCGATATGGCGATGGCCGGTGGAGTCACGATCGAAATTCCTCACGGCCTTGGTTACGTCTACCGCGAAGGCGAGATACTCTCGCGCGATGGGCATTGCCGCTCATTCGATGCATCTTCGAGCGGGACAATCTTTGGCAGCGGACTGGGCATCGTCGTATTGCGCCGTTTGGAAGACGCGGTCCGCGATAGCGATTTTATTCACGCAATAATTCGTGGCACTGCGATCAACAACGACGGCGCACGCAAGGTCAGCTACCTTGCGCCAAGCGTCGCAGGTCAGACGGATGCGATCGGCGAGGCGCTTTCGGTCGCCGATGTCCAAGCCGATTCCATCTCATACGTGGAGACACATGGCACCGGCACGACTGTCGGCGATCCGATCGAGATCGCCGCCCTCACGCGCGCGTTTCGCACGAGCAGCAAGCGCGATGGATTTTGCGCGATCGGATCATTGAAGACGAATGTCGGGCACCTCGATGCCGCTGCAGGCGTGGCCGGATTCATAAAAACGGTGCTGGCGCTGGAACATCGGCAGTTGCCACCAAGCCTCAACTTCTCTCACCCGAATCCGCTGATCGATTTTGAACACAGCCCGTTTTACGTGAACACGCGGTTGCGCGAATGGGAGAGCGACGGTAAACGACGCCGCGCCGGAGTGACATCGCTCGGTATCGGCGGAACCAACGCGCACGCAATTTTAGAAGAAGCGCCGACTGCGGCGCCATCTGGTCTTTCGCGGCCGTGGCAAACTCTGACGCTATCGGCAAAATCGCCGACAGCGCTGGACTTGATGGCGCGCGAGCTGGCGGACCATCTCGAGGAGAATTCGCCGACGATCGCAGACGTAGCGTTCACCAGTCATATTGGACGTAAAGCTTTCCGATACCGGCGCGCAATCGTATGTGCCGATCCGACCGACGCGGCTAAAACTCTCCGCGCCGGTGATTCCAAGCGAATCGTTTCCGGTTCGGCTCCCGACAATGAGCCGCCGGTGATTTTTCTATGCACGGGGCAGGGATCGCAGTACGTGTCGATGGCGCGCGGACTGTACCATTCGGAACCGGTGTTCAGATCGACGATCGATTTCTGCGCGGTCTATCTGCAGCCGTTCCTTGATCTTGACCTCCGCACCATTCTCTTCCCACCGGATATCACAACCAACGCCGCCACCGAATTGATCAACCAGACTCGGCTGACTCAGCCGGCGCTGTTTGTGATCGAGTACGCGATGGCGAAGCTGTGGTTGTCGTGGGGCGTCGGACCGGCAGCGATGATCGGCCATAGCGTCGGCGAATTGGCGGCGGCGTGCATCGCCGGCGTTTTTTCGATTGAAGCGGGCCTGGAGATTATCGCAGAACGTGGGCGACTGATTCAGAGCATGCCCAGCGGATCCATGACCGCCGTGCCGATGCCTGAGCATCAGGTCGTCCCACTGCTAAACGGCAAGCTTTCGCTCGCGAGCATCAATGGTGACGAGCAGTGCGTCGTTTCGGGACCGGACGGCGCGGTCGAGGAGCTCGAGAAATCGCTGGCAGAACGCGGGGTGGAGTACCACAGGCTTCGAGTCTCGCACGCATTTCATTCGAGCATGATGGATCCGATTCTGCGCGAGTTCTCGCAGTTTGTACGGAAGTTCCATCTTGCACCGCCACAAATTCCATATATCTCGAGCGCGACAGGAACCTGGATCACGGACGCAGAGGCGGCGGATCCCGAGTATTGGGCTAGTCAACTTCGCCAGACCGTTCGATTCGCGGAGGGAATCGGGCAGGCGCTGAAGACTCGTGCCGCGATTCTCCTGGAAATTGGGCCCGGCGACACACTGGGCGCACTGTGTGAGCAGAACGCCAAGTTCTCCGAATCGCACAAAGTCATTTCTTCACTGCGAACGCGCAACGACAAGACGAACGACGCGGAATTCACTATGGGCGCCCTTGCGGAGTTGTGGGTCGCCGGAAAGAAAATTGACTGGAAGGGGTTCCACGCGCACGAGCAGCGCCAACGGCTGCCGCTGCCAACCTACCCATTCGAGCGAGCGCGCTTCTGGATAGAACCAGATCGGAAGGTTGAATCGGTTA
>DASQJA010000115.1:0-7581 GCA_035631275.1 Bryobacteraceae bacterium
GCAGGCGAGCTGCAGTCGTTTGCAATTTCGCCGAGCTACGGCGGGCCGTTTGCCGGGATCATCGCGACCAAAGAGAAGTTCATGCGGCAGATTCCGGGGCGTCTGGTCGGCGAGACTAAGGACACGCGCGGGAATCGGGCCTTTTGTTTGACGCTTGCGACGCGCGAGCAGCATATCCGGCGCGAGAAGGCGACGTCGAACATTTGCACGAATCAGGCGCTGATCGCGTTGATGGCGACCGTTTTCATGACGGTGTACGGCAAGGAGGGCTTGCGCGAGCTCGCCGAGCAGAATTTGTCGAAAGCCCACTATCTGGCCGGAAAGCTGAAGCCGAAATTTTCGGGGCCGTTCTTTAATGAGTTTGTGGTCTCGGCGAACGGACGCACGCCGGAGCAGGTGAATGAGGCGCTGTTCAAGAAGAAGATCATCGGCGGGCTGCCGCTTGAGCGTTTTTATCCGGAGCTTGGAAATACTATGCTGTTCTGCGCCACCGAGATGAGCCGGCGCGAGAGCATGGATGCCGTGGCGGAGGTGATCGAGCGATGATCCGGAAAGTCCGGCAGCACATCAATCAAAACGAGCCGCTTTTGTTTGAGCGGAGCTCACCGGGCAAGCGCGGCTATCAGTTGCCTGAGCTGGATGTACCGAAAGTGGATCCGGCGAAGACGTTAGGTGAGGAGAATACGCGCGAGGAGATCGCGGGCTTTCTGGAAGTGAGCGAAGTGGAGGCGATACGCCACTTCACGCGACTTTCGACGCATAACTACGCGATCGATCTGGGGCTATATCCACTCGGATCGTGCACGATGAAGTACAACCCGCGCGTGAACGAGGCGGTTTCGCGGATCGAAGGTCTGGCGTGGGCGCATCCTTATCAGCCGGAAGCGCTGTCGCAGGGGATTCTCGAGGTGATGGGGACGCTCGAGAAGATCCTGACCGAGATTACAGGAATGGATGCTGTAACGCTGCAGCCGGCGGCGGGGGCGCACGGCGAGTTCACGGGGATCTTGCTGGTGCGGGCGCTGCTTGAATCGCGCGGATCGGCACGCAAGAAGCTGCTGATTCCTGATTCGGCGCATGGGACGAATCCGGCGACCGCGACCACGGCCGGTTACGCGGTGGAGAACATAAAGTCGAACGATCGCGGAATGGTGGACGTGGAGGCGCTGGCGCGGTTGGTGGATGAAGATGTCGCGGCGCTGATGATCACCAATCCGAATACGCTGGGCGTGTTCGAGGAAAACATCACGCGCATCGCCGAGATTCTGCATTCCCAGGGAGCGATGCTCTACATGGACGGCGCGAACATGAATGCGCTGGTGGGGATCGCGCGGCCGGGTGATTTTGGCGTCGACGTGATGCACCTGAATCTGCACAAGACGTTTTCGACGCCGCATGGCGGAGGCGGGCCTGGGTCGGGACCGGTGGCGGTCAAGAAGCATCTGGAGCCGTTCCTGCCGGTGCCGCGGCTGGTGCGGATCAAGGACGCCTGGACGTGGAACTATGATCGGCCGCAGTCGATCGGACGCGTGCGCGCGTTTTACGGCAATATCGGGATGCACATCCGCGCGCTGGCGTACATCATGGCGCATGGCGGCGACGGACTGCGCAACGCGACCGTGGACGCGGTCTTAAATGCGAACTACATTCGCAAGCTGATCGAGCCGTACTATGATTTGCCGCTCAACGCGCCGAGCATGCACGAATGCGTGTTTAGCGACGAGCGCCAGGCCAAGCGGGGCGTGCGCACGGGCGATATCGCCAAGCGGCTGATCGATTACGGGTTCCATCCCTATACGGTGAGCTTTCCGCTGATCGTGCATGGGGCGATGATGATCGAGCCGACGGAGACGGAGAGCAAGGATGAGTTGGATCTGTTCGTCGATGCGCTGATTTCGATCGCGAAGGAAGCCGAAGAAAATCCTGAGCTGGTAGTGAAGGCGCCGCATCACACCCGCACCAGCCGCGTGGATGAGGTTACGGCGGCGCGGAGGCCGATCGTCCGATGGAAGCCGCAGGTTACCTCGAGCAAGGCCGCGGATTGATGTCATGTGGCGCCTGCTTCAACGTGCCATTGCGGCACTGGCGTCGGCGCAGCGGTCTCAAAACCATGGATCCAGCGTTCACACGAGTGTGAACGCGGCACGCCACGGGCGTGCGCCACGAGAACTAATCATCGTCGCGTTGGTGGTTCTCGCTTTGCGGCTGCCGTTCCTGAATCAGGCGGTGCAAGGCGACGACGTTCTGTATCTCACCGAAGCCGAGCACGCGCAGATCGAGCCGCTGCATCCGAATCACACGCTGGGGCCGTTTCTTGGCCGCATGGTGGATATGCGTGGACATCCGCACCCGCCACTGGATGCCTGGTATCTGGCGTTTCTGCTAGCGGTTTTCAAAGATGTGCGCGAGATTCCGTTTCACGCCGCGTATATTTTGTTTTCGCTGATTGCCGCGTTCAGCGCCTGGTGGCTGGCGCGGCGATTCAGTCCGCATGCGCTGCTTGCGACGCTGCTGTTTCTCGCAACGCCGACGTTTGTTGTGAATGGAAACTCGTTCGAGTCCGATGTGCCATTCGTCGCCTTCTGGCTGCTGGCGGTGGCGCTGTATGTGGCGGCCGTGGACCGGAAGTCGGCGGGATTGCTTGCGGGTTCGTGTGTCGCGATGGGGCTGGCGACGTTGAGTGCAATGCAGGCTGTGTTCCTGGTTCCGATTTTGTTTTTGTACGGACGGAAGTGGCGGCCGGCCGCGATCGCCACGCTGACCGCGCCGCTCGTGCTGGTCGCATGGCAGATCTTCGAGCGGTTGACGACCGGGGCTGTGCCGGCTGGGGTTCTGGCGGGCTACTTGCGGTCTTGGGGCTTTTCAGCACTGGTCAACAATCTGAAGAGCGCGGCGGCGTTGACTGCGCATCTTGGCTGGCTGGTGTTTCCTGTGTTGTGGCCGCCGTCGCTACTTGCCGTGCCGGCGGCGATCGGCGCGGCGTTCTACGATATCAATCCTCTGTTTTGGGCGTCGGTCGCGGTCGGGGTGACCATCATTATATGGTGCGCGCGAAACTGGCGCGATTTTCTCGCGCAGTGGGTGCTGATTTTTTTCGCCGGCGCGGTAGTGATCTTTTTCGCGGGCTCAGCTCGCTACTTGCTGCCGATGGCGCTTCCAGTCTCGATTCTGGCGAGCCGCCGGTGGGGCGTGCGAATGTTGAGCGCCGGCCTTACATGCGGGCTGGCGCTGAGTCTGATGCTGGCGGAGGTCAACTATCAGCATTGGAGCGGATATCGCAAATTCGCGCGCTCGCTTCGACGCGAGACTGAGACCAAACCGTTGTGGGTGAATTCGGAGTGGGGACTGCAGTACTACCTGACATCTGAAGGCGCGCTTCCGCTGCTGATTAGCCGCGCGGTGCAACCGGGCGAAGTTGTCGTGACCAGCCAACTCGGTTACCCGGTGCCGGTGAGTCACCCGGGCGGCGTTCCGGTTGCGATCGCGAACCGCAGTATCACGTCGCCGATTCCACTTCGCTTGATCGCGTTGAACGCGCGATCCGGCTATTCGACTATCGAGAAGGGACTGCGGCCGTTCGATTTTTCGCGCGGGACGATCGACCAAGTGCGCGCTGACATCATGGTCGAGAGGAAGCCGTCCTTGACCGACCTTCCGATGAACGCACCGGAGGCCGAGCAGCAGTTCGTGAGCGGCGTCTTCGCGCTCGAGAATAACGAATGGCGTTGGACGAGCAAGAACGCGATTGTTCTGCTGAAGCCTCCGGCGTCCGCCGCACCTTTAACCGCGACTTTCTACATACCTGAAAACGCCCCTGCACGCGAGGTAACTCTACAAGTAAATGGAGAGACCGTTGTATCACAAAGTTACGCAGCACCAGGTAATTACACGCTGACTAGTTCACCACTGATGCCAGTCGGCGACACCGTCCAAGTTACCTTATCGGTGGATAAGTCATTTTCTCCACAGGGAGATGCGCGCGAACTGGGCGTTGTCCTGATGCGCTTCGGATTCGGTAAGCCTTGACAACGTTTAGTTCATACGTATAATTCAAACATACGTATGACCACGAAGGATCGCATTCTGGATGCGGCCGAACGCTTGTTTGCGCGCGATGGCATTGAAGCGACATCGCTGCGCGCGATTACAACCGAAGCCGGCGCGAATCTCGCCGCCGTGAATTATCATTTCCAATCCAAAGACGCGCTGGTGAGGGCCGTGATAGCCCGGCGCGTTGTGCCCGTGAACGAGCGCCGGTTGGCGCTGCTCGATGAGGTGGAACGCGCCGCGGGTGACGGACCGCTACCTCTCGAAGGCGTGGTGGAAGCATTCATTCGGCCGGTGGTCGAAATTTATTCGAGCCGCGGCCGCGAGTTCTCGCCAATGATGGGGCGGATGTACTGCGAACCGGAGTTCTTCGCCGAGCGAGTTTATAAGGAACACCTGGAGCCGCTGGCGGTGCGATTCGTTGCGGCCTACGAGCGGGCGCTCCCGCATCTGGATCGGGTGGAGCTGCTGTGGCGGATGCATTTCGCGATGGGTGCGGTGGGGCACACGCTGGCCGCTAGCCATGTGCTGCGGTTGTTTTCCGGCGGGAAGTGCGATCCATCGGATGTGGAGGGAACATTGAGGCGGCTGGAGGCGTTTATGATCGCGGGTTTGACGGCGCCTGTGACGGAGGTGGCACATGCGATGCGGTAGCGGGTTGGCGTGGATGCTAGCGACGGCGCCGTTGTTTGCGCAGTTGCAGAGCCGGCAGCCGGTGTTGCAGTTGAGTTTGAAGCAGGCGGTGGAGATCGCGCTTGCGCCGGAGGGGAACACGCGCGTGCGACTGGCCGAAGAGTCTCTGAAGCAGGCGTACGCCGAATCGAAAGAAACGCGCGCGGCGTTGCTGCCGGATTTCGAAAGCTACGTCCAGTATGAGAACGAGACCAACAACATCAAGGCGTTCGGCTTCAATTTTTCCTCGTTCATTCCGGCGGCGCTGTTTCCGTCCGGGGCTCCGAGCCTCCCGAGCCTCCTGGGACCGTTCGACATATTGGATGTCCGCGCGAGCATGAATCAAAGCGTTCTCGACTTGAGCGCGTTGCGCCGGTATCAGGCGTCGAAGGTAGCGATCGAAGCGGTGAAGGCGGACAACGAAGGCACGCGCGATCAGGTGACCGATCAGGTAGCGCGGGCGTATCTGGCGGCGCTGCGCGCTCAGGCTTCGCTCGATACGGCGCGCGCGAACGTGGAGCTGTCCGAGGCCCTGATGCGGCTGGCACAATCGCAGAAAAACGCCGGGACCGGCACGGGCATCGAGATCACGCGAGCTCAAGTGCAGCTTGCCAACGACCAGCAGCTCGCGCTTGTGGCAGAGAACGATGTGGACCGCACGCGCTTGCAACTGCTGCGCGCGATCGGGCTGCGTTTGGAAAATCCGGTGGAGCTGACCGGAAGGCTGGAATACGTTGCAACCGAATCCATGAACCCGGCGCAAGCGCTGGAAGTGGCACATGCACATCGCGCCGAATTAAAGGCTCAGGAACGGCGCGAAGACAACGCGCGGCTCAACTACAGCGCGACGAAGATGGAGCGGCTTCCAACGGTTGCAGCCTTTGCCAATTACGGCGACTTGGGAGCCGGTGCGGCGAACTTGCTGCCCACTCGAACGGTAGGTGTCACGCTCCGCGTCCCGTTGTTCGATGGGGGACGGCGCGATGCGCGGCGGGCCGAGAGCATGTCGCAGTATCGTGAGCAAAAAATCCGAACGGTGGATCTCCGCGATCAAGTCGAGCTCGACGTCCGGCTGGCGCTGGACGGGCTGCGATCCGCCGATGCGCAAGTGCGGACCGCCGAAGAGGGTTTGCGGCTGTCGGAAAACGAATTGGCGCAGGCCGAGCGGCGCTACAGAGCGGGCGTGACAAACAGCATCGAGGTGACGGACGCGCAGACGCGGCTGGCGCGGGCGCGCGACAATCGCATCTCGGCGCTCTACAACTACAATTTGGCGCGCATCGATCTCGGAACCGCGACGGGAACGATACAGAGCATGATCCAGTGAGGCGATCGTGAAAAAAATCATTATTCGAGTGCTTTTTCTTGTCATTTTGGCTGCGGCGGGATTCTACCTGTGGTCGTCAGGGCGATTGTTTTCGCGCAAGGACCCGAACCGGCTGCAGGTCTCGGGGAATATCGAGCTGACTCAAGTGGACATTTCGTTCAAGGTTCCGGGCAAACTTGTGGAGCTCAACGTCGATGAAGGCGCGTTCGTGAAGAAGGGGCAGGTGATCGCGCGGATCGATCGCGACCAGATGGAGCGACAGCGGAGCCGGGATGAAGCGAGCGTGGCGTCATCAGAGTCGCAATTCCAGCAGATCGAGACCGGCGTCAAGTGGCAGCGGGCGACGCTCGAGAGCGATATCGCATTGAAGAGGGCCGAACTGCGGGCGTCGCAAGCGAAGCTGGATTTGCTGTTGGCCGGTTCGCGTCCACAAGAGATTCAGCAGGCGCAGGCCGCGGTTGCCGATGCGAACGCGCAGCGCGATCAGGCTAACGGCGATTGGGATCGCGCACAGGAGCTCTTCAAGAACGACGACATTTCCAAGGCTCAGTACGACCAATATCGAATGCGGTTGGACAGTACGTCGGCTATTCTGCGCCAGGCACAGGAGAAGCTCGCGTTGGTTCGGGAAGGCCCGCGCAAGGAAGATATCGAAGCTGCACGCGCTGAAGTGGAGCGCGCCAAGGCGTCTTTGCAGGCGAGCGAGGCCAACCGGCTAGAGTTGGAGCGGCGCGAGCAGGATGTGAAAGCGCATTTGGCCGAGGTTGCAAGAGCGCGCGCGCAAGTGGCGATCACCGACACGCAGATTAACGACACGGTGGTAACTTCGCCAATCGATGGCGTAGTGCTTGTCAAGTCGGCCGAGGTAGGTGAAGTGCTGGCGGCCGGAACGACGGTGGTGGCAATCGGCGATATCGATCATCCCTGGCTGCGCGCCTATATAAGCGAGACCGATTTGGGCCGCGTGAAACTGGGGCAGCCGGTACAGCTCACGAGCGATTCATTCCCGGGAAAAAACTACCCCGGGCATATTTCGTTCATTTCGTCGGAGGCCGAGTTCACGCCCAAACAAATCCAGACGCGCGAGGAGCGCGTGAAGCTGGTTTATCGCATCAAGATCGATGTCGATAATCCGCAGCGCGAGTTGAAATCGAACATGCCGGTGGATGCGGAGATTCAACTGAATTGAACGGCGAAGCCATAATTCGCGCAGCGGGGCTGACGCGGCGCTTCGGCGCGCTGACGGCGGTGGATCATCTCGATCTGAAGATCGGGCGCGGGGAGATTTTCGGGCTGGTGGGGCCGGACGGCGCGGGCAAGACCACGACGCTGCGTTTGTTGTGCGGGCTGCTGGATCCGGACGAAGGCGAGGCCTGGGTGGTGGGCAGGAACGTCGCGCGCGAGTTGGACGCGGTGAAGGATCAGATCGGATATATGGCGCAGCGGTTCGGCTTGTATGGCGATCTGACTGTGGACGAGAACATGTCCTTCTACGCGGACCTGTTCGGGCTGCCGAAGGCGGAGCGGGCGCGCCT
>DASQJA010000116.1:0-15597 GCA_035631275.1 Bryobacteraceae bacterium
GGTGATTAAAGCACTGCAGGACCAGCTCGGTTTGACGTTGGAGGCGCAGATGGTGACGGCGGAGATGTTGATCGTCGCTCGCATCGAGCGAGCGCCGTCCGAACACTAGACGGTGTCGCAACCGTGCTCAAGCGTCTGCGCGTGTCCGTCGACATCCATGGCGAAATTAGGACCGCCTGGAACAAGGTGTTCACACGAGTGGGAACACGGCACGCACGAGTGCGTACGCCACACTAGCTTAGGAATTTGCGGATTCGGTCGACGGCGTCCATCAGATTGTCGTACGAATTGGCGATGCTGAAGCGGATGTAGCCTTCACCGAAGGCGCCGAACGCGGTGCCGCTGAGGCAGGCGATACCCGCTTCCTCCAGGAGGCGATCGGCGAGCTCGCCGGAGCTAATTCCCGTGCCGGTGATGTTCGGGAACGCGTAGAAGGCACCGCCGGGGATGGCGCATCGAAAGCCAGGGAGCGCGTTGAGGCCGGCGCAGAATGCATCCCGGCGGCGGCGGAACTCGGCAACCATCTTGGCCGCGTCGTCTTGCGGGCCGGTGAGAGCTACGATGCCGGCGCGCTGCGTGAAGCTGGCGGTGCAAGAGTTGGAATTTACCATCAGCTTGTTCACGGCTTCCACGAGCCAGGTGGGCATCACGCCGTAACCCATCCGCCAGCCGGTCATGGCGTAAGTTTTCGAAAAACCGTCCAGGATGACGGTCTTTTCGAGCATGCCGGGGAAAGTGGTGATCGAGACCGGGGCGTTTTCGAAATAGATGCGCGAATAGATTTCATCGGCCAGCACGATGAGGTCGCGGTCGCGAAGCATCTCGGCGATGGCCTGGATATCGGAGGCCGGGATGACGCCGCCAGTTGGATTGTGCGGCGAGTTGAGGATGACGAATTTGGTTTTGTCGGAGAGACTGTCGCGCAGGCGGTCGAGGTCGAGCGAGAAGCCGCGCTCTTCGACGAGCGGGATGGGCACCGGCTTGGCGCCGACGAAGTTAATCATCGATTCGTAAATTGGAAAGCCGGGATTGGGGTAGATCACTTCGTCGCCGGTTTCGATGAGCGCGAGCATCGGAAAGAAGATGATCGGCTTGCCGCCGGGCACGACGCAGACGTGCTCCGGTCCGACGCGGACTCCGCGAGTCTGGCAAATGTGCGCCGCGATGGCTTCGCGCAATTCGGGCAGGCCCTGCGGCGGGCCGTAGTGTGTCCAGCCCTGGTCGAGGGCTTGTTTCGCGGCGTCGACGATGTGCTTCGGTGTGGCGAAGTCGGGTTCACCGATTTCAAGATGGATAATGTTGCGGCCTTGAGCCTCGAGAGCGCGCGCTTTCACGAGAACGTTGAAAGCGCCCTCCACGCCCAGGCGCGACATCCGCTCGGCGAGCTTCATGGTTGTGTCAGGATGCTTTACGGAAGAAGGGGACATTATTTCTGAAGTCGACGAAGTTCACTTTATCACCGATCTGGGCGCGGTCGCCATCGATGCGACCGGTGAGGCGGCGGCCGTTTTCGAGCTCGATGATGGCGAGCTGATAGGGCACGTCGTTCACGTAGGCTTCGGGCGGCGAGTAGACCACGGTCTCGGTGTAGACGGTGCCAGAGCCCGGATTGTTCATGCGGCCCCCAGGATGGTGACGACGCTGGTCGCACCCGATCCGCCAAGATTCTGCGCGAGACCTAGTTTGTTGCGCGCGATCTGACGTTCGCCCGCTTCGCCTCGAATTTGCTGCGCGACGTCACAGATCTGCCCGACGCCGGTGGCGCCCACGGGATGGCCTTTGGCTTTCAGACCGCCGCTGGTGTTAACAGGCCGCTCGCCTTGCAGGCAGGTCTTACCTGCTAGAGCGTAAGGGCCGCCTTCGCCTTTTTTCACGAACCCGAGATCTTCGGTAGCGAGAATCTCGGCGATGGTGAAGCAGTCATGCACTTCCGCGAACTGGATGTCGGCGGGCGAGACGCCGGCCATCTTGTAGGCTTTTTCGGCGGAAGTTTTCACGGCGCGAAGCGTGGTGATGTCGTCCTTTTCATCTAGGGCGACATTGTCGGAAGCTTGTGAGACTCCGAGAACGCGCACGGGTTTATTGGTGAATTCGGAGGCGCGCTCGAGCGATGCGATGACCACCGAGGCTGCGCCGTCGCTGACGAGAGAGCAGTCGTAAACGGTGAGCGGATCGGCGATCGGCTTGCCTGAGAGAGCCTGCTCCATGGTGATGACCTTGCGCATGTGAGCCAGCGGGTTCTTGGCGCCGTTGGAGTGATTCTTTACCGCGACTGCGGCCATCATCTCGCGCGTAGTGCCGTACTGATACATGTGACGGCGCGCGATCATTGCGAAGAGGGCAGGGAAGGTGGCTCCAGCGCGAACTTCGCCGCAAACGTCGCCCGCGCCCGCGAGAATTTCGGTGACTTTGGGTGTGGGCTGCGAGGTCATCTTCTCGACGCCTGTGACCAGGACGACATCGTATAGTCCGGCGGCGACTGCCGAGACCGCACTGAAGAAAGCGGCGCCGCTCGATGCGCACGCGGCTTCGAAGCGTGTGGCCGGAATGCCGATGATCCCCATGCCGGCGGCAACGTAGGGCGCCAAGTGGTTCTGGCCGACGAAGGATGGTCCGGCGAAATTGCCGAGAAAGAAAGCTTCGATCTGTTCGGGCTTGGCATGCGCGTCTTCGAGCGACTTTTGTCCTGCCTCGACCGCGAGCGAGCGCAGGTCGCGATCCGGGAAAGCTCCAAAAGCGGTCTTGCCGATGCCCACTACGGCGACTGGTCTCATGGTTTCAGGATAGCCTGCATGTCCCGCGCCTGCCTACGTTGTCGCGGTGCGTCTCTGGGCGAGCCTGCGGTTCAACAGAATTCCGGTGACGATGAACGAGATGCTTAGCGCGGCGAATAGCAGCATCCATCCCCAATATTGCACTGGATGCCGGAGCACACGGATGAAATGGCGGCCATAGAGATCGGCGAGGACTGCGATCATGGAATAGCGCGCGGCGCGGCTGGCCGCGACGATCGTGACAAATTTCCGCTTGTCGTAATTTGAGGCGCCCGCCGCTGCGAAGAACATGCTGGTGGGGAAAGGGAAGGGAACGGCGGTTGTCGCGGCGAGCGTACCCGTGCCGCTGCTTTTGAAGAATTCCAAGAACACGGATACGCGACCTTCGCCGAACTTGCTGTTCAAGTATACCGATCCGGCCTTGCGAGCCAAGCGGAACGTGGCGTATGCCCCGGCGATGGAACCGGCGGTCGCAACAGCGGCGCATTCGTACCACGGCGTGTGATGACTGCCGGCCAGGAAAGCAATCAAAAAGTCAGGGCCGCCGAAGGTGGGAATTGGCGTACTGTCCAGCATCGCGAAAAAGAAAAGCCCGAGCGCTCCGAGGTGCCGGAATACGGAGGTGAACCTCACGCTCGCAACTATAGCAAGGCGTTCGTGAGTAACGAATGAAGAATTCTTAGGCGCTGTATTGTAACAGTGGCGTGTTTCAGTGAGAAGACGTTGAAATTTCTTCCAGTCCTGCGCTGTCTCCAAGGCGGATAACGTACGAATTCATAAGGGTTTTCATCTTGGCAGCAAAGCTGCAATAGAAGCCGCGGGCGAAAGGAGCGATTGCATGCTGTATTGGGCTTTAATGTTCCTTCTAATTGCGATCCTCGCGGCGGTTTTTGGATTCACGGGCATTTCTCTGATAGCGACCGGTGTGGCGAAGATTCTTTTCTTGATCTTCCTGGTGCTGTTCGTGATTTCGCTGGTGGCTCATGTCTCGCGCCGAGCGTGACGGAGCGCACGGCGGTTGGCAGGTGAAATCGAGAGAGAAGGTATATGAAGAGAGCAGGGGGCGCAATTTGATCGTGCTTGGCCCGGTGGCGACGAGAGACACCGTGGTCAATGTCGGTCCGATCCATGCCACCAAGGACATGACACACCGCATACCGTTTGGACCGGTTGCTGGCGCGCTGGTCGTAATCGGAGGCGTCGTCTAAATGGCCTCCGGGCGTGGCGATTGATCTTTATCGCGTCGCGTTCTCGGCGCGCGAGTAGGCTGCGTTAATAAAGGCGTCGACGTCTTTATGCAGCTTCTCGCGCGCCTTTTTATCGATGTACATCATGTGGCCGGCTTCATAGTAATTGAAGCTGACGTTTTTGCGGATTGGCGGCTCGAGCATCATGTGTGAGACGGTCTGCTCGATTCCGTTAAACGGCGTGGCGAGATCGTAGTAGCCGCAGGCGACCATGAGGCGCATGGATCCCTGCTGGGTCATGGCGGATCGCAGCGCTTCGGCGGGTCCACCGGGCTGGCCTTGATCCCACGGGCGGACGTTAGCGCTGACGGTGTAGTAGCCGTCGGAAGTCCACTTCAGATCTCGGCGGACGTAATCCTGAAACATCGCGACGTAGGCGCCTTCGTAGGAGGCTTCGCTCGAATCGTATTCGTAGCGCTCGCCCGCGGCGTCGACGTCCATGCCTTCGAAGCGTGAATCCAGTCGCCCCATAGTGCGGCGCTTGTCGCGTTCGAGCTCTTTGAACCAGCGTTGCGGGCTGATCCTGAGATTGGTCTCTTCAATGTACTTTGCCGAGAGGCCGGTGAAGCGCGCGAGATCCTTGACTACTTTCTGATATTCAGCTGGCGGGATCTGATCGCCTTTTTCGAGCGCGGCTGCATATTCGCCGTGTGCGAACTGGCGCGCCTGCTCGGCGATTTCCTCGATGCTGAGTTTCTGCAAGTCGGGCGGCAGCAGATGGTGATACCAGGCAGAGGTGACGAAGGTCGGGAGGAAGAAGCGGGTGCGGTCATCTGTGCCCCAGTTGCCGAAGCCGACGGAGGAGATCAGAACTACGCCGTTCAGATAAATCTGATGCCGCTGTTGGAGAACGTGCGACAACTGGGCCGATCGCGTGGTGCCGTAGCTCTCGCCGATCAGAAATTTCGGGGAGGCCCAGCGCTCGGTGCGCGTGAGGTGCTGGTAGATGAAGTCGGCGAACATCGTGGCATCCTGCACGACGCCGTAAAATTGCGACGGATTTTCGCCGGGCGCAGAGCGGCTGTAGCCGGTAGAGACCGCGTCGATGAAAGTAAGGTCGGTTGCGTCGAGGAACGAGCTGTCGTTATCGATGATCGAGTAGGGAGCGGGCATGCCGTGGCCGTCGTCGGTGAGGACGATGCGCTTCGGTCCAAGGCCCATGTGCGTGAAGAGCGACGCGGAACCAGGGCCACCGTTGTAGACAAACGAAATGGGGCGCCTCGAGACATCTGACACGTCGTCCTTGGTGTAGGAGACGTAGAAAATCTGGGCCTTTGGCGCGCCGTCGTCGGAGCGGATGATGTACGTCCCGGCGGTGGCGGTGTAGTTGATCTGCTGGCCGCCGATGCGCGCGCTGTGGTGCGTAACCGAGGTTTTCTCTTCGAGCGGCGGCGCCGGGCGCTGCGCCGTTGGGGCGGATGCAGGTGGTGGCGCCGACTCGGCAGCCGCGCTGCGATTGCGTTGGGGCGGTTGCGCGGCAGCAAATTGGGACACAAGCAAGCACAACAGCCCGCCACTCAGAAGACGTGTTCTCATGAGGACTGATTTTAGCAACACATGCTCTAGAATTGGAGTTTATGATCGGATCCGGCGCGCTCAAGGGCATTCGCGTGATCGATTTCGGGAGGTTCATCGCGGGGCCGTATTGCGGGATGCTGCTCGCGGACATGGGCGCTGATGTGGTCCGTGTAGATCGCAGGAAGGGCAGCGAAGATCGCTACACGGGGCCGGTGACGGCGGACGGGGAAGGCGGGGCGTTTCTTTCACTGAACCGGAACAAAAGAAGCATCACGCTGGACACGTCGAAGACGGAATCGGCCGAGGTGATCTGCCGGCTGGTGAAGGGCGCTGACGTGGTGGTGGCCAATCTGCCGATCGCGGTGCTCAAGAAGGTGGGTCTCGATTACGATTCGCTGCGGGCGGTGAATCCGTCGATTATCCTGGCGAGGATTTCTACCTTCGGTCCCGACGGCCCATACGCGACGCGCTTGGGATTCGATGCGGTAGCGCAGGCGATGTGCGGGGCGATGAGTCTGACGGGATTTCCCGGCGCACCGATTCGTTCCCTGGTTCCGTTTGCAGACTACGGCACCGCGCTGCACACAGCGTTCGGCGTGATGGTGGCGCTGTATCATCGCGCGAAAACGGGCGAAGGGCAGGTGGTAGATGGCGCGCTGCTCGCGACCGGCGTGACGTTCATGCAGGCGCTACTGGCCGAGCTCGCGGTGGTTGGCGTCAATCGCACGCAGCGGGGCAACACCGGATTTTATTCCGCGCCGGCGGATTGTTATCGGACTCAGGACGGCTGGATCATGCTGCACATCATTGGTTCGGATATGTTCGCGCGCTGGGCGCGAGTGGTTGCGCGCGAGGATATGATCGACGATCCGCGGTTTGCGGATGATCTTTCGCGCGCCGATCATCATGCGGAGATCACCGAAGCGATGAACGCCTGGTGCGGGAGGCGAACGAACGTTCAGGCGATCGCAGAGCTCGAAGCGGCGCGAGTGCCGTGCGGGCCGGTTCTCGGGCTATACGAAGTGCTCGACGATCCACAGGTGAAGGCGCGGGAACTGCTGGAATATGTCGAGTATCCGAGTGCGTCGAAGCCGGTGCCGCTCGCGAATACGGCGGTGCGGTTGTCAGCGACTCCGGGCGGGATCCGGCATCGCGCTCCCATGCTCGGCGAGCACACCGATGAAGTGCTGCGCGAATTGGGCTATGCGGACGCGGACATCGCTCGTCTGCGCGCGGCCGAAGTTGTATAGTATTTCCACGGTAGAGGAGGAATCTGCGATGGATGCCAAGTTCGTGCTTCTCGCGATTGTTTCTATCGCGCCCGTTCTGGCCGCGTCATGTGAAAGCCTCGCGTCGTTGTCTTTGCCGGCAACGACAATCACCAAAGCGGAAACGGTTCCAGAGGGTGCGAATTCATTGCCCGCGCATTGCCGCGTCGCCGCGACTCTGAAGCCATCAAGCGATTCCGATATCAGGATCGAAGTCTGGATGCCGGCGGCCGGATGGAATGGGAAATATCAGGCGGTCGGGAACGGCGGGTGGTCGGGCGCGATCTCGACCAGTGCGATGGAAGAAGCGCTCAAAAGCGGATACGCAACCAGCTCTACGGATACTGGGCACGAAGGGGGGAGCGCGAGCTTCGCGCTGGGGCATCCGGAAAAGCTGATCGACTATGCCTGGCGATCCGAACACGAAATGACGGTGAAGGCCAAGGCGATCATCGCTGCGTTTTACGGGAGCGGGCCCAAGCTTTCGTACTGGAACGGCTGTTCGGCGGGCGGCAAGCAGGCTCTGAAGGAAGCGCAGAAGTTTCCGGACGATTTCGACGGGATCATCGCGGGAGCGCCGGGCAACAACTGGACCGGCCGCGCCATTTTTACAATGTGGGTGGCGCAGGCCATGCACAAAGACGAAGCGAGCTACATCCCGCCAGAGAAATACGCGCTGATCCACAGGGCGGTGCTGGACGCTTGCGACGAGTTGGATGGTCTGAAGGACGGGCTGATCGAAGATCCGACGCGGTGCCACTTCGATCCGAAAGTGCTCGAATGCAAGAGCGGTGATGCGGTGGCATGTTTGACTGCGGCGCAGGTGGAGAGCGCGCGGAAGATTTATAGCGGCGCGATCAATCCGCGCACCAAGCAACCGCTTTTTCCCGGACTAGAGCCTGGCAGCGAACTTCGATGGGAAGTGATCGCGGGCCCGCGGCCGTTTGGGATCGGCGACGATTTTTTTAAGTATGTGGTCTTCAAGGATCCAAAGTGGGATTTCAGGACGCTGAATTTCGATAGCGACGGGGCGCTCGCTGAAAAAACCGACGGCGGCTTGGTCAATGCGATGGATCCGAACCTGAAGCCATTCTTCAGCCACGGCGGGAAGTTGATCCAGTATCACGGTTGGAGCGATTGGCAGATTTCGCCGCTCAACAGCGTTCACTATTACGAGAGCGTGGTCGAAGCGGCGGGTGGCGCGAGCAAAGTTGGCGATTCGTATCGTCTTTTTATGGTGCCGGGCATGGGACATTGCGGCGGAGGCGAGGGGCCGAATCGGTTTGATATGGTCGGGGAGCTGGAGCATTGGCGCGAGGAGCGGAAAGCCCCCGCGCGCATCGTTGCGTCCACGCGCGATGGAAAACAGTCGCGGCCGTTGTGTCCTTATCCGCAGGTGGCGAAGTATAGGGGAAGTGGGAGTACGGATGAGGCCGGGAATTTTGTCTGCGCGGAGCCGTAGTGTGACCGATAGCGTCCCCATGAGTGGGGATGCGGCACGCTGAAGCGTGCGCCACATGCTACTTCACTTTGATTGGGACTGAGGCGATGTGGTTTTCCCAGGCCATTTCGAGCTTCCCGGTGTTGGCGCCGGTCTTCGACAGCGTGATCTTGAACGTCTCGATCTTTGAGGGCGGCTTGCTCATGGTCATGTCGACGCGGCCTAGGTCGCGAGCTTGGTTGTAGGTGAGCCCCCACTGGCCGGTTTGCTTGTTAATGATGAGCTTCCAGTGTTCGGGATCGGAGACCAGGACGAACAGCGTGTAGTCGCCTTTGGGAACCGCAAGGCCGCCGATGTCGAGATCGCCGTCGGTGTGGAAGGCTGTTGCATCGTTCGCTCCTGCGCGCCAGACGGGATAAGTTCCGTCTTCAGAGAGCCGTCCGCCTGGGCCGAAAATTTTGCGCCCATGCACTGAAGGCGCGCTGTATTTGACCGACAGCGTTTTATCCGCAATGCTCACCGATGTCTGCGCCGGCGGGCTCACGAACTGGGCTTGCGAAACGCTCGCGGCGGCAATCCAGACGCCCGTCGACAGCCACGATGTTTTCATAAACTCTATTTTGCACCGGGTGCCGTGGCCTTGGCGGGCGCGGCGTCGTCGAGGCCAAAAGCGAGCAGCACGTTCCCTGGACGTCCGCCGTGAGTTCCGTAGCCGGAGTTGAAATAGAGCATTCCGCCGATGATGGTAGGCGGCGCACCGACGATGGAAGAGCCTTTGCCAGACACTCCGTTCACTGTGTCGAAGTCATGATTCGCGTCGTACTCCCAGAGGATCGAGCCGTCCTGGGCAGAGTAGGCGCGCATCGCGCCGTCGTTCGAGCCGGAAAAAACCACGCCGGGGATGACTGTGATCGCGGCTGCCTGCGCGCCGTTGCATGTTCGGCCGCCGGTGCACTTGGGCGGTGGCGCAGGCGTGAACCAGACGCGTTCGCCGGTGGCAAGATTCACTGCGTGTAGCCCGCCGGGTTTCGGCCGGTAATTGTCGGCGACCGGGAAGTAGGCACGCTCGCTATCGACGGCCGAGCCCCACTCCATCCCGCCGTTGGCGCTGCCTTCGCCGGCGCGATACTGCCAGAGGACTTTGCCTTTTTCGTCGGGATCCATCGCGAAGCCGAGACCTGATTTTTGCCCGATGATGATCACGTCCTTGCCGTTCGGAAGTTTCGTGAGGATCGGCGGATTGCCGAAATCGTAATCGGGGCCGTCCTCGGCCTCGCCGTCAGGACAATATCGATTCTGCCCTCGCGGTCCGCAGCCGGCGATGCTTACGTCGGGCGGTTCGGAGACGGGCTGCATAGTCCAGAGAACTTTTCCAGTCTTGATGTCGAGCGCCATCATGGCATCGCAGGTGGGCTGGAACGGGCCACTATAGCAATTGCCGGTACTGACGTAAATCGCGCCGCGCTTGGCATCGATCGTCGGCGACGACCAGATGGCTGCGCCGCCCGGTCCCCAGAATTGTCCACCGACTTTATTTTTTACACGCGGCTTGGCTGGTTCGGGAATGGTATAGGTGCGCCACACAATGTTGCCGGTTTTCGGGTCGAGCGCGGTCAGGCTGCCGCGGAAGGTACAGCATTCGTAGTTTGTGCTGGTGCCCATGGTTTCTTCGTACGAGGCCATGGGAACGTAGAGTTTCCCATCGTAGAGCCGCATTTGCCCCGTGATACGGGCCACTTGATGCTCTTCCACTTTACGCGACCATAATTTTTCGCCGGTGAACGCGTCAACTGCATATGCGAACGCGCTATTGTCGCCGAAGTAGGCGCTGTATTTTCCCGGCTCTCGCTGGGCTATGGTGATGGGAGTGCGCACGCCGCCGACCGCGCTGAAGGTCCAATAGATGCATCCGGTCTTCGCGTCGAGTGAATACACTGTGCCGTTCTGGCTGCCGGTGAAGAGGCGTCCGCTAACCACGGTGATGCCGCCCCACGCGGAATTCGAATCGGGAAAACCGAAAGCCCATTTCAATTTGAGGCGCGGGACATCGGCGGCGGTGAGCCCGGAGGCCGGCTGGAAAACGGTGTTGGTGAGATCGGGCGACCAACCGTTCCATTGCGGGTCGGACGCGGGATCGCGGAACGGGGGCTGCGCCGGACAGCGGCCGGTGGTCGATCCGGTGACGTCGCCGCCGAGTTTCTTGCCGGTGAGATATTCTGCGAGCGCGCGGCGTTCTACAGCATTGAGCCGCGAACCAGGAATGCGCATGATTCCGTTGAGCGCTTCTACCACGGCTTCAGGCGACCGCTCGGTAAGCGCTTCACGATTCGGCGCGCGCGAGCTGGCGCTGTTGTCGTGACAAACCGCGCAGTCGCGCTTGTAGAGCGCAGAACCATCAGGGGCGTCGGCTGCAAATGCTGCGCTCGCCCAGATGAGCGCCGCCACCGACAGCCACCGAGAACTCCGCATGGTTTCCCTCCGTTCTCGCCATTATGTCACTGCCCGCGCATAGTATGATCGCCCTGTGTCCGGGCATATCCAGGTTGAAACGGTCGATCAAATTGCGCGCGTGACCGTCGACAACCAGCGCAAGCTGAATACGCTGAACAGCGCATTAATGGACGATTTCGTCCGGGCGGTTCAGGAACTGGCGGCCAACGATCAACTTCGGGCGGTGGTGCTGACGGGTGCGGGCGAGAAAGCCTTCATCGGCGGCGCGGATATCGACGAGATGTCGCAGCTCGATGCTGCTACCGCCGAGGAATTCATCACGCGGCTGCATCGGTGCTGCGAAGCTCTGCGCGACCTGCATGTTCCCGTTATCGCGCGGATTCAGGGCTACGCTCTCGGCGGAGGGCTCGAAATCGCCGCGGCGTGCGATATTCGCATCGCGTCGGAGACGGCCATCTTCGGCATGCCCGAAGTGAAGTTGGGCATTCCTTCCGTGATTGAAGCGGCGTTGTTGCCGTCGCTAATGGGTTGGGGCAGGGCGCGCGAGATTCTGCTGCTTGGCGAGAACTTCTCTGCAGCAGAAGCCGAGAAGTGGGGCCTGGTGGAAAGGGTGGTTCAGGCCGTAGAAATCGACGCCGCTGTCGAACGATGCATCGGCGCAATTCTTCAGAATGGACCCGGGGCGGTGAGGCTCCAGAAGAAACTAATTCGCGCATGGGAAGACTTGCCGATGCGCGAGGCGATCCAAACCGGCATCGGCGCGTTCGTCGAATCCTGGAAGACGCCCGAACCCGCCGAGCGCATGCGAGACTTTCACGCGCGACGGAAACGGCCCTAGGAACGGCTCGCGACCCACCCGATCGGGTAGGTCGGATGCTGCCCGTTTTGCCGATGTGTCGCAGGTGCGGCTAGACGCATCCTTGGAGTAGGAGAAATTCGAGTGAGTACTTCCGGTTTGAACAGTTCGTTGACTTCGTTTTCCGAGCAACTGGCGTCGATCGTGGCCCAGGTCGGACCATCTGTGGTCGCGGTGCACGCGCGGCACCGCTTTGATTCGAGCGGTGTGCATTGGACCCCTGGCATCATCGTGACCGCGGAGCATGCGCTGCGCCGCGATGAGGACGTCGCCATCACGACAGCATCGGGCGCGCGTCTGAGCGTCGAACTCGTCGGGCGCGATCCCGGGACCGATCTGGCGGTGCTGCGCATGAAAGAGTTGAGTGCGCCCGTGGTGGACCGGGCTGCCAAGACACCAGCGCCGGGTGGTGTGATTCTGGCGGTGGGAAGATTCAAGGACAGCGCGAGCGCGGCGTTCGGGATCTTGAGCAGCGCCTCGGGTCCGGCGAAGACTTGGCGTGGTGGGCAGCTCGATCAGGTAGTGCGCCTGGACGTGGGCTTACACCCGGCAGCTTCCGGCGGAGCTGTTGTGGACGCGGAGGGCAAGCTGATCGGTATCGCGACGCCGGTGCTTTCGCGTGCGGCAGTGTTCGCGATTCCAGTGGCGACGATAGACCGCGTCGTAACCGCACTGCTGGCCCACGGCCGCATCCCGCGCGGCTATCTGGGCGTCGGCTTACAACCGGTGGCGCTACCGGAGCATCTGAAAAGTACATTGAAATTGCCGGGTGCGGCTGGGCTGATTGTGATCAGTGTCGATCCCGATGCGCCGGCCGGAAAAGCGGGCGTGACCATCGGCGATGTGCTGATCGAATTGGGGGGACGCACCATCGAAGATCCAGAGAACGTCCAGGAAGTGCTGGATTCCGGGTCAGTGGGTAAGAAACTTTCAGCGCGCGTTTTGCGCGGCGGGAGCCTGGTGAACGTGGATGTGACGGTCGGCGAGCGGCCGAGGAAGAATTGACCATGTTGCCGCGAGGATTCGGCGAAGTGGCCGAGAGACTTCGGCGCTCAACGGTGCAGGTAATGAGCGGATCGCCGCGAGCGCCGCGAGCGCAGGGAACGGGGTCGGGCGTAGTTTGGTCGGACGATGGCACGGTGATCACGAACGCGCACGTAGCGATCCACGATTCTGCACGTATCCAGTTGTGGGACGGCAGGGCGGTGGAGGCGAAGGTAGCGTCGCGCGATGCGAGGGCCGATCTAGCAATGCTGAAGCTCGATGCCAGCGAACTGCATGCGATTCGATGGCGCGATTCGCGCTCGCTGCGGCCGGGGGAATTGGTGCTCGCAGTTGGCAATCCGCTAGGATTCGTGGGTGCGCTGACGACGGGCGTAGTGCATGCCGCGGAAGCCGTCAACGGACTCGGGCGCGGACGATGGGTTCAGGCATCCATCCGGCTGGCGCCCGGAAATTCCGGCGGGCCGCTCGCGGATGTCGAGGGTCGTGTGGTGGGAATCAATACGATGGTCGTGGCGGGCGGGATCGCACTGGCGGTTCCGAGTGACACAGTGGTCGATTTCTTGAAGCGGGGCAGCCGGCCGGCGCTCGGCGTGGTGGTGCGCGCGGTGGCCGATCGTGTTCGGGGCGCGGGCTTGCTGGTTCTGGAGGTGATCCAAGGCAGCGCGGCCGAGAATGCGTCCCTCTTGATAGGCGACTTGTTAGTGTCGGTGAATGGGCAACGGCTCGCATCCGTGGACGACTTGGGCGATGCTCTAGATGGATCGAAAGGCGGGTTGCTGAAGATCGGATTCCTTCGGGGCGCTCCTGGAAAGGAACGCGAAGTATCGGTGCGGTTTCCCGCGTCACGCGCGGAGGCGGCTTGATTGGGGAACACCGCGTAGTTCGGGTTCACATCGAGGTTGCGGCGGCGGTGACGCGCGCGGGTTTGGAGGCGATCCTGCGCGATCACGAGCAGATCGAGATCGTAACATCTGCCTCCACCGCGGATGTTCTGGTTCGCGAAGCCGCCGGGGAACCCGCCGAGGCCGCTGCGGCAGTTCCGGTAGTCGTGCTCGCCGACGAAGTTCCGCCGCTAGAGGCGCTGCGCTCGGGCGTACGCGCGGTTCTCCCACCCGATGCGCCTCCGCAGCAGATTGTCGCTGCGATCCTGGCTGTAGCGGCAGGGCTGGCGGTTGTCCCGGCAGACGAAAACTTGTTCGCGATTTCGAACGGCCGCCTGGAACCGCCGGCCGAGCCGCTGACCCCGCGCGAAATGGATGTCATCGAAATGCTAGCCGAAGGAATGAGCAACAAAATGATCGCGCATCGGCTGGAGATTTCCGAGCACACGGCGAAATTCCACGTCAACTCGATTCTGGCGAAGCTGGGCGCCGGCACGCGAACCGAAGCGGTCATGCGCGGGATCCGGCTGGGGCTGATCAAAGTCTAGCTGTCAAATTTCACACGCGACGAATCGCAGCCAAGGAACGTGGCCAACCGCTCCGCCTCGCCTTTGGCGGCACTGCGCACCCACGCGGGAATTTTCGCGAACGGTTCGATCACCACTTCCACCTGGTTGCGCTTACTTTTGTTCTGGACTGCAGGCGCCACGTACCCTGCATGAAGCCGTTCACTAGGAGAACCGGCGAGATCCAACCCCGCTGACGATAGACACGCCCGCGCAGGCCTGCCGGCATCAAGTTCCCGGCGTGATGGGAAGCGGCCACGATGTATTGATCGAATCCCGGCACGAGGCACACGGATCGGACGGGCTTGAGTTTTTGGATCGCGCGAACATCGCCGACGAGCATCCCGGCGTGGATCCCTTCGATATCCACGGGTGCGAGTTCATCACCGAGCGTGGCGATCCATTTCCAGCCGATCGAGACTCCGCCGCCCTGCCACCAGTGCGCCAGGTCGCGATCGGTAGCCGGACCGTAACCGGAAAGAAAGCGCCGCGTGATGTCCTTCAAAGCAGTTTGTGGATCGATCGGTGCCGTGTCGGCCGCGGCGGACGCAGCCAGACAGCTCTTCGGATGGGTGAAGCGTACGCGCTGCCCGACGCTGGGCGCGAAGCATAACCGGCCGCTGAAGGCAGCCGGCCTTAGTAGTGTGCCCAGCCCCAGCTATCCTGGATCGCCTTTGAACGGAACACGGCCGAACCCGTGGTCGGCTCCACTTCGCGCTGCCAGCTCGTCACGCATGACGAGGCGTCCATTGAGCACAGCGGCGATCGCTTCTGTGATTTGATCCAATTCGTCCAGCGTGATGCCGAAGTATTTCTTCCAGGAATCTTCTCTCAGAAACCTGGGACTTGTACCCAACGCGGTGTGCCACATCGGCAACTCGCTCGAGGGAAGCAGGTGGAGCGTGCCGCGCATGGCCCAAGTTTTGACCAACGAGCGGTCCTGCCAGAGCGCGTGCCGCACGGCCTGGCGATCAGAGGTTATCGATCCGCCCCAAAGCGTGAGCTCTGCTGAGGAAATCACCTGCACATGCAGGCCGCAGAGGCGGCGACTTGGAGAAAAATTGCGCGCGCGCGCGCGACGATCCAGGTGATGATGACGAACACGCCAAGCTGCCGCCTGCCGCTAAGTGAGCTTTACCATTTGCTCACATGCTAGCGGATTCGTTGCGGCCGCCGGTAGAGAACGAATTAGGATTCGCGCTGAACGGCGCGAGGCGTTTTGAACTTTCGGAATACGACGAGTCCCGTCCACCCGAGACCAAGCAGTGCCAGCGCAGAATACCGAGGCTCAGGAGTCGGCGCCGGCGGGTCCGGCGGATCGGTCAACGAGGACGAAGACCCTATATCGGCGGCCGGCGAATTGTTAGTTGATTCACCAGGGTAACAATCGACTGGTCACCGGACCTTTGAGAGCCACTACTGGACGAATTACTTTCGGACGGCGAGCCACTCGGGTCGTCGCTTCCAGAAGAGAACAATGGTCCAGCGTCCGTCCAGGCGCCCGAGGCAGAATTAGTGGACGAATCGAGTTGACTGGCCGTATTTGGCGGAGCGATCACGAAAATCGGGACTCCCGGTTTAAAGAAAACG
>DASQJA010000117.1:0-2431 GCA_035631275.1 Bryobacteraceae bacterium
GGCGCGGCCAGGGCGCGCTCCATTGCTCCGAACAAAGCCGTCTCGGACAGCAGGATGTGCTGAGCCGTCTGGCCGACTGACCAGCGGTCCGGAGCCGGCTTCCAGTTCCACTGGGCTTCGCTTACGTTCTCGATGTAGGACAGGTACTCCTTCTGGGAATCCTGCAACAGCTTGATGACATGTGCTCTCTCTTCGGTGGTCATGCTGGGATCGGCGGCCCGCAATTGCAGCGCCGGGATGGCAAAGATCGCGACGAGAATCACAGCAGCGAGCATTGGCCGTAAGTTCATGATCTCATCTCCTTCGGTTTGGCATCGAAGCAATTGCCTTGGCCCGCTATCTTACGCCGCTCAGAGCGATGGAGCCAATTGTTGCACCGAAGAATCGAACCTAGAGCAGGACTCTGCAGCTACGTGCCTTGAGCGCTTCCATCGCGTCGAAGCGAACGATCCTGTTCCAGCGCAGATCCAACTTAACCAGTTCCGTCAGCTCGTTAATCCACGATGGAACTTTTGCCAAGCCATCGCCGCGCAGATCGAGGATGTTCAACCGCTGCAACGAACGGATTTCCGGTGGGAACTCGCTCAGGCCGGCACTGCGCAGGCGCAGCTCACGCAGCGCTGTCAGCCGGGCGAAAGACTCGGGAAGCCGCCGGAATGGATTATTGTCTGCGTGAAGCTCTTCCAGGCTAACAAGATTCCCGATCGACGCCGGCAGCTCAGCAAGCTGGTTGTCGCTCACGTTCAGATAGCGCAGGCGATGCATACCGGCGAAAAGCGACTCAGCCAAGCAGGTCAACCGATTGTCGTGGAGATAAAGGTAGTCGCTGAGGTTCACCAACCTTCCCATAGACTCGGGAAGGTCCGTGAGCTGGTTATGGCCAAGATCGAGATTGCGCAGATTGGTCAGATTACCGATGTCATCTGGAATCGAAGTCAGCTGATTCTCACTGACGTTGAGAACTTCGAGCTCCGTGTGACGAAATATACCGGGGAAAGTGGTGAGGTTTTTGCGCCAAAAATTCAGCTCGACAGTTCCCGCACTGGCGCTCTTTGTTTCCCTCGCTTTTGTCATTCCGCCTCGTCCGCAACGCCCAGCTTGGACAAGCGGTAGCGCAGCGCATTGCGGGAAAGGCCGAGCAGGCGGGCGGCTTCGCTTTTGTTGCCGCGGGCGCGGCGCATGGCTTCGCGGATCATCTCATCTTCCCACTGCTCCAGGGTCATGCCGTCGGGAAGAAACGGGACACCCATCGGCGAATTTGCAGCCGGCCCGGGGCGCGCGTCGAGATGAATGTCGCCGGCGTCGAGCACCGGCCCCGAGGAAAGCGCTACTGCGCGCTCGATGATGTTCTCCAGCTGGCGCACGTTCCCGGGCCAGTGATAATCCGTCAGCAGTTTAAGCGCGGCTGGCGTGATCCGGTGAATCTCCTTCCCGTTATCGCGGGCAAAGCGCGCAAAGAAGTGATCCACAAGTTCGGGGATGTCCTCTTTGTGTTCGCGCAGAGGCGGAATATCGATCGGCACAACGTTCAGGCGGTAGTAAAGGTCCTCGCGAAACGTCCCCTCTTCGAGAGCGGCCCGCAGATCGCGATTGGTGGCCGCAATCAGGCGAACGTCGACCTTCAGCGTGCGTGTCCCGCCCAGGCGTTCGAACTCGCGTTCCTGCAGAACGCGCAGAAGTTTCACCTGTATGGGCGCGGGAACGTCGCCGATCTCATCGAGGAAGAGCGTACCTTTGTCGGCGAGCTCAAACTTACCCGGCTTGGCGGCGAGAGCGCCGGTGAATGCGCCCTTCTCAAAGCCGAACAGCTCGCTTTCAAAAAGATTGTCAGGGATGGCGGTGCTGTTGATCTTGATGAAAGGCCCTGAGGCGCGGCGCGAATTCTGATGGATGGCGCGCGCGATCAGATCCTTCCCCACCCCGCTTTCGCCACCGACCAACACCGTTGCATTGGTGCCGGCCACGCGCTCCACCAAAGCAAGCACCTCCTGCATCTTCGCGCTGCGAGCAACAATGTTTTGAAAGTGGTAACGCTTCCCCAGCGCTTCTTTGAGCGAACGGTTTTCGTCGCGCACGCGCTGGACGTCGAGCTCCTTGCTGATGACCAGCTTCATCTCGGCCATGGTGAACGGCTTCAGCACGTAATCGCTGGCGCCGGCCTTCATAGCTTCGACCGCGGTCTCAACCGAGCCATAGGCGGTCATCACGATCATGGGCGTGGAGGCATTCATGCGCTTGGCCTCCAGCAGAAAGTCGAGCCCGCTCATCCCCGGCAGCTTGAGGTCGGTAACAATCAGGTCGGCAGGCTCGCGGGCCAGGCCCTTGAGCGCCGCTTCGGCGTCGCCCACACTGCGCACGTGGTGGCCGTCCTCACCGAGGCTGATCTCCAGCAGCCGGCGCATCTTGGGCTCGTCTTCGACGATTAGAATGT
>DASQJA010000118.1:0-3810 GCA_035631275.1 Bryobacteraceae bacterium
GAACCAGAAGCGGATGTGCTGACAATAGCTGCGCAGCGCGGCTTTGGTCCTGCTTTTCTGAAATACTTCGAATACGTCGGTGATGATCCGACTGCCTGCGCTGCGACGATGCGATCGGGTGAGCGCGTTGTTATAGCGGACATAACCACCAGCGAGGTCTTCGTCGGACAACCATCAATGAATGCGCTGATTGACGAGGGAGTGCGCGCGGTGATCTCCACACCGCTGATGAGCAGTATGGGAAATCTGTTGGGCGTGATCTCAACTCACTTTCGGGAGTCGCATTGTCCTGATGAACGAGAGTTGGGCTTGATGGACCTCTTAGCACGGCAAGCAGCGGACTATCTGGAGACTAAACGTGCTGAAGAAATTCAAGAGACCCTTGTCCGTGAAATACAGCACCGCAGCAATAATCAGCTCGCGGTGATTCAGGCCATCGCACATCAAACGTTTTCAGGCGACCGCTCTATGACCAAGGCGAAGAAAGCATTTGACGCGCGATTGGGAGCATTGGCTCAGGCCAATCGTCAGTTGACCGAATCAAATTGGAGTCGCGTGAACTTGGGCGAAATCATGCGCTCAGCATTGTCGCCTTTTGGCGATCGCATAACGATTGACGGCATCGATGTCATGTTAGGCGCACAGCATGTGCAGAATTTTTCACTTGCGCTGCATGAACTGGCGACGAATGCCGCCAAGTACGGCGCTCTGTCCAACGAAACTGGATGGGTCGAGATCTTCTGGATGATTATAGTGGAGGGGAACGATAACATATTGAAATTCAAATGGAAGGAACGAGGGGGGCCGCCTCCCACTGCGCCGACCCGCCGTGGGTTCGGGACTTCGCTGCTCAAAGCAATCTTCACGGATCTTCGAATCGATTACTCAGCCGAGGGGCTGATCTGCGAGATTGACCTTCCCCTTGATCGCGCCCAGTCTGGGCGCGCCAGCAGCCCCAGAGCTCAGAACACACCAGTGACATCTACTTGACTGCGTCGGATTTGCTCCTCCAAACCATCGAAACGACTGCTGAACTTTGAAAAACACACCTTCCAACTTCGAACTGTAACTCCAAGCATACGCAACATTTTCGTAGTGATGGCCCAGTGGGTTGATCGAGCGCCTGGTTGGCTACAGACGAATCGAAGGACTAGCTCCCGCTTGGCCGGGTTGATCCCGAGGGGACCGGCCGGCCTCACGCACCGCAGCAAAAAAGGAACTGCCCTCCACGGTTTTGCATAGAGTGCGGGAGAGCCCGCCGAGCCTCCTGCTACTTCCTCTGTGGCATTGACTAGCCGCCAGCGCGTGGCGGTCGCCGTCGCTCGTGGAACCACGCACGATACGCCGTCATCTTCGCGCGCTGCGCCTGCGGTGCAAGCCGCTTGCAGGTCGAAGCTTCATCGCTCTTGGCCGCTGCACCCCACCGCAGTTCCACGCAGTCGTTCACGTTGTACGCCATCTCAAGATCGGCCGAACGATCAATCACATCTTTGAGCGCAAGCGTCCACGCAGAGCCATCGCTGCGCGTATAGGAAAACTTCCTCGCGGCAAGCTCCGACGCGAGCACGCCCTCCAATTCGGCCTTCAAGTCCGCGAGGCTCTTATTCGTCGGCATCGCGTACCGCTCGGGCCGCCGCAGGATGCGCTCCGGGAACCCGCGCACCAGATCCAGCGCAATCAATAGCCGCAAGTCGCGCGACGGCGTGGCGAAATCTTCCCACGCGCCGCTCGTCTCGAAGATCGCCGCACCGTCCGGCATGTCCGCGTCGTGGTGCCCGCTGTTCTGGAACTTCCGCCCGTTTTCGATGGACGTCACACGCGTTTTCACCTGCTCTTCAAGCGACGTGATCGCCTCCGTCATCGCGCGCACGGGATCGAGCGGTGCCGGCGATATCACGTCATCCATTCGATCGTAAAAGTCTTCGACCGCGAGCTGCGACTGATCGAGCGAAAAATCAGCGTACTGATAGTTTTTCGCAATTTCGCTGTTGGTGAGCCGTCGCAACACGCCGTTCTTCCCGAGCACAACCGGCCGGAAGCGCTTGAATCCGGGGCCCCCGAGAGTCGGTTCCTGCGCGAACAGGAAATTGCCGCGCCAAAAACGCTTCCGTGCGACCGTGCCGTCAGGCTGCCCGTCGACTGCAAGAATGACCCCCGCCGCGCGGTCCGACTGCGGTATGCGCTGCACGATCATCAATACGTGCCCGTAGGGGTCGGCAAACACAGTTCCCGGGCGCAACGTCTCCTGCTTAAGCGGTACGGGATAATAATCAGTGTTGTTGTCGCTCAGCGCCGTCCGCGCGGAACCGGAGTGGACGGTGTCTGAGACAATTCCAATAAAATCGCCGAACGACGCCACCAAGCCCAGCCGCTTTGGCGCGGGCGGGGGCGCTGTCGCCGGCGCAGGTGCGCTCGGGAACGCAAATACACTCGGCGCGATTGCCGCTACGGGCGGCGGGGGCGGCGGACGAGCCTCTTCGGCATTTTGAATGCTGAACCACTGCGGACAGTACGGCGGCTTGCCGCCGCCCCCGCGCGAGCACTTCGAGAACCCAAATGGCAGGCCCATCTTGAACGCGAAATATGCGCGCAGGAAGTACGGAAGGTCGGCGCAGTCGGGACGAAGGACGATTTTCATCTCGTCTTCCCCCAGGCCCAAATAATTGAATAGGAAATTGCGGGACCGGTCGCGCAGCACCACGTGCAGCGCTGGCCACGATGGCTCCGCATCCAGAGGGTCGTCGAAAAGCTTCTGGATCCAAGCGGAGAACAGGTTCTCCGTTGCCCGGTTCCAGGTATTGCGCAAGGGCCAGGTGCTCCCCGTGATCGAGCTGGGCCGTGGTGGCCTATCGAGACGCACGTTAATTTCGCGCGTGACCCTGGTGCACTCGACTGATGCGTGGCCGCGCACGAGCGTCGCATGCCAGGTCCCCGAAGCCGGCGACTTGACCTCGGCGAACCAGAAATATGGCGGTCCCCCGTGGCGCTCTGGCGATTGAGCGACGATGCTTCCATCGGGTGCAGTCAGCCGAATCTCGCCCTCGAGGGGTTTCTCCGCAGCGAATACGACGCGAAACGGAGCACCCTTCCACGGTGCGATTGGCGAGACCAAGAACGCTAGCTCGGCCGCATCTTCACAAGCGCCGGGCGAACCTTCGGCCCGCGAGTCCGCTCCCGAGCAAAGGACGAGGAAAAATGCGCCGGCAATCAGCGACACGGCTGACCCAGCAGCAACGACAAACTGGCGTTCCGGAAACAATTATGCCCCCCTGCCTCTCGCGTCCCACTACACACTTATCGCGCAAACTATGGCTGAAATCATGGTAAAAATTGCGATTTGCGTGGCCTGGATACCGATCCAACCGTTTGGTTGCGGTGCGCAGGGGCCATAGCTCACCTCAACTGCAGCAGCACGAACCATTTCTTGTCATTAAGGGAGCAATTCTTGGAGAGGTCCGGCGCATGCGCCGGGTGGCCCGCGGGCTGGGGCAAGCTCCAATGCGTCGAGCCGCCGCAATGACCCTTTTGGGAAGCCGAAAATGTCAGGTTCTGGCGTAGGTTCATCTTCCTGGCGGTGACGGCCTGATTGACGTTGCCACCAATGGTGTAAACCTTGCGCGCAGCCTTATCGACATGCGCGACGACCTCGCAATGGCTACGCCGGACCGAGCGCGCTTGGACGCCGCCCTCGAGTTCTGCTCGGATGCGCTCGCGCACCGCCTCGTCGCTGGCATCGGCTAGCTCCGACTCGCGCTGTTGGCAGATCAAATCACCCACACGAGGTCTGGTTGTGAGCGGACAGGCGCGGTA
>DASQJA010000119.1:0-4730 GCA_035631275.1 Bryobacteraceae bacterium
AAGCCTGCAAATTCGCCATCAACAGCGCCGCGGCCACGCCTTTGCCCGAAACGTCGGCCATCACGCAACCCAGGCCGTCGTCCGAATCGAGAAAATCGTAATAGTCACCGCTAACCTCGCGCGCCGGCAAGCAGCGCCCCGCGTATTCGAGCGTCTCCAACCGCCGGCTCAGATGCGGGAACAATTTCTGCTGGACGCTGCGCGCGATTTCGAGCTCCGACTTCACACGCCGCTCCGCCCGCAGCCGCTCGCCCGTCTCACGCACTTGCTTGTCGATCGTCTCGAGCAGCCGCGCATTGTCCCAGGGCTTCTGCACGAAATCGCAAGCGCCGCGCCGCATCGCTTCCACCGCCAGATCCACGCTGCTCCAGGCCGTCATCACTACTACCGGCGCGCCGTTATCCTGCGATTGAAGACTCGATAACAAATCCAATCCCTCAGCGCCCGATGTCGTATCGCGCGCGTAGTTCAGGTCCATCAGAATCAGATCGAAGTTGTCCGATCGCGCCGCCCGCAGCAACGATTGCGGCGAATCCACCAGCACGCTCTCATGTCCGGCGCCCTTTAACAACAGCCGCAGCGCTTCCAACACATCCGCCTGATCGTCGCCCACCAGAATCCGCCACACGCCGGTTCTTTTGGATGCAGCCGTTTCTTGAGTGGTCACAAGAGTCATGTTCGCGCGTTTCTTTCTTCAACGGGCATGTGGCTTGCCATGCTAACCGCTTCTCGCTCAGCGCGAGTCGAGACGGAACCGGCGCCGGACTGTCCGCAAATGGGATCAGGCTGGCCGCTTTGAGCTATTCCGGCGCGCTCTCAGCCTGATCGAGCGCCTTCGTCATGATCAGAAAATAACAAGCGACTTTGGGATTCTTAAAGGCCGGAAACGGCTTAGTCCCGGTTTCGACATACGCACGCCGCCGGTAAAATCGCGGCAGCTCCTCACGAATGTTCACCACGTTCAGATCCACGAAGCGGCAACCGGCCTTTCGGCAGTGCTCCTCAGCCGCATTCATCAGCGCCGCGCCGATGCCGGACCGCTGCCGGCCGGGGTCCACCGACAACAGGCCGATGTAAGCTCGATCTCCATCAGGCGCGACATATACACAGCCCGCCAGACTGTTGGCATCGTAGGCGAGGATAAAGCTCCCCTTCGCGGCCAGCTCGCGCACCGTGGCCAAGTCGATCCGATCCGTATCGATGAAGAACGACTCCGCCACGCCAAATGCCAGGTTGATTGTGCCGGTCACCGCTTCCAGGTTTTCCGGACCCGCGATCCGAAACCGCAGCCCCACTACCCGAGCTCCGCCAGTTTCCGGTCAAGATGTTCGAGCGCGGCTTCGAGCGTCTCACGATGCCGCGGATGCCGAGCCTGCTCGATATCGTGCAGAATTCGCTTGCGTTGGAGCTGCAGGCTCTCGCGCTGGCGCTTCCGTTCAGCCTCCGCCGGATCCGTCATCGCCGCGCGTGCGATTTTCCGCTCCTCCGCCGACTGGATCTGCGACTCGATCTCCTTGCTCTCCCAACCCCGCGCCATACTCCTAGTCTGTCATGGCGCGAGCGGGCGCAGGTTTGCCATCATAGATCGAGATGAACGAGCAGGCTGAAGACCGCCGCAAACGTTTCCTCATCAATTTCACGGCGGCTATCGCCGCCACTGCCGCCGCGACCATCGTCCGATTTGCCATCGCTCCTTTCGCCGGCCCTGCCGTTCCGTTCATCACATACTTCGTCGCGGCTTTGATTCTCGCTTGGTATTACGGCTTCTTTTCAGCAGTGTTGTGCGTCGCGTTTGGCTCAGCCATCGGCAGCCGCTATTTTCTAATCCATGATGAACCTGGCCACGTTCTGGCCACCAGCAATGATTGGGCCGCGGTTATCGGATTCGCCATTGTGGCTCTCGCCATCAGCCTGCTCCTCCATCTCCTTCGCACCGCATTCGATCGAAGGAAGGCCACCGAAAACGCAGAACGCGAACAACGACGCTGGTTCGAAGCCACGCTAGCCAGCATTGGAGACGCAGTCATCACCACCGACCTCGAGGGCCGGGTGGTGCACGCCAATAGCGTTGCCCAATCGCTCCTTGGCTCGACGGAGCGCAAAATGTCTGGCCGCCCGCTCAATGAATTCTTTCGCGTCATCGACGAAGTGAGCGGAGAAGAACTCGACAGCCTCGTGCCCGCAGTCTTAAAAACAGGAAATGTCGTTGGGCTGCCCGAGCGCTCCGCTCTGAAGTCCACCGACGGAACAACCATTCCGATCGACGATACAGCGGCGCCCATCCGCAACGCTGGCGGCCGGATTACCGGCACGGTACTTGTCTTCCGTGACGTCACGGCGCGGCGCCGTGCTGAGGAAACCGTGCGCCTGCTCGCCTCTATCGTCGAGTCCTCTCAGGACGCGATCATCACGCACGATCTTAACGGCCGGTTTACCACCTGGAACCAGGGCGCTGAGCGGATTTTCGGCTATTCCGCCGAAGAAATGATCGGCCAACCGGCATCCCGGATCGCCAAGGTCGAAACTGAGAACGAAATACCCGAGGTCTTGCGGCGCATTCAAGCCGGCGAGCGCATTGAACAATACCTTGCCGTGCGCCGAACCAAGAGCGGCCAGTTGATCGACGTCTCCATCATCATTTCCCCGATTTACGACGAGTTGGGCCGGATCTCCGGCGCCTCCAAGATCGCTCGCGACATCGGCGCACAGGTCCGGGCCGCTGCACAGCTGGCGCAGGCCAACGCCGCGCTGAAGAGCTCTAACGAAAGGCTGGCGCGTTTCAACGAAGACCTCGAACGGTTCGCTTTCGTCGCCAGCCACGACCTGCAGGAGCCTCTGCGCATGATGACGGTTTATTCTCAGCTTCTCGCGCGCTCGTTCCCCGGGCAACCCAACGGCGACGTGAACAAGTACATCGACTATATGACCGGCGGAGCGCGCCGCATGCGCGAGCTGCTGGCCGATCTGCTCGCTTTCGCCGAACTCGGCGCCCGAGGCGAACAACCAACCGCCTCAACAGACCTGAATCTTGTCCTGGACAAAGTGACACAGAATCTGCGGGCTTCGATCGATGAGACCGGCGCTACCATCCGGGCCGAGCACCTGCCGGTGGTTAACGTGTACGAAGGGCACTTTATCGCGCTCTTCCAGAACTTGATCAGCAACGCGATCAAATACCGGGGCACGGAGAAGCCGGAAGTTCGGGTCTTCGTTGAGCAGAACACCGGCGACTGGCGTTTCGGCGTCGCTGACAACGGCATCGGGATCGAGCGCGAGTATCTCGACCGAATATTTGTCCCGTTCAAGCGGCTGCACGGCGCTAATATTCCCGGCAGCGGGATCGGCCTTGCGATCTGCCAACGCGTGATTGAGCGCTACGGCGGACGCATTTGGGCGGAGTCGGAAGCTGGACGCGGCTCTACGTTCCTGTTTACGCTGCCGCAGATCGCCCGAACAAAGGCGGAGGGCCATTGATGGACGGCGCAATGAATCGAAAGGCTCGCATCTTTCTCGCCGAAGACAACTCGGGCGACGTGGAGTTGCTTCGAATTGCGCTGAAAAGCGCCGAAGTGGACTGCGACTTACTGGTGGTTTCCGACGGCCGCGAAGCGCTCGATTTCGTTCGCCAGCAGGGCAAATACGAAAACCACCAACCACCCGATCTGGCCGTGCTCGATTTGAATCTGCCTAAGAACGATGGACTCGAAGTTTTGGAGGCATTGCGGGCCAACTCCGCATTCGAAGGCGTGCCGGTAGCGATCGTAAGCTCGGCATCGGCGCCGCAGGAGCTTGCGAAAATGCTGAGCCTGCGCGTGGACCGCTTCATTCCGAAACCCGCAGACCTGGATCTATATTTGCGGATCGGCACGACGTTGAAAGAATTGCTGAGGACTACTTCTTAGGCTGCTCGACGATCACGACTTCGCCCATCATTGCGCCCAGCTTCATAGTGATGTCCAGCTTCAACTCGCGCTCCGAACCGTGCAGTATCGATTTTTCGAAGTTTTGGAACCCGGGCACCTCAACCTTGACACGATATGAGCCGCACGCCCGGAAGCCAATCCGAAAGAATCCGGTGGAGTCCGCTCGCGCGATGTAAGTCTTTCCAGTGCTCTCCTCGAACGTGGTGATCGCAGCGCGAGGAATGCCCTCGCCGGTTAGGTCCTTTACAACTCCGGAAACCGCATATTCGGAGTTTTGTTCCTGTGCCGACGCGATTTGGACCAGCGGCAGGTGCGCGACCGCCAACGATGACAACGCCATCGCCGCGCCGGCCCATCGGGAAACTCTCGTTCCAGTCGCGCGCAGGCCGACCGGGCAGTTCTCCATGACGATCGTATCGTGGGCGCGCCGGTACAACCGCGCGCACAAATTGCCTTCTGTCTCGCGCAACAGTTTCTCGGCTTCACGGCGCGTCATCGCCGACAAATTGTAGACATTCTTGCCGCACTCCGCGCAGTGCCGGACGCGGTCTGTCCCCGGGCATGCTGTCCCAGTCGGCTGAACAAGGCGCAGCTATGGAAATCCCTCAAGCATTACCCGAATTCAACCATCCGCCGAGCAGGACTTCTAGCCTAAGGTAGTTACGGCCGCTGGGTGCGTGGCTTCGAAGGCGGCGATCGCCGGCTCCTGCTGCAAAATGTAGCCGAGCTCGTCGATGCCTTCGAGCAAACAGTGCTTGGCAAAGCTGTCAACAGGAAATTGCACGGCCCGGCCGCCCGAAAGCGTCA
>DASQJA010000120.1:0-4031 GCA_035631275.1 Bryobacteraceae bacterium
CGATTCCGTCGAGCGGCGCCCTTACATAATATTTTTCGAGTACATCGTTGTAGCGGTCGAGTTGCGCTTGCATCTGGGCGATGCGCTTTTGCGCTGACGTGGTCTGCTGGCGCGCCTGATTCACTTGCGACTTCGATTGCGCTAGACGCGCCTCCGCCTCGCCGATCGCTGCGACTGCCGTATCGTATTCTGCCTTTTTCTGATCGAAGTCCTGCTTCGCAATCAGCTTAGAGTTGTAAAGTTCCGTCGCCCGGTCCAGGTTTAGCTTAGTCCGCTGAAGTTCTGCCTTGTTGCGCTCGAGAGTAGCCTGATTTGTCGTTACGGCGTCCTGCATCGCCGCGATGTTGGCTTCGGCCGCGGCGGAATCCGCCAGTGCGGTCGCGATCGCAGCCTTCTGCGCAGCCACGTCGGCATTCGCCTGGACGGACTGAAGCTCCGCTACAACCTGCCCCTTCCTTACGCGGTCGCCTTCCTTGACAAGAATCGCCGTGATGGGCGCCGCGCCGGCCGTATTCGCGCCTAGCGTGATGTAATTTTTCGGCTTGATTTCGCCCGATGCCGTGACGATCGCCGTCAGGTCCTGCCGCGCTGCGAATCCGCTTTGAACGGAGACGACGCCGCGCTCATTCAGCTTGATGCTGGCGAATACGCCGCCGCTCACCAGCGCGATCATGGTGAAGGCAAGCAGGATCTTCCATTTAGGTTTCACTTGGGACGGTTACCCCCACCAGCATTAGACGAGGAATGATGACGCTTTGTTCGCTGAAGTATTCGTATCGCGAAATACAGAAGTATCGCGAAATACAATTGTACCAAGCGCCGGATCGCTCTCGAAGCCCCAGGCGGTCCTAGCACTTGTCGTCCATTTTGTTTTCCTTGCCCGGGACCCGAGAGTACAATAGTGGCACTCGCCCTCGAGCTCCGCCATGCGAATTCCAATTCTTCTCGTCTTCCCCCTGAGCCTGTGGGTCTGCCACGCGGCCGACACACCGCCCACCCTCGCCGAGGCCCGCGCCTTCATGGACCGCGCGCAGGCCAAGCTGCTTGAACTGACTACCCAGCAACAGCGCGCCGACTGGGTCAAAGACACCTACATCACTTACGACTCCGAAGTCCTCTCCGCCAAAGCCGACGAGGAAGTGATCGGCGCGACGATGGAGCTCGCCAAGCTGTCCACGCGCTTCAGCCAGCTCAAAATGCCAGACGATCTGGCGCGCCAGTTCAAGCTCCTCCGGCTTTCGCTGCAGCTCGCGGCTCCCTCCGATCCTAAGGAAGCGCAGGAGCTCACCCAAATCGCCGCGCGCATGGAAGGAATGTACGGTAGCGGCAAGTATTGCCCGCATCCTGATCGATGTTTCGACCTCGATCAGCTCAGCGACATCCTACGCACCGGTATCGATCCCAAGGAATTGCTCGACGCCTGGCGCGGCTGGCACACCGTTTCACCTCCCATGCGTCCGCTATTTGCCCGCTACGTCCAACTGAGCAACAAAGGCGCGCGCGAACTCGGCTTTGCTGACATGGGCGCGATGTGGCGCGAGAAGTACGACATGCCGCCCGACGCCTTCACCGCCGAAATGGACCGGCTCTGGGAACAGGTGCGTCCCCTGTATGTCACGCTGCACGCCTATGTTCGTTGGAAGCTGCGCGAGAAGTACGGCGACATCGTGCCCGCCAGCGGCCCCATTCCAGCGCACGTGCTCGGCAACATGTGGGCTCAGGAATGGGAGAATATTTATCCGCTGGTCGCGCCAAGGAACGCCGATCCCGGCTACGATCTGACGTCCATCCTCAAGTCGCGAAACACGCAGCCGCTCGACATCGTGCGCTACGGCGAACGGTTCTTCACTTCACTCGGATTCGCGCCGTTGCCGAAGACTTTCTGGGAGCGCTCGCAGTTCGTGAAACCGCGCGATCGGGATGTGGTCTGCCACGCCAGCGCCTGGGATGTCGATTCGGTTGACGATCTGCGAGTCAAGGTCTGCATTGAAGGCATCGCCGAAGATTTCTACACGCTGCACCACGAGCTCGGCCACAATTTCTACCAACGCGCCTATAACAAGCAGCCGTTTTTGTTTCGCGATAGCGCCAACGACGGGTTTCACGAGGCCATCGGTGACACCATCGCGCTTTCGGTGACGCCCGAATACCTGAAGAAAATCGGTCTGCTCGCCGAAGTGCCCGATTCGTCCAAAGACATTGGCATCCTGCTGAACAAGGCGCTCGAAAAAGTCGCGTTCCTGCCGTTCGGCCTTATGATCGACAAGTGGCGCTGGCAGGTGTTCTCGGGCCAGGTTCCGCCGGAGAAGTACAACGAATCGTGGTGGCAGTTGCGGCTGAAGTACCAGGGCCTCGCGCCACCCGTCGCGCGCACCGAAAACGATTTCGACCCGGGCGCGAAGTATCATGTGGCAGCGAACTACCCGTACGCGCGCTACTTCCTATCCTATATATTGCAGTTCCAGTTTCACCGCGCCCTCTCGAGGATCGCCGGCTGTACCGGGCCGCTAAATCGTTGCTCCATATATGAAAGCAAAGCGGCTGGCGACCGGTTGAATGCGATGCTCGCTATGGGACTAAGCCGCCCCTGGCCAGAGGCGCTCGAAGCCCTCACCGGCCAAAAACAAATGGACGCGACCGCGATTCTTGATTACTTCGCGCCGCTCAAGAAGTGGCTCGATGAGCAGAACCAGGGCAAACCCGTGGGTTGGTAGAATGACGCCCAAAAGAATTACAGCTAATGGAGTCGCGCCATGAATGCGGTAGAAATTTGCCCGACGTGCGCTGGAACCGGGTGGAGAATCGTCGAACGAGACGGAATCTCAGCCGCCGAACGCTGCGAGTGCGCTGGCGTCGGCCGACCGCAGCGCGTTGAGTCCCGCGCGAACATCCCGCCGCTCTACGAGCACGCCTCGCTCGACAACTTCGTTCTTCCCGCCGACAATCCTGTCGAACGCCCCCGCCTGGCTAAGGTGCTGCTCGATGTCCGCGGCTATGTGCGTGAATTTCCGAAGCTCGATAAACCCGGCTTGTTCTTTATCGGCCCGCCGGGCACCGGCAAGACGCATCTGGCCATCGCCGCGCTACGTGGCTTGATCGCGCGAGGCTTCGAAGGCGTCTTCTATGACTTCCAGGCGCTGCTGAATCACATCCGCAGCGGCTACGATCAAGCCTCCGGTATCATGGACCGCGACGCATACCGCTCTGCGCTCGAGGCCGAAGTGCTGGTGCTCGACGATCTCGGTGCGCATCGCGTCACAGACTGGGTAGAGGATACGGTGACCTCTCTCATCACGCAGCGCTGCAATAACAAACGCGCCACGATCATCACCACCAACTTGCGCGATCCCGAAGCCGGCCACCAGCGCGGTTCCGGCTTGCAAGAGGATCTTCACAGCAAGTATTTCTTGGAAGAACGAATTGGGATGCGCGCCCGATCGCGGCTCTTTGAGATGTGCAAATTGATCAAAATGCCGGATGTTGAAGATTACCGGCTCAAGAAGCGCTAGTCCCCCGCAAATCGCGGCTTAGGGCAGTCACCGTTACTCAAGCATCCGAAGCGCAGTTCTGGCGTCTAACTTGCGGAGAAACACCCCCATGTGTGATTATTCGTTGCATCTGTTTCCGAACCGTCTGGGAGTCGAAGGCGAAGAGCTCGTAGTTCACCGCTTTGGTGGCGCCTCCCTCGGTTTGGCGTCACCATCCGATCTGCCGGCGCCGAAGGCGACTTGCGGACAAAGCCGCTGGGCGCAATTCAAGAACTGGTTCCAGCGGCCGCTGTTCGAAGTCGACAGAGCGATTCCAGCGGTCTGCGTTCCCCCGGGCGCCACGCTGATTCTCCGCGACATCCCCAAGTCGCTGCAGCGGGAATTGCGCGTCAACGAGATCGAACCTGTTGTGTTTACACAGGTCAGCGCCGAGGTCAACACCTATCGCGATGCCATTCGATTCGCCAATGACCGGCAGATTCTCTTGCAACGGCTGCACGAAGGACAGCGCATGACCATCGTTTCTCTGGCCGGCGTAACTCA
>DASQJA010000121.1:0-8676 GCA_035631275.1 Bryobacteraceae bacterium
GCTTCACCATCTGGCCGCGCACCACCCAACCCAGATCGCCACCTTTGGACCCAGAGCCGGGATCATCGGAGTTGTTTTGGGCCAGATTCGCAAAATCCTTCCCGCTCTTGGCCTGCTTTAACAGATCTTCCGCCTTGGCCTTGAGCTTCGCCTTCTCGGCGTCGGACTTGTTCGCGGTCGCTACAAGGATGTGACGCGCATGTACTCGCTCGGGTGTGCGGTATTGATCCTGATGCGCGTTGTAATAGGCTTGGACGTCCGAGTCCGACACCGGAATCGTCTCGCCAACTTTGGCTTGATCTGCAACGATCAACTGGACGTCGCGCGTTTCGGGCAGCGGGAAAAAGTTCCTGTTGGCTTCGAAATACGTTTTCAGATCCGCTTCGCTCGGTTTCAGCGCCTCTCCCAGCTTCTCCGCCATTAACGCGACATACTGAAACTTGATCTTCTCGTTCTGCAGCTTGAACGCGTATTCTACGTCCGCGGCGGTAACCACGGCGCCTTCCAACGCTACGTTTTGGAGCGCCTCGCCATATGCATTCAAACGTAGGTTGTTTTCAAACTCCGAGACGGGCATGTTGAACTGCTGCATCACGTACTGGCTGTATTGATCGGTGGGAAGCCCTCCAAATGGCAGCGAGCGAATGACATAGGCGACGTCTGCATCGGAAACTTGAAAGCCCAGCTGCCTGGCTTCGTACGCCATCGCGCGCCCGGCTAACGCTTGGTCGACGAGCTGGGGAATGTAGATGTCGGCCATGTCCGGCGGAATCTTGTTGTTCTGCAACTGGTTGCGGATCTGTCCTTCCACTTCCTGGACGGTGACCGGTTCCTTACCGATCTCGGCGATCACCTGATCGCTCGAATTCCCCGTGGAAGTTCCAGCGCCGGGGATGAGATACACCAGCATCGATAGCGCGAGAATGCCGAGCATCGCGCCCAGCAAAATGCGCGTTGCCTTGGCCCGGCTGCGAAACAAATCAAACATACGTGAAAACTCCTACAAAATCGAATGATGGGATCTAACCCTAATTATAACGAAGCTTTGCGTTCTCCCGATAATGCCCGCTACCGGTGTTTGGCTCGGAGAGCCGCCGCCAACAATCGAATCTCGCCGTAGGAAATCTCTTCCGGCAAAGCGTCCTTGAGCGTCTTCATCCTCGCTGTGCCATGTTTTTCCATGGCCCCTTCAATCAACGCCCTCTTCTCCGCGCTCACCCATTGCGGATCGAACAAGACCCTCCCGCGCGTCACCAATTCCGCGACCAGATCGATAACCGTTGCCAGGCGCCGCTCCCGGATCCGAGCGATTTCCTCGAAGCTCCGGCCTTCGGCGAGCAATCGAATGGTCTCTTCCGCCGGCGAGGCCTTGTTCTGCTCTTGCCGCACCGCTCGTGCCCCGTTTCGAAAATCCTTGAGCGCCTGGAGGATCGCATCGCCCAAGGATGCCGCCTTCTTCTCTCCGATGCCTGTCACGTCGAGCAGCTCCTCTTTAGTTCGCGGTTGGACAACACACAGATCTTCAAGCGCAGCGTCATGCAGAACCAGAAACGCTGGAACATTGTCGCGAGCCGAAACGCCCCGACGCCACTCCCGCAGATACTCGAGCAGTTCAGGATCAATTGTCAAGCGCGCCGGTGGCCCCGCTACTCTGACCTGACTGGTTCGCGTCCTGCGCTCCGACGGAGGAGCCGTGGCTCCGGCTTTTTCGCGCAGCCAGTCCGGTTCAGCGCCGCAAACGTCGCATATCTCGCAGCGCTCCCATTTGGGAATCTCACCAAAATGCACGCAAATCTGGCGGTGACGGCACACCTGCGATTCGGCGAACTTCCGGATGCCGTGATAGCGCTGCCAGGCGCGTTGCTGCTCTTGCGGATCGCCGATCTTCTCAATGAAATGGGCGAGTAGTCCAGCATCTTTCTTCTGCCACAGCAGTACGCAATCGGATTCCAGCCCATCGCGCCCCGCTCGTCCCGCTTCCTGGTAATACTGCTCCAGCGACTTCGGCAGCGACAAATGAATTACCGCTCGCACCGCGGCCTTATTGATCCCGAGCCCGAAAGCGACCGTCCCTACCAGCACCCGGATCTCGTCAGACATCCAGCGCTCCTGATTCACTGCCCGAGCCCGCGCATCCATCTTGGCGTGATACGGCACCGCTGCCACACCTTTCTCCGCTAAAAAATCGACCGTCTCCTCGACGCGCGCGATGGTCGGCGCATACACGATCACGTTATCGTCCGAGTGCTCGCGCAAAGCCGCCGCCAATCGCCGCCGCTGCTCGCGGTCGTTCTCGCACCGTTGCACTACGTATCGCAGGTTCGATCGATGAAAGCTCTGGATATATTTGTCCGGATCGCGGAGCTGAAGCTGCGCGAGAATATCGTGCCGCACGCGCTTGGTCGCGCTAGCGGTGAACGCGGCGATCGGCTTATCAGGGAAATTTCCGCGCAGGCTGCTGAGTTGACGGTACTCGGGCCGGAATTCATGCCCCCATTCGGAGATACAATGCGCCTCGTCGATCGCAAAATAACCGATCGGAACGCGCTGGAGCCACGCCACCGTCTCCAGCCGCGCCAAGCGCTCGGGCGACAAATAGAGGAGCCGATAGGCGCCGCGCGCGGCCTGCGAAATCACATTCGATTGTTCTGCCCATGGAATTGCGCTGTTCAACACCGCGACGGGAATACCCATCTGACTGAGCTGCGCCGCCTGATCCTGCATCAGCGCGATCAGCGGTGAAATAACGATTGCCGTTTTGCCTGACACCAGGGCGGGCAACTGGTAGCACAGCGACTTCCCTCCGCCCGTCGGCATCACCACTGCCGTATCGTGCCCGGCAAGAATGCTCTCCACGATGCGCTCCTGTAGAGGGCGAAACTCGCTGTAACCCCAGTAGCGCGCCAGCGGCTCTTTGAGATTCATGGCGGAGGACAAATCTAATTGTGCCCGAAGCCGTCAAATGTCGCCGCAATGCTGATGTGTACCGGCGCAATCGCCGCACAACTGTGGACGCTAAACTGAATCTCATGATTTGCGCAACCGGCGTCGATTGGACCGCGATCCGCGGCGAGTTCCCGGCGCTTCAAAATTGGACCTACCTCAATACTGCGACCTTCGGCCAGCTTCCGCGCCGCGCGCAAGAAGCCATGGCTCAACACCTGGCGCACCGCGATGAACTGGCCTGCTCCGATTTTCTTGCCTGGTATGACGATGCCGACCGGCTCCGGACCAAGATCGCGCGCCTGATTTCGAGTTCCCCCGATAACATCGCCTTTGTTCCCAACTCGTCCACCGCGCTAGGACTTTTGATTTCGGGCATCGAATGGCGGCCGGGCGATCAAATCCTTACTCTCGAGCACGAATTCCCCAACAATCTGTACGCCCCCGGCATGCTGCAGCGCTGCGGGGTCGAAATGCGAGTCTGCCCTTGCGAACGGCTGCTCGATTCTGTCAGCGCGCGCACGCGACTCGTGCTGCTGAGCTCCACCAACTACAACACCGGTTTCATTCCGCCCGTCGCGCAAATCGCCGCGGAACTGCGCCGCCGCGGCGTCCTTTTGTATGTCGATGGCACCCAGAGCGTCGGTGCGCTACGGTTCGATGCAGGAACTATACAACCGGACATGCTCGCTGTGCATGGCTACAAATGGATGCTCGCCCCGCCCGGCGCGGGCTTTGTCTACATCAGCCCTCAGGTTCGCGAGTGGCTGGTGCCAAACGCTGTTGGATGGCGCACCGATTGCGATTGGCGGAACGTCGATAATCTCCATCACGGCGCGCCGCGCCTGGCCACCAAAGCCGAAAAATACGAAGGCGGCGGGCTGCCTTTCACGTTGCTCTATGCACTCGAGGCGTCCGTCGACTTGATGCTCGAACTCGGTCCCGATCAGGTAGCAGAACGCGTGCTCTCGCTCGCCGCAAAGGTCCGTGCGATGCTGCGCGAACACGGCGCAACGGTCGCCGACACTGGTTCACCAATTGTGGCCGCCCGCCTCGACGGGCATGATGTCTCGGCGCTCTCCCGCGCGCTGAAAGAGGAAAAAGTGCTGGTGGCCGCCCGCCGCGGGCATCTGCGGGTCTCGCCGCATTTCTACAACAACGAACAAGATATCGAGACTCTGTCAACCGCGCTGCGCCGTCTGCTCTGACCGGTATCCGCCTTCAAACCGAAGTAACGGGCCCTCCCTGCGTTGCAAAGATTGTGCCCCGGCACCCGGAAAATTACTAACAACCCCAGGGTGAACCAACGCGGTGTCGCTCGCCAGCATCGAATCGCCGCGACAATGCCCATCGATTCCCCGCCTACGATCAGGAAAAGGGTCGCGAGGCTCGAATTCTGCTTCGCCAGAGTGGCACAAGATATCCTGCAAGGAAGCTATGAAACGAAGCCGCAATCAAACCGAGCGCGAACGTGCAGGAACTGACGTGCACCGGCGCGGCGACAGGGTTGAACCCTTGTGACATCAGTGTCAGAATCTGATCGGTGAAAACCGCCAGAATGGCGATGGCCGCGCATCCTTGCGATTGCCGCCAGAGCCGCTCGCACCATACACTCACTCTTAGCGCACGGCCGCGAAGCAGAGCAAGTTCAGCGCAACTTTTCCGCGCGGCCAATCATCACATCACTGCAACGAAGGAGGAATGCATTGCCCCCGCCGCCGCTCGACGATCAGGCTCTCGACACGATCTTACGTAAAGCGCGTACCCACAAGGCCTGGCTCGACAAACCAGTCAGCGACGACGTGCTCCGCCAGCTTTATGACTTGATGAAATGGGGACCCACCAGTGCCAATTGCAGCCCGGCGCGCATCCTCTTTCTGCGAACCAAGGAGGCTAAAGAACGGCTTAAGCCTGCGTTGATGCCGCTCAATGTCGACAAAACCATGGCCGCGCCAGTCACCGCGATCGTCGGCTACGATCTGCAGTTCTACGACTGCTTGCCGAAGCTTTTCCCCCAGAACCCGGCCTTCCGCGACATCTTTGTTAATTCCGCGGAGTTGGCGCAGCTTACTGCTTTCCGAAACGGCAGCCTCCAGGGCGGATATTTCATCGTCGCAGCGCGTTCCATCGGTCTCGATTGCGGCCCGATGTCCGGGTTCGACAACGCCAAGGTGGATGCCGAATTTTTCCCGCCCACAGTGAAGTCGAATTTCGTGTGCAACCTCGGCTACGGCGACGATTCGAAGCTCTACCCGCGCAACGCGCGTCTCACCTTCGACGAAGCCTGCAAGGTGCTGTAGCGCACGCTCTCGTGTGTGCCGCATCGCGACTCATCCCGACACCCGGTCTGGATACATACCCGAATAGGCCACTCGCATCTCATCCGCCTGTCGGCGCGCCTTCTCAATCTGCACCAACTCACCTTTCCCAATCCCCGGACAATACCGCACGGTCTTCTTCCACTTGCGCTTGTCGTCCATCAGTTCCGGCCAAAAAGGAAAAATGCGGCATTGCACGGGCTTCACGGGATGAATCGAGCATCCGTCCTCGCGGAGGAAATGACATTGCGAGTGCTTGGGCATCCGCAGACGCAGCAGATGCCTGGTCCGATACACGAACCGCCGCTCAAATTCGGCCGCGCTCAATTTCAAAAACGCGGCGATCCTTACTAGATCGCTCTCAGTGATATAGACGAAGCCTTTTTGCCGGCAACAATTCGTACAACCGCGCTGGCACTCAAACCTAAGCGCTGTCATCCGTCCTGCTCCGCTTCGGCATCGTCGGACTCCAATGCATCCAGGACGTCAGGCTGCTGAGCGTACCGCTTCAACACCCGAATCGACGCTCCCGAAGAAAACCCGGCGTACCGCAATCGCCGGAACGCGGATGCCAGATTCTTCTCCTCTCGCAAAAATGTCCGCAACTGCTTGCCGCGATACTTTCGTTGAAGATACGCCTCGATTAACCCTGTTTCGTTCGTGTCTTTATACGTAGCTTCTGTAACGCGCTCCGCCAAATTTCCCGCGATCCGCCTCTGACGCAGGTCGCGCAGGACCCGGATTCTCCCCAATCCCTCGTTTTCGAGACGCGCCGCAGCGTAATATTCCGCGAAGCGCTTGTCATCCAAATACCCGGCTTCCTTCAACTTCGCAAGTACCGCATCGACATCTTCCGCGCGTTCGGCCCGCCGCCGCAGCTTCTCCCGGAGATCGCCCACCGAATGCGCCCGTCCGCCAAGCGCGCGCAAAGCCAAGCTGAATAACTGGTCTGGAGGAAGCAGTTTGGGCTTGCGCTGCGTCATTAAAGTTGAGGACACTCTTTCTAGCCCGTAAAGGGCGCGGCGGAGACCTCGGTTCAGCCAATTGAGGATGCTGACGCGCTCCGTTTTGCGGGCTGTTAGCTAGAAGTCGAGGCTGCTATTGTAAATGGTAGCCTTCGACTCGAACACAAAGGACGGTCACCATGGACGACGATAACAGATTCTCCTATTTCTTCCTAGGTCTCGGATTGGGAGTGGCCGTGGGCCTGCTTTTCGCTCCCAAAACCGGCGCCGAAACACGCGATTTAATCCGCTCGAAAGCCGACGAGGGCAAAGAATACCTCAAACGCGCTACCGCGGACTTGAAGGACCAAGCCAACGACGCCATCGAGCGCGGCCGCAGCGCCGTCCGAAGCCAGCGCGACAACTTGTCCGCCGCGGTCGAGGCCGGCAAGGCCGCCTATCGCGACGCCGTCCGCGGTCCCTCAAGCAGCGAGGTCGAAGGCATCTAAGTAACGAGGCACGGTTCGCCATGGACCAAATGACACTTCTCTACGTGATGACGGCATTCGTCATCATCTCCGCGATTGCTCTCTGCATCCAGGCCGGGATGCTGGCCGGTATGTATAAAGCCACCAAGGCGCTTCAGGCCGATATCAAGCCTCTGCTCCCCAAAGTGCATTCGCTGGTCGAAACCACAACCACGACAGTCGAACAGAGCCGCCAACAGATCCTCGACATAACCACCCGCGCCAATGAGATCCTGACGTCCACCAAAGAGCAGCTCGGCAAAGTCGAGGAAGTGGTCACCGACGCCACCTCCCGCGCAAAGGTACAGTTGGAACGTGTGGAGCTGGTATTAGACGACACACTCAGTCGCGCGCACGAAACCGTGGCCACCGTCCACGACGGTATCATGCGCCCATTGCGAGAGATGAACGGCATCGCGGTCGGAATCAAGACCGCGCTGGCCTACCTGGCGCGTGGCAACCGTCCCAGCGTCGATCAAGCCACCAGCGACGAAGAGATGTTCATCTGAATCGCTCGAGATTAGCCGCGCCGCTCAGGGCCGCATGAAAACCTCGATCCTGGACGACTACTTCGACACTCTTCGAACACTCCCCTGCTTTCGCAAACTCGATGGCCACGAAGTAGAAATCTGGAACGACCATGTCGACGACCTCGACCCACTCGCGGCTCGCCTCAAAGACACCGAAGCACTCGTCCTGATTCGCGAGCGCACCAAAATAACCGCGCTGTTGCTCGAACGCCTTCCAAAGCTGCGGCTCATCAGCCAGCGCAGTGTCTATCCACACATCGACATCGACGCCTGCACCCGCCTGGGGATCATGGTGTCCTCCGACATGCATGCCGGAACCCCATCCTACGCGACCGCTGAACTCACTTGGGCGCTTATACTCGCCGCCATGCGCCAGATTCCGCAGCAAGTTGCCGCGCTCAAATCCGGTGTGTGGCAGACCGGCGTGGGACGAACGCTGCGCGGACTGACTCTCGGCATCTATGGCTACGGCCGCATCGGTGAAACGGTGGCCGGCTATGGCAAAGCGTTCGGAATGAATCTGCTCGTCTGGGCGCGTGACGCTTCGCGTGACCGCGCTCGAGCCACCGGTTATCGATCGGCCCCATCGAAGGAGGCATTCTTCGAAGAATGCGATATTGTTTCACTCCACATGCGCTTGGTGGACGCGACGCGCGGTATCGTCACTGCCTCGGACTTGGCCCGCATGAAGCCATCCGCTCTCCTGGTTAACACCGGCCGCGCCGGCCTGATCGAACCTGGAGTTTTGGTCGGCGCCCTCGAACAAGGCCACCCGGGAATGGCCGCCGTCGACGTCTTCGAACAGGAACCGCTGCACGACGCCAAACATCCGCTGCTCGCGATGGACAACGTCGTCGCCACGCCGCACATAGGTTACGTCACGCGCGAGGAATACGAAATTCAATTCGCGGACATCTTCGATCAAATTGTCGCGTTTGCCCGTGGCGGGCCGATCAACGTCGTCAATCCAGCCGTCCTCGATCAGCCTCGCGCTGAAGTGCGAACCGCGCGGGTGTTGTCGTAATTCGGCGAACTCCGAGGCGCAGGAACTCCTGCAACCGCGCCGGTCCGATAGGCGAACTCGGCCGCTCGCGGGGCCGGAAGCAGTCGCGCTGAATTCAGAATAAACAGCAACTCCGACGACACGTGGATCAGCGCAGCGAAAACCGGGTTCAGCAAACCGAAAGCCGCCAGGCCGACGCCCACGCTATCCACGGCAAGCGTTCCAATGAAATTCACCATGATGATCGACCGGCAGCGCCTCGCAATTTTGAGCAGCCCAGCAAAGCGCAGCAGGTCATTGTTGAGCAAAACCACCGAAGCGCTCTCGCGCGCGACATCCGTCCCTGACCCCATCGCCACACCCACGTTCGATTCCATCAAGGCCGGTGCGTCGTTCACACCATCTCCCAAC
>DASQJA010000122.1:0-2061 GCA_035631275.1 Bryobacteraceae bacterium
CGGTGTGTCCCTGGCCGTACAACTTGTACTTGTAGGTTGTCAAGCCCTCTAGACCCATCGGCCCGCGCGCGTGCAGCTTGCCGGTGCTGATCCCAACCTCCGCACCAAAACCGTAGCGGTAGCCGTCCGCGAATCGAGTCGAAGCATTCTGAAATACCCCCGCCGAATCGACCTCATTCATGAATTTGCGAGCCGTGCTCGCATCTTCAGTCACGATCGTGTCGGTATGATGAGAGCCATACGAATTTATGTGTTCAATAGCTTCATTCAAATCGGCGACGACCCTGACGGACAGAATCAGGTCGCCGTATTCCGTGGCCCAGTCCTTCTCTGTCGCGGGCACGATCGATTCGTCCGGCAATAGGACGCGAGTCTTCCCATCGCCGCGGATTTCGACGCCTGCTTGCTTCAGTTTCTCGACAATCTTCGGCAAGAAAACAGGCGCGATGGCTTCGTGGATGAGCAAAGTTTCGGCGGCGTTGCACACCGCGGGATATTGCACTTTCGAATCGTATGTGACGTCGAGGGCCTTCTTCACATCTGCAGCTCGATCGACGTACACGTGGCAGATGCCTTCACTATGTCCAAGCACCGGAATGCGGCTGTGTTTGGCGATGAAGCGGACCAACTCGTACGACCCGCGAGGAATGATCAAGTCGACGTCGCGATCCTGCGCGAGCAGTTCCAGCACGTCCGCGCGCGAGTGCAACAGGTTGACCGAGTCCGCCGGGACTTCCGGGAATTCAGCCTGGCACTCGCGCCATATCGCCACGAGAGTCTCGTTGGTTTCCTTGGCCTCGGAGCCGCCTTTCATGATGGCCACGTTTCCGGATTTGAGTGCGAGCGAAGTCAGTTGCGGCACTACGTCCGGTCGCGACTCGAAAATCACGGCAATCACGCCGATCGGGCAAGACTCGCGGTAAAGGACCAATCCGCCGTCCAATTCTGTTGCAGAGAGTCGGCGTCCCAGGGGATCGGCGAGGCGAGCGACTTCGCGCACCTGCGTGGCCATCTGCGCGACGCCCTTTTCTGTTACTTGCAGGCGTTTGAACATCGCCGAGGACATTTTCCCAGCGACGACGTCCGGCTCCACAGCAGCACAATCCAGCGCATTTGCCTGAAGAATCCGCTGGCAGCCGCCTTCCATCGCATTCGCAGCCGCCAGCAAAATCTCATTGCGCGCCTCCAGCGACAGCTTGGCGACAGCGCGGGATGCGACCCTCGCTTTATGCACGATGGAAGCGACCGCCTCATTTTCTTTCACTTGCACTGAAGTTGGCTGGTTCATGCTTTTTGCAATAGTACAATATTGTCGCGGGTGACCAGCACCGGGGCCGGTCGGGCGCCGTCCACTCTGCGGCCGCGCTTGCCTGAATATTTCTCCGCTTCCTCGCTGGCGCAATTGGCGATGCCGCGAGCGAACTCGCGCCCTTCAGAATCGATAATGCTCACGACATCCATCGGCGCGAATTGATTTTCGACCCTCACGACTCCCGATGCGAGCAAGCTGGCTTTGCGCTGGGTAATCGCCCGATGCGCTCCCGCATCGACGACCACTCGGCCACGAACGTCCGCTGCATAGGCTATCCAGCGCCGTTTTCCACGCATGCGCTTCGCCGGCAGGAACGCAGTGCCGACACTTTCGCCGTGGAAGAGGCGGGGTATCGTATCCGGGCGGCTGCCGTTTGCGATCACGGCCGCGGCACCACAATTCATGGCGATCTCAACGGCTTCGAGCTTCGTGCGCATGCCGCCGCGTCCGCTCGCGGACGGCCCCGCGGCAAGAGCTTTCAACTCCGGCGTGATCTCGGCAACGACAGGTATGACGTGAGCGCTTTCGTTCTCGGCCACAGTTGGCTGGCGCAGCAAGCCGTCCACGTTCGTCAACAGAATGAGCGCGTCGGCCTCCAGGCCGCTCATAACGAGCGCCGCGAGACGGTCGTTATCGCTAAACGCGACCGAACGTGCCCCATCCGAGACAGATTCGAGCTCCGCGGTCGATACGGTGTCATTCTCATTCACAATTGGCAGCACGCCGAAGCCGATCAGCTTCTCCATCGT
>DASQJA010000123.1:0-3382 GCA_035631275.1 Bryobacteraceae bacterium
CTCCACGACGGCAATAAAAACATCTTCCAACGAATACGGCTCTTCATGAGCGGTCGCGACCGTTATACCGGCCTCAGCAAGCCGGTCCGTTATATTGCGAATCCCCGTCTTCGCATCTTCATCCACGATCACGTGCAACCGGTCGCCGAAAAGCGAAATCCGCCAGCGTTCCATCTGACTCTTGAGAACATTGTTCGCGAGCTGCGGCTTGTCGGTGATGAGTTCCAGAAGATGGCCTTTCTGTGCCTCCTTCAAGCTCGACGGTGTTCCCGTCGCCACGAGTTCTCCGGCAACCATCAGGCCGAGTCGATTACATTGCTCCGCCTCTTCTAGATAGTGCGTTGTGACCAGAATCGCCATGCAGCAGTCGGCAAAAGTATTGATCATCCGCCAGAAAGCCCGGCGTGCCAGCGGATCGACGCCCGAAGTCGGTTCGTCGAGAAACAGCACGCTGGGCTCGTGCATGACAGCGGCGCCGAATGCGACGCGCTGTTTCCAACCGCCGGGCAGGCTTCCAGTCATGAGATGGCCGCGGCCTTCAAGCCCCGAGAACCCCAGAACCCAGTTTTTCCGATCCCGCCGTTTCTCGAACGGAACGCCGTAAACGCCGGCGAAGAAATCCAGATTCTCTTCGATCGTCAGATCATCGTAGAGAGAGAACTTCTGCGACATGTATCCCACGCGGCGCCGGACCGAACTGGAGCGGAGCGGGCCGGTTTCTCCGGCAAGTGTACCTTCGCCGGAAGTCGGCTCGATCAATCCGCACAACATTTTGATGGTGGTCGTTTTTCCGGCGCCGTTGGCGCCGAGTAAACCATAGATCTCGCCATAACGGACCTCGAGGCTCAGATCCTTCACGGCCACAAACTCGCCGAATTTTTTGCTGAGATGGCTTGCGCCGATAGCCACTGATCCTGACTTCCGTTCAGCAGAGGGCGGCATTGTTTGAAACACCGCGACCTTCTTTTCCTTTTTACCCTGGCGCAGGAGGGCGACGAACGCGTTCTCGAGCGTTGGCGGCGCGAGCCCGATCTCCAGAACCTCGATGCCGGCGGCGTGCAACGCTTCGCGCGTGAGTCTTTCACCCTCGGAAGCATCGGCGACCATCACGTCGAGACGATCTCCGAACCGCTGCGTATCCTCGATGCCCGAAGTGTCTTGAAGGATGTCGAGGGCATGGCTGAGTTGCGGGGCCCTGACGACGAGGCGCTTGAGGCCGAGGCTCTCGCGCAGCTCGCGCGGCGTGCCGACCTGATGAATGAGCCCGTCGTGCATCAGCGCCACACGGTTACAGCGTTCGGCTTCGTCGAGATACGGCGTGGCGACGACGATCGTGATGCCTTCGTGCGAGAGGTCCGCCAGCGCATCCCAGAACTCGCGGCGCGAAACCGGGTCGACGCCGGTTGTTGGCTCGTCCAACAGGAGAATCTTCGGCTCGATGATGAGGGCGCACGCCAGCGAAAGCTTCTGCTTCATGCCGCCGCTGAGCCGTCCGGCGAGGCGGTCTTTGAAACGCTCCATGCCGAACATCGCGAGATAGCGGCCGCCGCGATCATCGATCTGCTGGTCGGTGAGGCGCCGCAGCTCTCCCATATAACGAAGATTCTCGCCAACGCTCAGATCGTGATAGAGGCTGAAGACCTGTGTGAGGTATCCCACGTAGGAGCGCGCCTCGCGCGCAGGATGACCCAGCATGATAGCCTCCCCGGATGAGGCCGGCATGACGCCGCCGAGAATCTGAAACACGGACGTTTTGCCGGCGCCGTCCGGACCGATCAGGCCGAATATCTCGCCGCGGTTAATAGTGAGATCGATACCGAGAACCGCTTCAACCGGACCGTAGTTCTTCTTCAGTCCGGTGATCTCGATCGCCGAACTTACTGCACTCGCTTCTGCGGCCATTGATTGCCCTGCACGAGGATCTCGCCGTCGGCGGCCATACCGGGTTTGGCGAAGCCGATGCCTTCCTTGAGTTGCAGTTTGACGCCGACGACCTGCTTCACGCGGTCTTCGCGGAAGTACGTGTTCTCGGGAGTGAATGTGGCTTGAGGGTCGGCGCGCGAAACGAACGCGTCGAGCGGCTGCTTGGGGTCGGAATCGAGATAAACGCGGGCCGGCTGGCCGACCTTCACTCGGCCGATCTCGCCTGAGGGAATGAAACCGCGGAGATAGACTCTGCTGAGATCGAGAAGCGTGACGATCGGCGTTCCGGCCGTTACAACCTCTCCAGGTTCGGCGGAACGTGTAATCACGGTGCCGTCGAACGGCGCAATGACGGTCAGGTCTTTACGATTGGCCTTGGCTTCGTTCAACGCGTAGTTCGCTTCCTGCGCGCTGGCAGCGGAGGCGGCAATTTCGGCTTCCTGCTGGGCCATCTGTTTGCGGATCACCGATTCCTGAGCAGCACGGATATTGGGATTCTCGAGATTCGCTCGAGCTGTGGTCAATGCTCCGCGGGCGGCGTCGACGCGTTTCCGGGCTGCCGCGACGACGGCGGTCTGCTGGTCGGCGGTAGCGACGGCCTGCCGGCCCTGGCGTTCGGAAACGGCACCGGTTTGGGCAAGCCGGGTGTAGGCATCGCGATCAAACTGCGCCAGCTTCAGTGCGGCTTCCTGCTGCGCCAGCTCCGCTTCCGCGCCGGCCAGGTCGGCCTCCGCCTGGCGGACACGTCCTTCCGCATCGGTCTGCGCCTGACCTGTTTGAAGCTCCGACTGGCCGAGCTGTTCCCGCAGCATGGCAAGCTGGCTGCGTGCGGACTGTTCGCGGGCCTGAGCGGCGCTTAGAGCAGCCCGGGCCTGGTCTTCGCGGGCGCGGACCTGCGCGTCGTCGAGAACGGCGATCGTGTCGCCGGCCTTGACAGTGTCGCCTTCACGATACCGCACCTCGGCAATCCGGCCGCTCGTTTTCGGACTGATCGCCGAGTCGTCACCTTCGATCCTGCCGCTTAGTGCTACAACCGTCTCGGGGGCTGCCGGTTTGCTGAAGACAAATTTCCAAAGCACGATTCCCAGGACGATGAGAATGATCAGGACCAGCGGCAGTACTTTTCGGCGGGTTTGTTGGCTCACGCGTCAATATTCATTATACATGCGGGGAGGCGGAGGGGGAGCGCTCGACAGGCTGCCAGGGGTGTCGAGATGGCGCTGCGCGGTTATTTTTTCGGGCCCATTTGAAACCAACTGGAATGGAAGTGTTCCAAGACTGGCCCATTCCCCTCCTTTTTCAAGGAGGGGTGGCTGCGCCTCAATAAAAAGATCCCGTTCCTTATTGGCGCAGACGGGGTGGTTAGTAAAAGGTCGCGCAGCGTCGCGAAGCCTCATTTTATGCTCCCCCGAAGGCCGCTCCTTTCTCACTTTCGAAACTTTTCCTTCGAGAAGGAGCG
>DASQJA010000124.1:0-7564 GCA_035631275.1 Bryobacteraceae bacterium
CCGACGCCGACTTCCACCAGTCCGATGTAAGTTTCAGCCGACGCCTGCGCGCGCGTCGAGTGCAGAACGATCTCGCATCCGCCGCCGAGAGTGCGGGCGAACGGTGCCGAAACCGCAGGCTTGGATGCATATTTCAGCGCCATGTTCGCTTGCTGGAAGCGGGCGATCGCGCGGTCGAGTTCGTCCCATTCACCTTCCTGCGCGGCGAGCAAAACCATCATCAGATTCGCTCCGACGCTAAAGTTCTCGCCTTCGTTGGCGATCACCATAGCGGCGAAATTCTTGTTGGTCTCTTCAAGGCCGGCGTAGAGCATTGAGATGTTGTCTTCGCCGAGCGCGTTCATCTTGCTATGAAACTCGACGCATAGCACACCATCGCCGAGATCGATCAGCGACGCGCCCGGATTCGACTGGATCACGCCATTCGAACGCCTGCGGTCGGCCAGGGTGACGATGCCCGGACGCGGCTCGAGCGGTTGATAGGCGTTGGTGTGAAAGTCGAAATACTCAGTTACCGGATGCGCCTGGCCGGCCTGCCGGTAGAGCGACAACGCGGCGCGCGAGAGCATGCGCTTGATGTTTTCGGGCAGCGGCCGGCGCTCGGCTTCAAGCCGCGTCACGACGTCGACAAACCCGAGCGCATCCCATGTTTCGAACGGCCCGAGTTTATTGGCGTAGCCCCAGCGCATCGCGCGATCGATCTCTACGATGCGGTCCGAAATCTCGGGGATCATTTCGGCTGAGTAAAGGAACAGGTCGCTGAACACTCTCCACAAGAAACGTCCGGCGCGGTCGTCGGCGCGAACCAGCGCGCGCAGACGTTCGCCGAGATCTTCGAGGTTGCGAACGCTGTCCACCGACGCAAAGCGCGGCTTCGAGGGCGGCTTGTAGTCGAGAGTCTTCCAGTCGAGCACCCAAAATTCTTTGTTGTCGCCCTTACCAACGGTCTTATAAAAGCCCTGGCCGGTTTTGTTGCCGAGCCATTTCTGCTCGATCATCTTGTTCTGGAAATCGAGCGGGAGGAAACGGTCGCGCCAGGGATCGTTCGGCACGGCAGCGTAGAGATTGCTTCCGACGAATGCCCAAACGTCCAGACCCACTAGATCGAGAAGTCGGAAGCTTGCCGTACTCGGCAGCCCGATTACCGGGCCGGTGATGGCATCCACTTCCTCGATGGTGAAATCTTCCTCGATCATCGTCTTGGCGATGGTCCCGCCGAAGAAGCTGCCGATGCGGTTGGCGATGAAGTTGGGAGTGTCTTTGGTGCGGACCACGCCTTTGCCGAGCCTGCGGTCGGCGAACTGGTCAACGGAAGCGAGAATGTGCGGATCGGTATCGGCGCCCGGGATCAGCTCCATCAGGTGCAGATAGCGCGGCGGATTGAAAAAGTGCGTGCCGAGGAACTGCCGCCGGAAGTCGATTGAGAAGCCTTCCGAGATCTGGGCGAGCGGAATGCCGCTAGTGTTGGTGGACAACATCGCGTCCGGTTTGCGGACGCCGTCTACTCTGCGCCACAGGTCGCGCTTGATGTCGAGATTTTCGACGACGGCTTCGATGATCCAGTCGGAGTCAGAGAGCTTCGCCAAGTCGTCTTCGAAATTCCCAGCAGTGACGAGCGCGACTTTGTCGTCCGTAAAAAATCCAGGCGGCCGTTGTTTAGCCGCGGACTCGATACCTTTCAGTGCCGCAGTATTTCGATTCGGCTGGCCGGGAATCACGACATCCAGGAGCAGTGCGGGGACGCCCGCATTCGCGAAGTGCGCGGCGATGCGCGCACCCATTGTGCCGGCTCCAAGGACGGCAACACGACGTATGATGTGCATGGGAAACTTCAATTATAACGGAGGCGCGAACTCTCGAAACGCGTTTCGGTGCTCACAAAATTCGACCGGCGCGTCGTGGTACTACTTGGATTCGTCGAGCAACCCGCTCTCCAGGTGCTGCGAAGGCGTGTATACTCAAATTCCGATGCTCCGTCGCGCGATCGTCATACTTACGCTAATCGGCGCCCTCGGACTCGGCGCCGACATCCCTCGCAAGTCGCCCGAGTTCGTAATCGACATGGGGCCGAATAAGCAGATCCTGGTCAGCCAATACCGCGGCAAGGTCCTCTGCCTGGTGTTCATCCTTACCACTTGACCGCACTGCCAAAAAACCACTCAGGTCTTGAGTGGCATCGAAAAGGATCTTGGGCCGAAGGGTTTCGCTGTGGTGGAAGCCGCCGTCAATGATAATCCCGACATTCCGGGTTTCATCAACAAGTTTCAACCGAGTTTCCCAGTCGGCACCGCGCCGAGCGATCAGTCGCTTGCTTATTTGCAATGGCCGAAGGACAAGGTGCCGCTGGTGCCGCTTATGGTCTTCATCGACCGCCAGGGAATGATTCGCGCGCAGTATTCGGGCCACGATGCGGACTTCTTCAACGATCAACAGGAACAGCACATCCGAGAGCAGGCCCAAAAGCTTCTGGCGGAGAGCGCAACGCCTTCGAAGAAGAAAGCCTCACCTCCCACCAAAAAGAATGCTGCCGCTGAGCAGTGAGCAGACGCGTTTACCGCGCACTCCTCTGCTATGCTCACGAATGAATGAGCGCCAAAATCCTGGATGGGAGGTGGGTGCGCCAACAGCTTTTGTCGGAACTGAAGCCGCGAGTGGAGCAGTTGACTGCCACTCACCGGCCGCCGGGCCTAGCAGTGATCCTGGTGGGCCACGATCCAGCTTCTGAGATCTATGTTCGCGGAAAGATCAAAGCCTGCGGCGAACTGGGAATCTACAGTGAAAAAATCACGCCGCCGGATACCATCACCACCGACGCGCTGCTCGGAATTATTGAAGGCTTGAATCAGCGCAGCGAGATTGACGGCATCCTCGTACAGATGCCACTACCGAAACAAGTGGACAGCCGCCGCATCCTCCTCGCCGTCAAACCGGATAAAGACGTCGACGGATTTCATCCCGTGAACGTCGGGAGCCTCGTGGCAAACATTCCCTCTCCGCGCGCCTGCACTCCGGCCGGAATCATGCAGCTGCTGCGCCGCTACGAGATCCCGATCTCAGGCAAGAAGGCGGTCGTAGTAGGCCGGAGCGACATCGTCGGAAAACCGATGGCGCTCCTGCTGCTTCACCAGAGCGCGACGGTTACGATTTGCCATTCGAAAACCGCGAACCTCGCGGAAGAATGCCGGCGCGCCGATATTCTTGTAGCTGCGATCGGGCGGGCGAATCTCATCACGCGCGATTTCATACGGCCGGGCGCCGTAGTGATCGACGTCGGCCAGAATCGCGGCGCCGACGGCAAAGGGCTGATCGGCGACGTAGACGCCGCAGCCGCTCTCGAACTGGCGAGCGCATACACGCCTGTGCCTGGCGGAGTCGGCCCGCTGACCATCGCTATGCTAATGAGCAATACGGTGCAGGCTGCCGAACAGCATGTATGCTCCGGGTAGGGCTCACCGGAGGTCTGGCCAGCGGCAAGAGTTTCGTGGGACATGCATTGGCCGATCTCGGCTGTCATTTCATTGAAGCCGACGAGCTCGGTCATCAGGTGCTGCTGCCCGATGGGGAGGCCTATGACGCGGTAGTCCGCGAATTCGGCACTGGCATTCTCACGCCTGAACAATGCATCGATCGGCGCAAGCTGGGAGCGCTTGTTTTCGACCAACCGGCGCTGCTTGAGAAATTGAACAAATTGGTGCATCCGCCGGTCGGGACGCGGCAGGCCCGCATGATCGCCGAGATCGAAGCCCGGGACCCGCATGCCATCGTAGTTGTCGCGGCGGCGATTCTGGTTGAAACTGGAAGTTATAAGCGATTTGACCGTCTGATTGTTGTGACCTGCACGATGGAGCAGCAGATTGAACGGGCCGTCAAGCGCGGACCGTATACGCGTGAAGAGGTTCTAGCGCGCTTGAGCCGGCAACTGCCTCTTGCGGAAAAAGTTCGCGTGGCCGACTACGTCATCGATACCTCGGGCGACAAGGAAAACACGCTCGAACAAGTGCGGGCGGTCTATCAATCGCTACGGAGTGTTTCGTTATGAGATTGCGCGTTTTTGTGATCGCCGCGATGCTGGTCGGCGGATTCCTTATCGTGACGTCGAGGACGGATTGGGGCCGGCAGCGTATTCTCGCTCCGATTCGCGGAGCGGGCGGGCAGATTTGGTCGGGCCCCAGCGTGGCGCGCGGTGCCACGCTCAGTCCAGACGAACTCAACAACATCGACATTTACAAGTCCGCCCACCTGGCAACGGTGAACATCACAAGCACCGTGTATCGGCGCACGATTTTTCTCGAGGTGTATCCTTCCAAGGACCAGGGCTCTGGTTTTCTTATTAGCGAAGATGGCAAAATTCTCACCAACAGCCACGTCGTCACCAACGACCGCCAATTAGAAGTGACGCTTTCCGATCAGACCCGCTATCCGGCGAAGCTCATCACGCGCGACGAGGCCAACGATCTCGCGATGATCCAAATCACGCCGCGCAAAAAGCTAACGTGGCTGCGGCTCGGCGATTCCGACGGGCTTCAAGTGGGGCAGAAAGTGCTTGCCATCGGCAATCCATTCGGCCTGAACGGCACGCTGACAACCGGCGTCGTCAGCTCGCTCGGCCGCAGCATTCGCGGAGAAAACAATCAGGAGCTCGAGGGACTGGTCCAGACCGACGCGGCCATCAATTTCGGCAACAGCGGCGGGCCGCTGCTCGACTCGGCCGGCGACGTAATCGGTATCAATACGGCCATCCTCGGGCCCAATGGGAACATCGGCATCGGTTTCGCCATGCCGATCAATCGTGCCAAAGCCCTGCTCGAAGACTTTCAAGCCGGCCGCAAGCGACCTCGCTTGGGCGTGACGGTGGTGCCGGTTTCAGGCGATTATGCCGACGCTCTGAATCTTCCGACGCAGGGCGGGCTCCTGGTTCAGGAAGTGGAGCCCGGTTCGGCCGCGGCACGCGCGGGATTGCGCGGAGGCCGTGAGACAGTGCAGATCGGTAATGTACAGCTCGTGGTCGGTGGCGATTTGATCACCGCGATCGATGGCAAACCGATCGATCGCGAAGACGCCATCAGCCGGGCCCTGGCACGCAAGCGCTCCGGCGACACTTTGGAGCTGACCGTTTTCCGAAACGGACGCACAACCAATCTCAGGGTGAAACTCGGCGACGAAGGCCCGGTCTAGGCGGGCGGGGCGGCCTCATGATCGGCGGCGAACGCGTAACGGAAGCTTGCTGCTGCCAGTTCGTCTATTGGGAGCCCGAACAATTGCTTCGCGAGTTCGTACTCGCGCGTCAACGAAGTACGGAAGAACGATGGATCGTCTGTGTTCAGCACGATCGGAACACCCGCGGCGTATAACGCGCCCACGGGATGCTCGGCGAGCGAAGGAACCACGCCCGTCGCGACGTTACTGGTAATCGATATTTCGAGAGGAATATTCAACTCCCGCAGCCGAGCCATCAATGCGGGATCGCGAACCGCTGTGATGCCATGCCCGATCCTTTCGGCGCCAATTTCGAGCGCCGCCCAGATCGATTCCGGCCCCACCGTCTCGCCCGCGTGGCAAACCAGCCGCAACCCGCCGTCCCGGGCAAAAGCAAAAACCTCTCGAAACCATTCCGCGGGCCCGCGCGTTTCGTCGCCGCCGATCCCGTACGCGATCGTGCCTGAATCGCGGCGCGTCACTGCAAAGTTCGCTACCTCCATGCCATGGTCTGCCCCGAAATGGCGCACCGCGTCAAGAATCCAAAATGTCCGCACACGCGATCGTTGCGATTCCCGCCACACTGCTTCGTATACGGCAGCGAGATCCTGTTTCTTCCACAGCACTACGCCCGCCGACAAAGTAACTTCGGCATAAATCACATTTTGCTCGGCCAGCCGCTCCAAGAGATGACGAGTCGCGAGAGCATAGTGTTCCGGTGTTTGGAGCTTGCTCGTGATCCAAATGTAGCCGCGCAGAAATTCATCGAAAGTTCCACATTTCAGATTCGCCTCAATCTCGGCGCGATCGAGCGACGGATCGATCGCGAGCAGAGTCTCGGCTTCGATCGAACCCTCCAGATGCACGTGCAGCTCGGCTTTCTCAACAGGCACCTTGCCATAATAGCTGTGCATGACATCGAAAGACGTTGACGCCATCCTGAGCGGTCATCATGGGGACGCCTTTAGTTTGTTAGGACCGCATCATGGCGGCGATAGCTGGGAGGTGCGAGCATTTCTCCCCCAAGCCATGGACGCGGAAGTGCTGATCGGTGACTCCTCGCATTCGATGCAGAAGCTCCGCGCTGAAGGCATTTTCGTCGCGAAGCTCGACCGCGATCCGGGACACTACCTGCTGCGCCTTACGCTCTGGAACGGCGGTCGTGTCGACATCGAAGATGCCTATCGTTTCGGCCCTCTGATCTCGGATTTCGATTTGCACATTCACGGCGAAGGCAAACAGTACGAGAGCTATCGCACTATGGGCGCGCATCCGGTTTGCTGCGAGGGTGTCGAGGGCGTGCGATTCGCGGTCTGGGCGCCGAACGCCGAAGTGGTCAGCGTGGTGGGCGACTTCAACGACTGGGATGAGCGGCGTCATCCTATGCGGCTTCGCTCCGGCGGCGTCTGGGAGTTGTTCATCCCTGGAGTGGGCGCCGGAACGAACTACAAGTATTCGGTGCGTTCGCGTGAACGAGCTTACCGGCAGCAGAAGTCCGACCCGTACGGATTCGCGAGCGAAGTCCCGCCGAAGACCGCCTCCGTGGTTTGGGATCTCGGCCGCCACCAATGGGGCGATCACGGCTGGATGGAATCGCGCGGGAAGAAAGACATCCTCAAGCAACCAGTGTCGATTTATGAAGTGCACCTTGGCTCGTGGTTACGCGGTCCGAACAATTCGTATCTCACTTACCGCGAACTCGCGCCGAGACTGGTCGAATACGCGACGCGCTTAGGCTACACGCACATCGAATTGCTGCCGGTGGCCGAGCATCCGTTCTCGGGTTCCTGGGGCTACCAGGTGGTCGGTTACTACGCATCCACCGCGCGATTCGGCACGCCCGACGATTTCATGTACTTGGTCGATACATGCCACCAGGCGGGAATTGGAGTCATCGTCGATTGGGTGCCGGGCCATTTCCCCAAGGATGCGCACGGGCTGGCGTACTTCGACGGCACCGCGCTCTACGAGCACGAGGATCCCAGAAAGGGCGAGCACCGCGAGTGGGGCACGCTCATCTTCAACTACGGCCGCAACGAAGTGCGCTCGTTTCTGATTTCGAACGCGCTGTTCTGGCTGAAGGAGTATCACGTGGACGGCCTGCGCGTCGATGCCGTGGCCTCCAAGCTCTACCTCGATTACTCGCGCAAACCCGGTGAGTGGATTCCCAACGAGTTTGGCGGCAACGAAAACCTGGAGGCCATCGATTTTCTGCGGCGCTTCAACGAACTGGCCCACCAGGTGCCGGGAGCGTTCACCTTGGCCGAGGAGTCCACCTCGTTTCCCGGTGTATCGAAGCCGGTTTCTTCAAACGGGCTTGGTTTCACTTTTAAGTGGAACATGGGGTGGATGCATGACATGCTCGCGT
>DASQJA010000125.1:0-3011 GCA_035631275.1 Bryobacteraceae bacterium
GGGACATGCTTGGAGTGATTCTAAATGTATTGGGAGGGGCGCAGATGACCTCGTTCTGGCAAGACGTACGCTACAGCCTACGGATGATCTCCAAAGCGCCCGGATACGCCGCGATTGCCATCATCACGCTGGCCTTGGGCATCGGTGCCAACACCACGATCTTCAGTTGGATCAGCGCGACATTGCTGAATCCAATCCCCGGTCTTGCCAACCCAAATGATGTCGTCTCTCTCTCTCTCGGCCGTGGCTCCGACAATCCCTTCCCGATGACGTATCCCGACCTCGTCGCCGTCCGCGATGGCCAACAGAGCTTCACCGGCATCATGGGAAGCGGCTTCATGCCGCTGAGCCTGACGGGTAAGGGCAAGCCCGAGCGCCTTTGGGGATCGGTCGTAACCGCAAATTATTTCGATGTCCTCGGCGTTCGCCCCATTCTCGGCCGCGCCTTTCTCCCCGCCGAGGACGAAAGGCCCGGCGGTGCGCCTGTTGTCGTCGTCAGCTACCGCTTCTGGCAGACGCACCTCGGCGCAAAACCGGATGTGCTGGGCCAGACAATTGAACTCAATCAGCGCCCCTTCACAGTTGTTGGCGTCGCGCCCGCCGTCTTTCAGGGCAGCCAGACCGGGATTCGCAACGAACTCTGGGTCCCCGTGTCCATGGTGGAAGATGTGATGCCGCGCGGCGATCTGCTTCACGACCACCACTACTTCTGGATCGCAGTGTTCGGCCGGCTTAAGCCCGGCGTGAAGCCACAGCAAGCGCAGGAGGAAATGACGGTCCTGCTCAAGCACGAAGTGAAAAACTATCCCGAGGAACACCGCGGCCACGATGTGATTTCCGTGACACCGCTGTGGCGCAGCCCGTTTGGCGCGAACATGTTTTTCTCGCTGCTGCTGCCGATGCTGATGGCGATTGCCGGCCTGGTCCTGCTGCTCGCCTGCGCCAACGTCGCGAATCTCATGCTGGTGCGCTCGGTGGCGCGCCGCCGCGAACTCGCCATTCGCATGTCGCTGGGCGCGAGCCGGTGGCGGCTCGTCCGGCAGCTCCTGATTGAAAGCGTGGTGCTGGCGACCGCCGGAGGCGCGCTCGCATTCGTCATCACCTTTTGGACTTCGGGAACTTTCATGAGATTTGTTCCCGTTGGAGATTTTCCGTTCTCGCTTCCGATTGGCGCCGACCGCACGGTGCTTCTCGCCACGTTCCTTATCTCCGTGCTCACCGGCGTGATCTTCGGCATCCTGCCCGCGCTGCGCGCTTCGGGCGAAGCGCCGGTCAACGTGCTGAAAGAAGATTCCGGCAGTGCTTCGGGCGGCCTTCGCAAAGCGCACCTCACGAGCGGCCTCGTCGTAGCGCAAATTGCGCTTTCGCTGCTTCTGCTGATTTGTGCGGGACTTTTCATCCGCAGCTTCCAGAACGCCCAGCAGATCAATCCCGGATTCAATTCTCACAACATCTTCATCGCTTCCTACGATCTTTTCACCGCGGGCTACTCTGATGAAAAAGGCGCGCAGTTCGATCGCCTGCTGACCTCCAAGCTCGAAACGCTTCCGGGCGTTCAATCCGTCACGCTCACGACGCGCATTCCGCTCGGCTTCGGCGGCGGCTCAACTGCGCTAAAAATCGAAGGCTACGTCCCGCAGCAGAACGAGTCGATGGAAACGCAAGTCGGCATCATCACTCCCAATTATTTTCAGACGCTCCAGATTCCGCTCGTTCAGGGACGCGACTTCACGCTTCAGGACGACATGAAGGCGCAGCGCGTGGCCATCGTCAGCGAAACCTTCGTCAACCGCTACTGGCCCGGCCAGCAAGGCCTCGGCAAGCAGGTCAACTCCGATCTCACGCACGAATGGTTCACCGTGATCGGCATCGCGCGCGACGTCAAAGTGAACACGCCCAACGAAAAACTCACGCCGTTCATCTATCTGTCCGAGTACCAGGTGTATCGTCCGGCCCTGACCGTCCTCGCGCGCACCACGGGTGACCCGCTCGTAGGGGGCAGGTTGATCGAGCGCGCCATCAACGACCTCAACTCCGATCTTGTCATCTTCGACGTCACCACTCTCGAACTGCGCGAGCAAATCGCCAGCTTCCCGCAACGCATCGCCGGAACATTCGTCGGCGCCTTCGGTCTGCTCGCCCTCGTGCTCGCGGCCGTCGGAATTTACGGCGTCACAGGTTACACTACGCGGCAGCGTACGCATGAAATCGGCATTCGCATGGCGCTCGGCGCGAGCAAGCAAGACGTTTTGCGGCTCGTACTCGGGCGCGGATTGCGGCTGACTCTGATCGGCGTGGGCGTGGGTCTGGCAGCGGCCTTTGGACTTACGCGCTTTCTGAGCAGCCAACTGCTCGGTGTGACCAGCACCGATGCGCTGACGTTCTCCGGCGTAGCGATCTTGCTCTGCACCGTGGCGCTCATCGCCTGCTTCATTCCCGCGCGTCACGCCATGAAGGTTGACCCCATCGTCGCCCTTCGCTACGAATGAAAGCTCGGGTTGTTCAATTCCCAGAGAATGCCACAGAAAAACTACATATCCGCATGGTTGGTGATAACAGCCGTTACAAATTTATCCCGCAACGATGATCCATCCTGAGCTTGCTGAAATCTCAACTGAATCCGGTTCGGAGGGCAACGGATTCATATCAACGACCTGAGAATACTATTGCAATTTCGCGTATTCCGCTTTCGCTTGCTTGAGTGCGGGAGTGTCGGTGTCGGCATTTTTCCATAGCGTGAAGAGGTCTTGATACGCACGGCGCGCACTCGTGATATCTTGCTGCACGGCATAAGCCCGCGCGAGCCCGAGATGGGCCAAGGGCCAATAGATATCGACGTCGTCGTATGAAGCTTCGAACGGCCAAGTGCGACATTCTGTGCTCTCCCTCATCGGGCCAACCATCCGCCGTCCACCGCCAGAACGTGCCCGTGAACGTAATCGCTTGCAGCAGAACACAAGAACACCGCCGCTCCTGCCAGATCCGACGGCTCACCCCACCGGCCCGCGGGA
>DASQJA010000126.1:0-4190 GCA_035631275.1 Bryobacteraceae bacterium
GGACTGGTGGAAGTCGGCGTCGGCCTGATCCCGGGCGGCGGCGGATGCAAGGAGCTACTGCTGCGTTTGAAAGACCCGCGCAAAGTGTTCGAATTGATTGGCATGGCCAAGGTTTCGGCGAGCGCCGATGACGCCAAGAAGCTGGGCCTTCTCGATCGTGCCGATCTGATCACGATGAATCCGGAGCGACTGATCGGCGATGCCAAAGCGCTGGCTCTCGAACTCGCCCCGCGCTACTCGCCTGGCTCGCCGCGCAGCGACATTAAAGTTGCCGGCGAGAGTGGATTCGCGCTGCTCAAGATCGGCGCGTGGTCGATGCGGCAAGGGCACTACATCAGCGATCACGACGTGCTGATCGCGGAAAAGCTCGGCAACGTGCTGACAGGCGGCCGGCTCACGGGCGAGCAGACGGTTTCAGAGCAATACCTGCTCGATTTAGAACGCGAGGCATTCCTGAGCCTATGCGGAAATCCCAAGACGCAGGAGCGTATGGGGTATATGCTGAAGACAGGAAAGCCGCTCAGAAATTAATTCTGGAAACCAACATGGAAGCTGTCATTGTCGATTGTCTTCGTACTGCTATCGGAAAGGCTCCTAAGGGCACGCTGCGCAATACGCGGCCGGACGACCTGGCAGCCACGGTCTTTCGAAGCCTCATGGAAAAATACCCGGCGGTGCAGCCGGCCGAGATCGATGACGTGATCATCGGCTGCGCGAATCCTGAGGGCGAATCGGGCATGAACATGGCGCGCGTGGCCGCCCTGCGCGCCGGTCTTCCGGATTCGGTGCCCGGCGTGACTATCAACCGCTTCTGCTCGTCGGGACTGCAGGCCATCGCGATGGCGGCCGAGAAAATTCGCTCTGGCGGTGCGCAGATCATCATCGCCGGCGGCGCCGAGTCCATGAGCATGGTCCCGATGTCGGGCTACAAGTTCGCTCCGAATCCGTGGATGGTGGATCACATGCCGCAGATCTATATGGGCATGGGACTCACGGCTGAAGAAGTACAACGCAAGTTCGGCGTCAGCCGCGAGGATGCCGATCAGTTCGCCTATCGCAGCCATCAGAACGCGCTGCGCGCGCAGGCGGAGGGCAAGTTCGATGAGGAGATCGTGCCAGTGGAAGTGGAGAGCACGGTCCTCGACAACGGCAAGCCGAAGCATCGCGCGGCTGTGTTTCAAAAGGACGAAGGCCCGCGCGCGGATACCTCCGTCGAGGCGCTCGCCAAGCTCAAACCCGTCTTTGATGCCAACGGCACTGTGACGGCCGGTAATTCGTCGCAAACCAGCGACGGCGCGGCTGCGGCGCTGGTCATGTCGGACAAGAAAGCGCGCGAGCTGGGTCTGAAACCGATGGCGCGCTTCGTGAGTTTCGCCGTCGGCGGCGTGCCCCCCGAGATCATGGGGATCGGACCAGTGGTCGCGATTCCAAAGGCGCTGGCATTGGCGGGCCTGAAGACGGATCAGATCAGCATCGTGGAACTGAACGAAGCTTTCGCGGCTCAGGCGCTGGCGGTGATTCGCAAAGTCGGCCTGGACCTCGACCGCGTGAATCCCAACGGCGGCGCGATCGCGCTAGGGCACCCGCTGGGATGCACGGGAGCGAAACTGACGGCGACCATCCTGCGCGAGATGAAGCGGCGCGACCTGAAATACGGCATGGTGACAATGTGCATCGGCGGCGGCCAGGGCGCCGCAGGAATTTTTGAGCGCTTGAACTGAGCAATTGGCGCACGCACTCGTGCGTGCCGCGTTCATACTCGTGTGAACGCCTTATTGGAGAAATTCAGAAACGAAGGTACGACAGGTAATTCATGGCAACCTCAACTCTCTCGCCAGTTCGACACAAAGGCGGCTCGTTTCTAATCGAGCCAACGACCGCGGATGAGATCTTTACTCCCGAGGATTTTACTGAAGAACATCGTGCGATCGGCCGTACGACTGAAGAATTCTGGCAAAAGGAAGTAGTGCCGAACCTGGAGGCAATCCAGCACCAGGAGCCCGGGGTAGCGATTTCAATCCTGCGTAAGTCAGGTAAGCTCGGCCTGCCCGCCGTCGTGATTCCGGAAAAATTCGGCGGTATGGAGATGGATCTGACATCGGCCATGGTGGTAGCGGAGGTCGTCGCGCGCGACGGCTCGTACTCGGCCTGGCACGGCGCGCAGGCAGGCATCGGTGCGCTGCCGTTGTTGCTGTTCGGCACTGAAGAACAGAAGCAACGCTATCTGCCGAGAGTCGCCACGGCAGAAATGGTCGCCGCGTATTGCCTGACGGAACCGCAGGCCGGGTCGGACTCTCTGGCTGCAAAAACGCGAGCGGATCTGACTCCCGATGGCAAGCACTACATCTTGAACGGCCAGAAGATGTGGATCACTAACGGCGGCGGCGCGGATCTATACACGATCTTCGCCAAGGTCGGCGGCGAAAAATTCACGGCGTTCCTGGTGGAGCGCGCGTTTCCGGGCGTGAAGCCGGGCGCCGAAGAAAAGAAGATGGGAATTAAGGGCAGCTCAACTACGGCTGTCTATCTCGACAACGTGAAAGTGCCAGTGGAGAACGTGCTCGGCGAGATCGGACGGGGGCACATCATCGCGTTCAACATTCTGAATCTCGGCCGTCTGAAGTTAGGCCCGTTCGCAGTCGGCGGTGCGAAGGAAGTGCTGCGCATCTCGATCAAGTACGCCAAGGAGCGCAAGGCCTTCGGTAAGTCGATCGGCGAGTTCGGAATGATCCAGCATAAGCTGGCAGAAATGGCGATCCGGCTTTTTGCGACGGAGTCGTGTAGCTATCGGGTGGTCGGGCTGATTCAGAACGAGCTCGAAGATTTCTCTTGGTCGAAGCCGGACGCGGCCAAAATCATGCTTAAGGCGGTCGAAGAATTCGCGACCGAGTGCTCGTTCATCAAGGTGTTCGCCTCCGAGATGCTGGACTACGTCGTCGACGAAGGCGTACAGATTCACGGCGGTTATGGCTTCAGCCAGGAGTACGCGGTAGAGCGCGCTTATCGCGACTCGCGCATCAACCGGATTTTCGAAGGCACCAACGAGATCAACCGTCTGCTTGCGACCGGAATGCTTCTGAAACGAGCCCAGCGCGGGCAGCTAGCGCTTGTGGAGGCGGTGACGAAGCTGCAATCGGAGCTTTTGAGCGGCGGCGGGTCATCCACGGCGGCCGACGAAGAATCGCGCCTGGTCGAGAACGCGAAGAAAGTTGCGTTGCTTGCGCTCGGCATCGCATACCAGAAGTTCGGCGCTGCGCTCGAAGATCAGCAGGAAGTCCTTGCCGGCGTCACCGACATTTCGATGAACGCCTTCGGCATGGAATCGGCGCTGCTGCGCGCGCGCAAGATGGCCAAGGCCGGCAAGGGCGAGAACGCTCGCGACATGGTCAGCGTTTTCACGCGCGAAGCCATGGAGACAATTGAAAGCGCCGGGCGCTCGGTCCTAGCCGCATGCTCGGAAGGCGACGTGCTCCGGACCAATCTCGCGGTGCTGAAGCGCTTTACCAAGTTCGAACCCGTAGACGCGATCGCGACACGCCGCCGGATCGCATGGCGCTTGCTCCAGGCTGAACGCTATGTAGTCTAGCATCGCGCTCAGAATTCGGTTCTGTCACCCTGAGATTCGCGTGATATCCCGCCTCACCGGAAAATTGCGCCATGGTCTTATCCCGCCGCTTTTTGCTGTTGTCCCTCGGCGGCGGCGCGCTGCCGGTTGCGCGTTAAGTGGGAACGATGTCCAGCAGCCGCTCAACGACCATCAACAGGCCGCGATGGTGCATCTCGTGCTCCTTGGTGTCGAGCAGCATCTCGAAACGGCTTTTCGCCGCCCCGTCCCTGGACTCTCTCGGCGATGACGCTCTCAGGGAAGCCGCTCGACAAAACCGCTCCAGCGCTCACCCGCCTCCCGCAGCAAAACGAGGATCTCGGGCTTTGAGAGCGCGAGCTTCTCGTGGATGGGAAGAGAGGCGAAGAAGCCCCGGAAAATGGAAGGGCAAAATCCACATGCTGAAGATTTCGACGCGCGCTTGAGGATTTCAGGGACTCATCGGAGCGACTCTCTGCTCCTGGATACCAGCGTCGTCATCTGGAGCTTCGAAGGAAGCGACCGGATCTCTTCGCGAGCAAAGCTTGTATTGTTGGACCTTCGCAGCCTCTGTAGTGAGCGTCATCAGCGTGTGGGAGATCATCCT
>DASQJA010000127.1:0-2352 GCA_035631275.1 Bryobacteraceae bacterium
ACTCGGTGAAACTGGCAACTGGTCGATGCGTGTGTTCCAGATGTTGTCGGCCGCCAGGACTGTGCAGCTTCCGATCGTGGGCGCTTGGCCCGCCGCCGCGCTCGCCAAGCCGAAGAAGACCATCGTACGAAGAGTTATTTGTGCCATAACTTTCTAGCCGGCCGTACCAGAATAGGCCCGCGAGACTGGACAAACAATCCGGTAAGCGCCTGAGATCAGATCGCGGCTACCTTACGCTTGGACGACTCGTTTAGCTCAGGGCCGCATAGAGCGCCCGCTTCCAGCGCTCGACATCGATGGCCCAGTAGATTTTCGCCTTGGGAACTCTGCCGATGATTTCCGGCCAAGCGGCGCGATTGCGTTCGTTCGTTGCGACATTCAAACGGTCGACCACGGTCATGCCGCGCGTGAGCTCGCTGGCGGTTTCTACGTCGACGTAGTGATAACTGAATTCACTTCCGACGCCGGAGTCGAGCGCAATGGACATCGCTACCGGATCGGGCAGCGAGATCCCGTCTTCGCCGGTTTGGATTTTGTAGGCTTGGCGCGCTGCGCTGTTGCACTCAATGGCAAAGCGAGCGAGCGGTGTGCCCATGGCTACGACAAACTCGATATCACGCGGCAGGAGCGCAGCCGGTCCGCGGCAGATGTGCCAACCGGCTAGCTCTACCGCGAGCCCGCTGCGCACGACCATGCGAGCGGCTTCGGGGTCAACCCAGATGTTGTACTCGGCCGCGGGCGTGACGTTACCCTCACAGCAAGGCGCACCGCCCATGATCACCGTGCGGCCGATCTTGCGCCTGAGATCCGGCGCTTCGGCGAGCGCGAGCGCGATGTTGGTAAGCGGGCCAAGCGTGACGAGCGTGAGACCAGGATTGTTTCGAACGGCCGAGATGATGGCCTCGACCGCGCCCTGCTCCTCTGCGCAGCGCTTCGGCGGAGGATAGCCGTGATCGGCCAAACCATCGCGCCCGTGGAACCAATCGGCGATCACCAAGCTACGGGATAACGGCTTGCCCGCGCCTTGATAAACCGGTACGTCCGCACCGCAGAGCTCGGCCGTGTACAGCGCATTGCGCGTCGCCTGTTCTACGGGGACGTTGCCGGCTACCGTGGTGATTGCCACCACACGGACGCTCGCGGAACGTAACGCCATGATCAACGCCACCGCGTCGTCGGAAGCGGTGTCTGTGTCGATCAGGATTGGTTCGGGCATCGGTTGATATACTACCGTGTTCGCATTGAAATTCGAGGAGAAAGCCAGTGTTTGCTGTGCACGAAACTGGCATCGCGATTCTGTTGTGCGTTATCACGATGCTCGGATGGGGATCCTGGGCGAATACACAAAAACTGAGCGGGAAAGATCGCTGGCCGTTCGAGCTTTTTTATTGGGATTTTGCAATCGGCGTGCTGGTGTTCTCCTTCATCTTCGCGTTCACGCTCGGCAGCAGCGGCTGGGCGGGCGTGCCCTTGCTCGAGAACCTCCGCGCGATCGAGCGCGGTCCGGGGACCAGAGCAATGGCTAGCGGTGTCCTGTTCAACCTGTCGAACATTCTATTGGTGGTAGCAATTGACGCCGCCGGGATGGCGGTTGCATTCCCAGTCGGCGTCGGACTCGCGCTGGTGATTGGCACGCTGCAGAGCTACATCCTGTCGCCGAAAGGCAATATCGTGCTGCTCGCGACCGGCGTCGGATTCATTCTTTTCGCCATGACAATGTCGGCACTGGCCTACCGGCGTCTGGGGAGCGCGAAGAACACGACTGCCGTCCGGGGTCTCGCATTCGCCATCATCGCGGGCAGCCTCATGGGATTCTTTTATCCACAGTTGAACGCCGCGATTTCACCGAACTTCGCAACGCAGACCATCCAGCCGGGATCACTCACACCCTATACAGCCCTGATGTTGTTTTCGATCGGACTCCTCGCGAGCAACTTCATCTTCAATTCAATTTTCATGCGCGCCGGCAAAGTCACGTACGGCGACTATTTTCGCGGAAGCCTGCGGCTGCACTCGCTCGGATTTTTGGGCGGATGCATTTGGATGCTGGCGCTGAGCTTCAATGTGCTAGCGGCTGGCGTCGCGGGACCCGCGATTTCCTACGCGCTCGGACAGGGCGCAACGCTGGTTGCGGCCATCTGGGGAGTCTTGATCTGGCGGGAATTTGTGGGCGCGCCTCGGGGAACCGCGACGCTGATCGTGCTGATGTTCATCGGATACGTGGCCGGCCTCGCGCTGATCGGCGCGGCGAGTCTCTAGGAATTCGATGCCGGGCTCAATCGTCGTCGTCGGCAGCCTCAACATGGACTTTGTCTTTTCGGTCGACCAGCTCCCACTGCCAGGCGAAACCGT
>DASQJA010000128.1:0-25530 GCA_035631275.1 Bryobacteraceae bacterium
GCGCTCGCCGTCCAGAATCATGTTGAGCGCCGCGCGGTCTTTCACCGATCCGCACGGATTGAAGAATTCTGCCTTACCGTAGATCTCCACACCCGGAAATTCGCTCGCGATCCGTTCGAGCCGGATCAGCGGCGTGTTGCCGATGAGCTGAAGCAGGTCCGTCGCTACCAGGCGTGACACCGGCGGTTTGATGCTCGTTGCTGCCGACATTACAGTATCTCTAATGTTATCACCCGTTTGTCCCTCGACAATCGGGTGATCTAATAAAGCCCGCCTTTTTTGGATGCTTAAGCGCGCCGAAGGGATGCGGCCAAACGGACTCTTCAAGCTTCATGGCTCCGAGGCACGAAAGTCTCGCGTACCGGCCCGTGGCGCACGCACTTTTGCGTGCCGTGTCGGCACCTCATGCCGACACAGATTGTTCCATTAAGCAGATATCTGGTTTCGACACGATTGTCCCAACGGCACGAATGCGAGCGCCAAACAGTCCGCGTAGGTTGTTACATGACGCTAATCCAACAAATGCCCCATCTTCTGTTTCTTCGTCCTGAGATACCCCTCAGTCGACTCATGCGGCGCCACGATGCACGGAATCCTCTCCGCCACGTGCACCCCGGCCTGCTCCAGCGCCGCGATCTTGTCTGGATTATTCGACAGCAGCCTCACACTCGACACATGAAAATACCGCAGAATCTCGCCCGGCATCTGGTAGTCCCTCAGATCCGCCTTGAATCCCAACCGCTCGTTCGCTTCCACTGTATCGGCGCCGTCATCCTGCAACTCATACGCTCGCAGTTTGTTCAGCAGCCCGATCCCGCGCCCTTCTTGGTGCTCGTAAATCAGCAGCCCGCGCCCTTCCTCGGCGATCAGATTCAGCGACAGCTCGAGCTGCGACCGGCAATCGCACCGCAAGCTGTGAAATACATCGCCCGTCAGGCACTGCGAATGAATCCTGACCAGCGGAGGCTCGCCGCCAGCCGCCACATCCCCCATGCTCAGCACCACGCATTCTTCGATCTCGCCGCAGTAAAGCCCTTCGAAACCGTAAATGCGAAAATGCCCGAACCTACTGGGAAAATTCGCCTCGGCAACCTTGGTTAGCATGAGCAGGAATTGCGCTTTCATTATAATGATCGTCGGCAACACCACGCACGAAGCTTGCCCTCTTGCACGAATCCGGAGTTGTTCCCCGTGGCCGACGGCCATGGTGATTTGCGTCCCACTATCATTGTTCGTGCTCGCAGCCACCCGCATTCCTGAGTTCGTCGACTATCCCGCACGCACCGATTGGCACGGACCCCCGGCGCCTGTCAAACTGCTTACGAGTTCGGAGCGCATGTTCCGAACATGTCTGACAGAGGCGTCTAAACAACCACCCCATTTTGCAGGCCACTACAGGATCGTGTGCAGGGGGTGTGGCTTCCTCTGCGGAGCCAGTGCAGTCATTGATCTTCAGACCGGCGGTCTACCCGCTGTCGCTCAGCGGGAACGGTGAAGTGTGGCAACGGTGGATCTCCTGCGCGGCGCTCTTCGAAGGGACCGGCGATGAATTCCATGTCGACAGCAGGCTCTTCATCACTCGCTGCGGTTCGAATTTCGTAGCGAGACGGCAAGAATCATCCAGACGTTTACTATCTTGTTTGGGAAGGCACGAAATTCAGTGAGCTAGGGCACTTGAAAGCGAAGTAGTTCGCCACTCGCTTCACCTGCAACAAGTTCGGCCTTACGGTTGCCAGTGCTATCGATTGACAACATATATCGACTCCGCGCCGTGACAATCGCGACCTCACTGTCTGGGCCCGCCGCGCCAGGTCGGGCTTATTCCCGGCCTGTTTTGACCGAATTTCCTCGTAAATTCAGTGATAAAATCACTACTGTGTTTTGAGCGAATGCGGCAAGGAATCGAGCAGGAAATTCTGCCGGAATTGCGGCGCTCCTCTGCACTTGGTTGAAGCTGGCCTAGGCAGCGTCAGCGGCGCCGGCTCTTCGCGGTTGTGGATCAACGCGTCGTAGTCGATGTCGTTGCGCCAATCGGCGGGAATGGGAGCGGGAGCTGGCGATGCGGCGGCTGACAGAGAGGGCTAGCCAAGCAAAAACCGCCCGTCTATCACATGACCGGCGAGGAATTCGTCGAGGCCTTCGGAAGCCTTCGGCCGGTGAAGGTTCCTCTGACGCCCTTGATGAATTTTTTTCGAAAGACTCGGCGGCCGCCTCCGAATCCACACTGGAAAATCCCGCGCCGAACAGTACGCTCGCCCCACTGGCCGAGTCATCGCCGCGTTATGCACCCTCGCCCGCGACGGCTACAAAATTCAGGAAGCTCGCCAAGCCACCGACGGCTGCGTTCTGATTTGCGAAGTCCCGTCCGATTTTCTCAGCCTCGCCGCCACGCTCATGCTCACCTTCCACTGCCAGCCTGCCGCCGTAACGGTCCACGCCGAAGTCGACATCCAGGGCCAGATGTTCGACTGGGAAAAAGCACCCGCTGCCTCGCACAACTGTTCAACGGCATCGCCGCGGGCCTTTAACGGCCGCCAGATAAACAAACCGCGCGACATCCGGGCTGCCGCACGACTGAACAGTTCAGATAGCTGAACTGAAGAGTGGATCATGCAGCCAGGCAAGAACAACAGTATCGTGGTATGCGCGCTCTCCGCCCACACCGGCTTTGGCAAGCTCTTGCGTCGCGTTGAGGATGAGCACCACTCGCTTGTGATTGAGAAGCGTGGCACGCCCAAGGCGGTGCTGCTAAGCATCTGCGACTACGTGCGCCTTGCCGCTCCCGAACCGGACGTGTTGTGCATAATCGGCGGGAATCGCAGCGCAAGGGCACGGACAGCTGACATCGCGCCAGGTTGACGAGGAAATCAAGGCCGCGCGTGCTGCCGAGCGTAAGCGTGGATGATCGCGCTCCGGCTGGTGATTGATACCAACATCGTGGCTCTCTTGGTGGTCGTCCCCGTGCTGCGTACTAATCGGCGAAGTCGAAGGCGACCTCTCATGACACATATTCCGCCGAAATTCAGCGTAACTTTCTCCTGCACTTAGCTAGGACTCGCTTGCCTCAGGCGCGTTCTCCCCCTGTCTTGAAGCATGCAAGTCCACTTCACTCCCGAGACCTAAGAGAAGCTCGAGTAGCTAGCCAAATTGAATGGGACTGGAACAGCCGATCGGCTTGTTCAACGTGTCATCGAAGGATATTTTGACGAACTTGCGTATACGCGCGACCTCCTCGACGCCCGTTATGACGACCTGCAGGCTGGCCGCGTGAATCCGATTCCCGCCGATGAAGTCGAAGCACATTTTCGTGAAAAAAGCGCCGCCGTGCGCCGCTCGCAGTCCGGTTCGTGATCGGTTGCGACTTCTACCCGGAAGCCCGCGGCGATCTGAATGAAATGGGAGTTCGTGAGCGCCGACAGCGCGGATGCTGCCGATCGTCTGATCGCCGAAATCCTTTCTCGAATTCGACGGCTAGCCTCATTTCCAAATCAAGGCCATCGCCGCCCCAACCTCACCGCACGGCCAATGCGCTTTGTCCGCGCGCACAACTACCTCATCGCTTATGCAGTGCACGAAAAATCGCTTTGCGTCATTCGCGGTCATCCATGGCCGCCGCGACACGGCCGCCATCCTCTGCAGCCGCGAATAGCTCTCCATTTCCCCATATAATGACCCCAGATGCTCGACGCCCAACATCTCGCCACCTTGCTCCTCCGCGTCGCCGTCGCCGCATCCCTCGCCAGCATCCTCTCCCGGTTCGCCGCCTTCCAACGCATGCTCATGCGCGAAGAGCGCACGCTCCTCCAGCGCGTCCAGCTCGCGCTCAGCTTCGCCGCACCACACGGTACCTGCGTCACCTTGCGCCTCGTCAATGCCGGATACCAAGCCGTCGACCTTGGCCTGGAAGGCAGCCTCACCGCCGGCATGGTTGGCGGCTACATCAGCGGCCTCTTAGCCGGCGTTCTCATCTCCATCCCCGCAGTGATTCGCGGTGAGCTGATGTCCATGCCGCTCTTCGCTGGCGTCGGCGTTCTCGGCGGACTCCTTCGCGACCTCGCCCCCGAAAAGGAAGACATCTGGCGATTCTCCGTGCTCATCAGCCTCAATCCCAAACGCTGGCGCCAGCGCCAATATCAGCTCCGCATTCTCTTCCAGCTTGGCTGCCTCTTCACCATCGTCTCCATGGAACTCCTGCGCGTCTCCATCCACCAGGTCTTCACGCGCGCCGGCGTTTTCATGCCCGATATCTGGCGCGGCGCTCACCTCGCCACTGGCATCGCCATCTGCCTTAGCTCGATATTCGCCGTCGTCCTTCCGCTCAAAATCTGGAATAACGCGCGCAATGAGAAAAAAATCGAAGCTCAGCAGCTTCGCCTGAACGAAGCGCGCCTCGCCGCTCTCACCAGCCAGATCAACCCGCACTTCCTCTTCAACACGCTCAACTCGGTTTCATCGCTCATCCGCACCAACCCCGATCAGGCCCGCAGCGTCGTCTATCGCCTCTCCAGCATCCTGCGCCGCCTGCTCCGCAAGACCGACAACCTCACTCCCCTCCGCGACGAAATCGCTTTCATCGATAACTACATGAACATCGAAATGATCCGCTTCGGCGATAAGCTGCGCTTCGTCAAGGAAATCGATCCCGCGACGCTCGATCGTCTTGTCCCCAGCATGATGCTCCAGCCCATCCTAGAAAACAGCATTCGTCACGGCTTGAGCAGCAAAGTCGATGGCGGCATGATCCGCCTCCAAACTTCGCTCGCACCCGGCGGCCGTCTTCATCTGTTAGTCGAAGACGATGGCATCGGCATCCCGGAACATCGTCTGGCAACTTTGTTTCAACAAGGTATCGGCGTCAGTAATGTAAACGAAAGGTTAAAGGTGCTGTTTGGCGACGACTACAAAATGTGGATCGACAGCAAAGCGGGCGAAGGTACCCGCACCGGAATCGAGATCCCCGACCTCACCGCGGTCAGCGAAACCGGCCAGGAATTGTCTGCCGCTGGTTAAGCTTTCGAAACCGGCGCTTAAAATGAAACGTCTCGTGTTATGCAGGCGCCGGGCTCGGGGACTCCCGGCGTGATCGGAAATACCAAAGTAACTTAATGACGAGGACTCCTTGTCGCTTGCAGCCGCACCAGCACGCCTAACCCCGAATTCCTACACCGATCACGTCAACCCGCAATGGGTACGTCTGCTGAACGTTCTCGAAATGAACGTTCGCTACACGCGCTGCTCTGGCGCTCATCTCGTCACCGATGACGGACGCTCGATCGTCGATTTCCTCTCCGGTTACTGCGTTCACAACGCCGGTCACAATCACCCGGAAATCGTCGCCGCGCTCCAGCAGGAGCTTGATTCGAGCGGCCCGGCGATGTTACAAAGCCACGTCAGCGATCTTGCGGGAGAACTCGCCGTGATGTTGTGCGAGCGCGCCGGCGGCCGCCTCCGCAAAGCGTTCTTCTGCAGCTCCGGCAGTGAAGGCGTGGAAGCGGCCATCAAATTTTCTAGAGCTCATACTGGCCGCGATGGCATCATCTATGCAAGTGGAGCCTTCCATGGCCTCACCTGCGGAGCCCTCTCTCTCGCGGATGTCCCCTTCTGGCGCGATGGTTTTGGCCCGCTGCTGCCCGATACCCACGCCGTTCCCTTCGGCGATCTTGCTGAGCTCGATTCGAAGCTCGCCACCCGAAAAATCGCCGCCTTCATCGTCGAGCCGATCCAGGCTGAGGCCGGCATCCGCATCCCGCCGCCCGGCTATCTTCACAACGTCCGCGCGTTGTGCACCAAATACGGCTCCATGCTCATCCTCGATGAAGTGCAAACTGGGATGTACCGCACCGGCCCATTCTTAGCTTCTGAATCATCATCGGCCGACCCCGACATGGTCGTGCTCGCCAAAGCCCTCAGCGGCGGCTTGGTCCCCAGCGGCGTGCTGCTCCTCACCGACGACGTCTATCGCTCGGTTTACGATTCGCTGAAACGCGCCATCGTTCACACCTCCACTTTCAGCGAAAACTCGCTCGCTATGCGCGCAGGAATCGCTACCATCCAGGTTCTCGAACAGGAGCGCCTCGGCCCGCGCGCCATCGAAATGGGCGAATATCTGCGCCAGCGGCTGCGCGCAGCCCTCGCCGGTCACGAAATGGTGAAGGAAATCCGAGGCGCCGGACTGCTCAACGGGATCGAATTCCAAAGGCCCGCTAGCCTCAAGCTGCGCCTCCCGTTCGAGGCCTTCCACCAGATCCATCCCGGCATGTTCGGCCAGGTTATCGTTATGCGCCTTTTCCGCGATGCCGGTTTTCTCACTCAAATCTGCGGGAATCATTTCATGGTTCTCAAAGCCGCTCCACCCCTGATGATCGATGAGAGGGACATCGACCAATTCACGCACTCTTTGGCTACACTGGTTGACCAGATCCACTCCTCGGCCGGCTTCTGGACCGAAGCGTTGGGCATGGCGAGAAGGGTAATCAACATCTGATGACGCGCTTTCTGCTTCTCTGCCTTGCTTTCAGCTTTGCCGCCGTTGCGGCCCCGCCCGTCGGCGTTCCCACTCAGCCTGTTCGAGAGATCGAAACCGGTTTTCGCCAGATGTACAACCTCGAGTTCGATCAGGCTCACCAGACTTTCGCGAGCTGGCAGCGGCAGCATCCGACGGATCCCATCGGTCCCGCCTCCAACGCCGCCGCCTACCTCTACTCCGAGTTCGATCGCCTCAACATCTTGCACTCGGAGTTGTTTGTAGACGACGGCCTCTTCAAGCACCGTCCGAAGGCCGTAGCCGATCCCACCGTGCGCCAGGCTTTCGAAGAGCAGCTTGCCAAGGCCGAACAGCTAGCCGACAAAATCCTCTCACAAATTCCGGAACAAACCGACGCCCTGTTCGCTAAAATCCTCACGCTCGGTCTGCGGGCTGACTATCTTTCGCTAATCGAGCGCCGCGACCTCGAAGCGCTAAGAATCGTCAAAACCAGCCGCGCCACCGCCGAAAAATTGCTGTCCATCGATCCGTCTTATTACGATGCTTATCTCGCCCCGGGTGTCGAGAATTATCTGCTCAGCATCAAGCCCGCCCCTGTTCGGTGGCTCCTGAAAATGAATGGCGCCGAGACCGATCGGGAACGCGGCATCCAGGATCTGCAGCTCGCCGCTGAAAAAGGTCACTACTTGAGTCCATACGCCCGCTTGTTGCTGGCCGTCGCCGCGCTGCGCGCCAACGATCGCCCGAAAGCCGCTGAGCTTCTCGCCGATCTCGCTCGCGAGTTCCCTCACAACCGGCTGTACGCCCAGGAACTCGCCCGCTTGAAATAAAGTTTCTGAGGAGACATAACCGAATGACTATCGCCGGCGTGGCGACCGCCTACCCGCCTTACAAATACGATCAGCAGACCCTGCTGCCAGCCCTGCAACGTCATTGGGCCTCGCGCATCGACGATCCTGCTTTCATGCAGCGCCTGCAAGCCCGCGTTGGCCTCGAAACCCGTTACCTCGCGCTTCCCCTCGACCAATACTACTCTCTCAACACCTTCGGCCAAGCCAACGATCACTGGATTCGCGTCGGCACCGAGTTAGGCCAACAAGCGCTCTGCCACGCTCTCTCGCGCGCCGGTCTTTCCACTTCCGACCTCGGCGCAGTCTTCTTCACCTCCATTACTGGCATTTCCGCCCCCTCCATCGACGCGCGTCTGATCAACCGCATGAACCTGCCGCGCACCATCAAACGCGTTCCAATTTTCGGACTCGGATGCGTGGCGGGCGCCGCCTGCATTTCCCGAGCGGCCGACTACGTCCTCGCTTATCCGGATCAAGTGGCCGCCGTCCTCTCGGTCGAACTCTGCTCGCTCACGCTTCAGCAGGACGACACCTCTATTGCCAATATGGTCTCTTCAAGTCTGTTCGGCGATGGCGCAGCCGCCGTTTTGCTCGCCGGCGCCGCGTGCGAGGCCTGGGGACCGAAGGTTCTCACCACTCGTTCCGCTTTTTATCCCGACACGGAACACGTCATGGGCTGGGATATTTCTGAAAAGGGTTTTCGCATCGTCCTTTCGCGCGATGTCCCCGAGGTCATCTTCCAAAACCTCGCCAGCGACGTCGACGAATTTTTGGCGGAGAACAATCTCTCTCGTTCCGATGTCGGCGCCTGGGTTCTGCATACCGGCGGCCCACGCATCTTGGAAGCCACTGCGCGAGCGCTCGATTTGCCCGATCACGCTCTAGACGTCTCCTGGGAATGCCTGCGCCGGCGCGGCAACCTTTCATCCGCATCTGTGCTGGCGGTGCTCGAAGAATTCATGCAGAAACGCCGTCCCGACGCCGGAACCTACGGCCTGCTGGCCGCCATGGGCCCTGGCTTCTGCGCCGAACTGATCTTGCTCCAGTGGTAGCAGCGCTCCCCTGCTCAGGTAGAATACCCGAGGGGGCCCGAGAGTCTCTAATGACGATTGCCGCTGCCGCAAGTGCCTTCCCTCCGTACGAATACGATCAGCGCGTAATCCTTTCCGCCTTGCAGCGTCAGTGGGGTCCGAAGGTCGATAATCCCATTTTTCTCGAGCGTCTCCAGGCTCGCGTGGGCGTCGACAAACGTCATCTCGCTTTGCCGATTGAAGAGTACTACGACCTGAAAACCTGGGGCCGCGCCAACAACCACTGGATCGACGTCGCGCAAGAAATCGGCGAGCAGGCGCTGTGCCGCGCGCTCACGCGTGCCAAACTGTTGCCCTGCGATCTCGATGCTCTGTTCTTTGTCTCTATCACTGGCATCTCGTGCCCGTCCATCGATGCGCGCCTGGCGAATCGCATGGGCCTGTCGATGAATCTTAAGCGCACGCCCATTTTTGGACTGGGCTGTGTCGCCGGAGCGGTCGGGCTTTCGCGCGCAGCGGACTACGTTCTCGCTTACCCCAATCATGTGGCTGCGGTCCTCGCGGTGGAGTTGTGTTCGTTGACGCTCCAGCAGGAAGATATCTCGATCGCCAACATCATCTCGTCCGGCCTCTTCGGCGATGGTGCGGCCGCCGTGATTGTCAGTGGCGCGGAACGCGAAACTGCTGGGCCCGAGATTCTCGCCACTCGTTCTGTCTTGTATCCGAACTCCGAGCACATTCTTGGTTGGGACATTTCCGAAAAAGGTTTCAAGATGGTGCTTGCGCGAGAGCTTCCCGAAATCGTGCAGGAAAGCCTGGGCCCTCAAGTGGACGCCTTCCTCGTCGAAAACAACCTCACGCGCGCGGATCTTAAAAGCTGGATCCTGCACACCGGCGGCCCGCGTGTTCTCGAAGCCACCGCCGTCGCACTCGGTCTGTCCGATCAAGATATGTCCCCCTCGTGGGACTGTCTCCGCCGCGATGGCAATCTCTCGTCCGCTTCGGTGCTCGTGGTTTTGGAAGAAGTCATGTTGCGGCGCCGTCCACCGCCGGGCACCTATGGCCTCTTGGCCGCGATGGGTCCCGGATTTTCGGCCGAACTCGTTTTGTTGAGGTGGTAGTTGATAAAAACCGATGTGCTGATCGTCGGCGGAGGACCCGCCGGGCTTGCCGCCGCGATTGCTGCGCGCCTCAAAGGATTCACAGTCACGGTCGCGGATGCGGCGCGTCCGCCGATCGACAAGGCGTGCGGCGAAGGGCTGCTTCCGGCCGCGCCCGTTGCGCTCAAGCAACTCGCCATCGAACTCAATCGCGAAAATGCGTTCCCGCTTAGCGGCATCCGCTTCGTCGGCGACGGTGCGACCGTCGAAGCGAACTTTCCTTCCGGAACCGGATGGGGTGTTCGTCGCACTCGCCTTCATCAGTTGCTTGTCGATCGTGCCAGCGAATTGGGCGTTCGGTTGCTTTGGGGGACCTGCGTGACCAATCCAAACGAATTCGCGACGTACCGCTGGATGGTCGGCGCAGACGGTCAGAGCTCGCGCGTCCGCGGAATGAACGGGCTGGATGCCGCGAGCAAGGAGTTCTCGCGCTTCGGTTTTCGCCGGCACTATCGAATTGCACCGTGGGCCGACTGTGTCGAAGTCCATTGGACGTCTGGCTGCCAGATCTACGTGACCCCGGTCGGCGTGAATGAAGTCGGGCTTGCGCTGCTCACGCGCGATTCGCGCCAACGGGTAGAAGATGCGCTGGTACGGTTTCCGGAATTGCAGCGCCGGCTGGCAGGCGCGCCGTTTTCGAGCACTGAGCGCGGCGCTGTGACTATGTCGCGCCGCCTGCGCCGCGTGGTTTCCGGACGTATCGCGCTCATCGGCGATGCATCCGGCTCCGTCGATGCCATCACCGGTGAAGGCCTGAGTCTTTCGTTCCGCCAAGCCCTCGCGCTCGCCGACGCGATGGTGGCCAATGATCTCGACCGCTATCAAGCCGAGCACCGCCGGCTCGCCCGAAAGCCGCTTCTTATGGCCGATTTCATGCTCCTGCTCGACCGTTCTCCGTGGCTCCGCCGACGCGCTCTGCGCCTTATGGCTGCACGACCGGCGATTTTCGGCAGCCTGCTCGCGCTGCATGTCCGCTCCCACCGTCTCGCCCTTGCCACTTCATGAAAAAATTCGTACTCCTATTTTGTCTAGCCGGCGCGGCGTTCGCCGACAGCTCCTTCGAGCTCGATCCCCCTAAGACCGAGATCCACTACACCCTGCATGACCCGCTGCACACCGTGCACGGCACTTTCAAGCTGAGACGCGGCTCCATTCACTTCGATCCCGCGACGGGGAAGGCCGGTGGCGAAATCGTCATCGACGTCGCGAGCGGCGCGAGCGGCAGCGATTCGCGCGACAAGCGCATGCACAAAGAAATTCTCGAATCGAAAAAATATCCCGAAGCGGTTTTCAAACCCAGTTCAGTGAAAGGGCGCTTGGAAACCGAGGGCGAATCCACGCTCGATCTGCACGGCGTCTTCAACATTCACGGCGCCGATCACGAAATGAACTTGCAACTACTGGTCGATGCGCAAAGCGGCGGCCGGTATCTGGCAACCAGCCACTTCGAGATTCCCTACGTCGAGTGGGGAATCAAGGACCCGAGTAACTTCCTCATCAAAGTAGACAAGAAAGTGCTGATGGAAGTAAAAGCCGCCGCTACGACGGCGCACTAGCCGGAACGGCCCAATCGGCCGGAACGCGGCCTTCGGGCAACAACTCTCCCTTTTCCAAGTGCCGCGATTTCGTTGCGAAATGCGCGGCGTGCGGATCGTGCGTCACCATCACGATGGTTTTATGGAACTCTTTGTTCAACCGCGAGAGCAGCGTCAAGACTTCCTGCGCCGATGTTGCATCGAGGTTGCCCGTAGGCTCATCGGCCAGAATCAAGTCCGGATCGGTGACGATCGCACGGGCGATAGCGACACGCTGCTCCTGGCCGCCCGAAAGCTGGCGCGGAAGATGTTTCAGGCGGTCACCCAAGCCCACCAGCTTCAGAGCGGTCTCGGCGTGCTCGAGCCGCTCTTTCTTTTTGAGATTGGTCAACTTCAGCGGCAGTTCCACGTTCTCGATCGCGTTCAGCACCGGAATCAGGTTGAAGGACTGAAACACAAATCCGATGTGCGCGTTACGCCAGTGCGCGATGGCACGATCGCTCAGGCTTCGGAGGTCCTGGCCGAGAACCAGAATGTCGCCGGCGGTCGGGCGGTCCATTGCCGCGATCAGATGCAACAGAGTCGACTTGCCGGAGCCCGAAGGCCCCCTCAGTGCGACGAATTCACCGCGCGCGATGGTGATGTCAACATCTTTCAGCGCGGCCACGTGAAATTCGTCGCGAACGTATTCCTTGGAAAGTTGATGCGTCTCGATGACGGTTTCAGCCATGACTCACCCCTGTTTGGACCGCACCTTCTGCCCATCTTTCAAATTCGCGGGCGGATTCGCGATGATGTCTTCCCCCCCGATCAACCCCTGCGACACTTGCACGCCTTGCGAAGTGGTTCTGGCGACCTGAATCGGTTTGCGCAATGCTTTTCCTCCGACGACAACGAAAACCGCGCCGTCGCGAACCGCGGTAGTAGGCACTGTGACGATCGGCTTCGATTCTGCCTGCTTCTCGCCGGATTTCTCGGGCGAGTAAAACGCGACGCTGGCATTCATCTCGGGCCGCAAATAGTCATCCGGTTCCAATACTTTCACCTTGACCTGCACGGTAGCCTTCTGGCGATTCGCCTCGGGCGAGACTTCAGTGATCTCGCCTTTATACTTTCGGTCGGGATAAGCGTCGGTGGTAATCATCCCAGCCTGTCGCCGGCCGAGCTTGGCAAAGTCGTTCTGATTGATATCCAGCTCGACTTCGAGATCGTGCAGGTCGGCGAGCGAAACGACATAGCCTTTCGCGCCTTTGTCGCCGACGAAGCCAGTAGTGACAAACTCGCCCTTTTCGACGTTGCGCTCGAGAATGGTTCCATCGATCGGCGCGCGGATGACGGTGTTGTCGAGCTGCACCTGCGCGTAGTCGAGTGTGCCGTTGGCTTGATTCACCTGGGCGCGCAGAGCGTCTATCTCTTCCTGGCGAGGGCCGAGGCGGACTAACTCGTAGGCACGATCGAACGAATTGACTTTTGCGGCCGCCGAATCGTAGCGGGCCTGCGCATCGTCGAGCGCCTGCTGCGCCAAGATCCTGTCATGCACCAGACCCTTGGTGCGTTCGAGCGATACGCGCGCGTTCTCCTGATCGGCGCGGGCTTGTTCGAGATCGGCTTTGGCTTTGGCGATCTCTTCAGGGCGCGAGCCGTGCTCGGCTTCGGCCAGCTTGGCCTTTAGCATCTCGAGATTGCCCTGCGCCGAAAGAACGTTAGCGCGGTACTCATCGTCTTCCAGGCGCACCAGAACCTGGCCGGCCTTCACCCGATCGGCCTTGTCGACTCCGATCCAGGCGACCTTTCCGATCACCTTAGCCGCGAGCTCGATCTTGTGCGCCGCGACGATGTAGCCGGTAGCGTTGAGGATCACGTTGCCCTCGCCGCCAGCCCCGGTGGAAGCTGCGCGGACGCGGATGATATCCACTTCGGTTGCCGTGTTCAATCGCCCGTAAATGAACCGCGCTGCACCAAGCAGGACGAACAGAAGGATTCCGAAGATGATGAAACGCGTGGCCCAGGGGGATGGCTCGGCAGAGCGTTTCTTCGAGCGGTCGATCTGAAGGCTTTTGAGTTCCGTCTCCATTACACGTCTCGCAAAGCCGTCAGGATCTCTTTGTTCGCCGCGTTGCGGGCAGGGAAGAGTCCACCGAGCGTGCCCATCAGCAGAGCGAACGCGATTCCGACGATCATGACTTCCGGGCCGACGCGGAAGTTGAACGAAATTTCGCTGAACGTGACGAAGCTCCCGATTCCGGTGGTGATGTTGTTCAGCGGAAGGACCAGCACGCAGCCGAGCAGCCCGCCGAGGATCGACAGCAGCAGCGATTCGAACAGAAAACTCGTCAGAATACTGACGCGTGAAAAGCCGAGTACACGCAGCGTGCCGATTTCGCGCGCGCGGCGAGCCACCGCAGCGTACATGGTGTTCATCGCTGCGAAGCTGCTGCCGACGGCCATAATTATTGAGATGAAAATTCCAAGATACTGGATCAGGGTGCCGGAGCTGGTCTGCGACGCGTAGTAATCCTTCTCGGTTTGCGCGACGACTCCCAAGCGGCGATCGTCGTTCAGAGAATTGATGAGCGCCGGAACCGTGGCTGCGTCGGTGGCGCGGATGAGAGCAGAGCTGAGGCCGTCGGCACGATTGAAATCGGAGCTGGCTTGATTCAGGTCGCCGAAGATCTCGCTGTTGATCGACGACGTGCCACCGTCCATCACGCCTACCACTTCCCACTCTCCGCGGCCGAACCGCAGTTTTTGACCGAGCCGCGCACCGGGGTAGCGGCGCGCGATGGATTTTCCAACCACGACTTCACGCTGGCCGGCGTGAAACCAGCGTCCATCCAGAATCTTCAAGCCGTCGCGCATTTGGATTCCCACCGGCAGGATGCCTCGCAGAGTGACGTTCATGCCGTCGGGGCTGTCGACGCTCGGCAAATTGATCACCGTGACCATTTCAAGCGAAGCGACGGGTTCGTTGTTTTCGCGCGCGATGCCAGCCATGGATTTCAGATCCTGAAACACTTCGCGGGTGATGGCGCTGGACAGCTCGGCGTTGGAGCCTTTGCGCATCACGAGAATCTGAAGCGGATTGCCGGAAGACTGGAACGCCGTTTGAAGGCCGTTGACGAGGGCGAGCACCGAGAGCAGGACTGCGACGGTGAGCGTGATGCCGAGCGCGGTCATGATCGTGGTGGTCTTGCGAACGATCAGGTTGCGGAAATTGTAGGAAACCGGGATCGCCATGACTAGCCCGTGTATTTTAGTGATTCGAGGATGGGCGTGCGCGATGCGGTCCAGGCTGGAATGAAGGAACTGACCAGGCCGATGGCTAACGCGCCACCAAGACAGATCAAGCCGACGGGCGGCGTGATCGCGAGAGTGTGCAGGGCTGGCATGAAATCTCCGCCCGGGCCGCGGCTGACGGCGGAACACATGCCTTCCGCGAGGAGGCATCCAATGGCGCCACCAATCAAGGCGATCACTGCCGATTCGCCAAGCACGATGCCGAGGATCGCGCCTGGTGTGAAGCCGAGGGTTTTCAAAATCCCGACTTCGCGGATGCGCTCGCGAACCGACATTGAAATGGTATTCGCCGAAACCAGAAGAATGGTGAACATCACCGCGCCGCAGATAGCCATGATGAAGAGACGCAGATTCCCGAGGAACGATATGAAGCTAAGCTGGAAAGCTTTCTCCGATTCGCTGCGGGTGGGGAAGGGAGAGGCGGCGAACATATCGTCGATGGCGGCCGAGACGCGCGGAACATCAGCGGCAGAATCGGCCTGGACGAGAAACGCGCTGATCAGGTCCTGCTGCCTGCTGGACGAACCGAGCGCCTCGCGCAGATACTCGCGGCTGAAGTAGAGGATGGCCTGCTTGTCGGGTTCGTCGAAAACACCGACTACTTTCAGCTCGAGCGTGACCGGGAAGATGTCGCCAACGAGTGTGATCCGGTCGCCGAGGTTGAAATGCATTTTGTCGGCGAGAGTGCGTGAGACGATGCAGCCGGTGCGCTCGCGGATGAAGGCTTTTTTCTGATCTTCGGGCATCTGATAGTCGGACTCGACGTTGAAGAAGTGGTCGGGGTCGGTGCCGAAGCGCGGGAAGTTGTTGTTGGGGTCGCGGGTGTCCTTATAGGTACCGCCGAACCACTGCCAGGCCATCAGGTCGCGAACGCCGGGAACGGCGCGGATTTTGTCGCGATAGTAGATTGGCATGGGAACGGTGAGCGAGACGCGGTGGCGCGTGACCAGTCGCATGGCTTGGGCGGGGGTGGGTTGGCCGAAGAACATGGCTTGGTACATGGCGATCAGCAGTCCGAGGATGCAGAGCGAGATGGCAATGCTCGCGATGGTGAGCACGCTGCGGCGGCGATTGCGTACACTGTTTTTGAAAATCAAACCCAAATAGCGCATAGGCGGGTCCTTCCACAGAGTATCAGCCTGGGTTGGCGGGCCGGAGGCGGGATCGGCGAGTGGCGGTTGGGAACCGGCGAGCATCTGGTGCGGATTGGCTGTTTATTTCTCATTTGAGTTAAAACGATGACCTCGGACGAAAGTTACGGGCCGGACGCCGATTTCATGGAGGAGGCGCTCAGGTTGGCGCGCGAGGCGGAGGCGGCGGGCGAGGTGCCGGTGGGGGCGGTTGTGGCGGTCGGGGGCGAGGTGTGGGGGCGCGGTTTCAATTCGCCGATTCGCACGAACGATCCCACGGCGCATGCCGAGATTCTGGCGCTGCGAGAGGCGGCGCTGCGGGCCAATAACTATAGGTTGGAAGGCGCGACGCTGTATGCAACGCTCGAGCCGTGCGTGATGTGCGCGGGGGCGCTGGTGGCGGCGCGGGTGTCGCGGCTGGTATTTGGCGCGCGGGATTTGCGGTTCGGCGGGGTGCGGAGCAAGTTCTCGCTGGCGGATTCACAGCTGTTGAATCATAGGGTGGAGGTGGTGGAGGGGGTGCGGGGTGCGGAATGTCTGGAGTTGGTGAAGCGGTTTTTCGAATCGAAGCGCTAGATCGGGACGGGATGACGCATTCGGCGGTTTCGCGGAGAGTGGCGTTATTTTCTTTAATCAAATTTTTACCGACTGGGTTTGTACGAGCTTTGGTGCGCGTTTCATAAATCGATTCGAGTTTAAGTTCGGTGGTGCTGAGAACGCTCTCGAAGCGGGGATGTTGTTGAGTCCCCGGCGAATCTATTTTGATTTTCGGCGTCATCAAGGAGCGCCTTAGTTCAGTTGGGAAGAAGATTCCGTTGTCCGGGCCTGATTCACGGTGCGGTTTGCCGGCGATGAGCCGCAGGATGCCGTGGCCGACACCTGATGCGGCCAATGGCGGCCAGATCAATCGAGCGGTCGTCACGCTGTCAGCGGATGTACCTGCTTTGGAATGATTTCCTCCTGATCTCTCGCTAGACAGGAGATCATATCGGGATTGGAGATTCAGCCAAAACTCGGGAGTCGTGCCGAAGTAGCGTGCGGCACGCTTTGCTGTATCCGCCGATATGCCCCGCCGTTCGTTCACGATCTGGCTGACCCGACTGGCCGGGATGTGCAATTCCCTCGCCAGCATATTGATGCTGATCCCCAGGGGCCTCATGAACTCTTCGCTGATCACCTCGCCGGGATGAACCGGCGGTAGAGTCTTAGGCATAACACTCGTTTTCACAGCGCAAACTGCAGTTGCTGAATGGCTGTTTCCTTGCACGTGAAGAAAGTAATCAAACGTCAGCTCAGTTTGATTTATTACGTCAATCGTAACAGGCTCGCAGGCGCGTCGGCATCCTGGCTTGGCGATTCGGCGCCGCTCGGCCGTTGCTCTGAGGGTGGCGTTGGACTGGTTGCGCGGCGCAACACTTTTTCACGCCTGAATGGGAATCCAAATCTCGAACCCGCCCGTGCCGGTCTCCGGATTGAACTCCTCGCCGTAGCGCTCGAACTCAGGACCCTCAGCCGGCTTCAGCCTGGCTTCTGGCAGGCTCTTGTTCCAGATTGTGTAGAACGTCCGCCGCACGGTCGAGATATGGTCCGGCTGCCGGAACACTGCGTACTTCTGGGGCGGAATCCGGATGCGGCTCCAATCCTTCGGGATCCGGCTGAAGTCCGATACCTCGACACCCGCGATGTACTCCGTATTGCCGGCGTCGTCGCTGTTGCAAATTACCCCATAGGCGGCGCGGCCGATCTGTCCCTGGATGTGCCCAAGGTGTGGCCCGAAACGCTGCCACTGCGCAGGGATGTTCGAGCAGGTCTCCGCTGTGTAGCGCTCGCCCAGCCCAGCGATCAGCATCGTTTTGCCCTGTTCGAAACGCGGGGGGGCGAGATGAGTCAGCATACTTTCGTCCATTCTGATTGCCTCCATGAGTTCGAGATTGTGGGTGTGAGTTTGCGCGCGAACCGACTCCGGCGTTACGGCGAAATGATCGCCAAACGCACGTGTGAACGCTTCGTGCGAGCTGTATCCGGCATCCAGCGCGAGTGAGAGAATGTCGGGCGCGCCACCGGCCAGACGGCGCGCCGCTTCCGACAAACGGCGTGCGCGCAGGTAGCGCATGATGGAGCGACCGGTAGCCAGCGCGAATGCTCGCGAGAGGTGATAGCGCGACACGCCCGCGGCGCTTGCGATATCGTCCAGCGAGATCTCACGCGAGGAATGGCTTTCGATGTACCAGATCGCCTTTTCCACCGGATTCGTCTGAGTCTTCGGTTGCACGAAGACAGAATACCGGCAAGTCTAGACGCCCGCTTGATCGATCTTGCGGTTGCTCTGCTAACTTGAATTAAGAGCTCATTCGTGACATCGTTATCGCGCCGCGATCTGCTATCGGCGATCGGCGGCGGCTTCTTTTCGAGCACAGTCGCGCAAGCCCAGAATCCCGCGGACATCACTCTGCGCATCCAGGAAATCACGCTCGATCTCGGACTGCGACATTCGGTCCGCACTATCGCCTATAACGGACAGGTCCCCGGACCGCTGCTGCGCGTGGCTGAAGGCAAGCCGATCACGGTGGAGGTCATCAACGAGACCAATGACGAAGAAATGGTGCATTGGCACGGCCTTATGATTCCTTCCGACGTCGATGGATCGCACGATGAGGGAACGCCGCCGGTGCCGCGCCACGCGAGCCGCCGTTACACTTTCACTCCGCGTCCGGCAGGAACGCGCTGGTACCACAGCCACGTTATGTCGGGCCGCAATCTGCGCAGCGGAACGTACACGGGCCAGTTCGGGATGATGATCGTCGATGCCGGGAATGAGCCCGGCCGCTACGATCAGGAAATTCCGATCCTTCTCCACGAATGGGAGCCGTCGTTCACGAAAGACGGCCCGCTCGACATCGAGTACAAGCTCGGATCCATTAACGGGAAAATACTGGGCGCAGGCGAGCCGATTCGCGTTCAGCCCGGCCAGCGTGTGTTGTTCCGCATGATGAACGCGAGCGCGACCGAGCTGCATCAACTCGCTTTACCTGGCCATCGGTTCCAGGTGATCGCGTTGGATGGAAACCGAGTAGCGCGTCCGCAGTCCATCGCCGCGCTTGAAATCGCGCCGGGCGAGCGCATCGACGCCATCGTGGAGATGAACAATCCTGGCGTCTGGATCCTGGGCGAAGTGCGCGACCGACAGCGCAACCAGGGAATGGGAATCATGGTGGAGTATGCGAATCAGCAAGGCGCGGGGCGCTGGGTCGCACCGACCGCGTTGCCGTGGCATTACACGGCGTTTGGAGGCAATGACGCAGCGCCTGAGCCTGACGGCCGCGTTCCGCTAGTGTTCAAAGAGGCCGAAAGCGGCCATCATTACACCATCAACGGCAAAGCCTTCCCACACACCGCGCCGATCGTCGTGAAAGCGGATCGGCGCTACCGCATGATCTTCGATAACCAGAGTGCCGACCCGCATCCAGTCCATCTGCATCGCCATCGGTTCGAGATCACGCGATTCGACAAGCGTCCGACATCGGGCGTTCTGAAAGACGTTGTTGTGGTTCCGGCGTGGAAGCAAGTGGAAGTCGACCTGATCGCTGATAACCCCGGCCCGACTCTATTCCACTGCCATCAGCAGTTCCACATGGACAACGGCTTCATGGCGATGATGGAGTATGAGGGGTAGGTTTCAGGTGTCAGTCTTTCTCACACGCGAGCTTCGGTCCGGCTGACACCTGACACCTAGCACCTGACACCTTGCTATCATCCCCACATGCGCGAAGCTGTGATCGTTGATGCCGTTCGTACCCCCGTCGGACGCCGTGACGGCGCTTTGAAGAATTGGCACCCGGTGGACTTGCTGGCCCACACCTTGAAGGCTGTGGTTCAGCGTAGCAAGCTGGATCCGTCGCTGATCGATGACGTGATCGCGGGCTGCGTGATGCAGGTCGGCGAGCAGGCTGCCAATGTTGCGCGTAATGCTGTGCTTGCGGCGGGTTTTCCTGAATCGGTTCCAGGCACAACGGTCGACCGGCAATGCGGCTCAAGCCAGCAGGCGGTGCACTTCGCCGCGCAAGGCGTGCTGGCCGGAAGCTACGACATCGCGATCGGCAGCGGCGTCGAGTGCATGACGCGCGTGCCGATGGGTTCGAGCTACGCGAACGGCCCCGGCAAGCCGTTCGGGGCGGCGATGAACCGGCGCTACAACGACGTCGTCTTCAATCAGGGCATCGGCGCTGAGATGATGGCCGAGCGCTGGAAGATTACGCGCGAAGAGCTGGATGTCTACAGTCTCGAGAGCCATCGCCGCGCGGCGCGCGCTACGGAGGAAGGGCGCTTCTGTAACGAGATCGTGCCGACCCCGATCGAAACTGAAAACGGTCCTGCGCACATGACTCGCGATGAGGGGTTCCGCGCCAACGCAAGCCTTGAAAAGATGGCGACATTAAAGCCAGCGTTCAAACCCGACGGCGTGATTACCGCCGCCAGTTCATCCCAAATCAGCGACGGCGCCGCGGCGGTGTTGATCATGGAACGCGCGACCGCAGAAAGGCTGAAGCTGCGGCCGCTCGCGCGCTTTGTGGCGTTCGCGCTGGCGGGCGAAGATCCAGTAATTATGCTCTCGGCGCCGATTCCGGCGACGCGCAAGGTTCTGGACCGCGCAAAGCTCGCGCTTTCTGACATCGATCTGTTCGAAGTCAACGAAGCCTTCGCCAGCGTCCCGATGGCTTGGCAGCGTGAGCTGGGCGCGGATCCTGCGAAGCTCAATGTCAATGGCGGCGCAGTCGCGCTCGGCCATCCGTTGGGAGCAAGCGGCGCGCGCTTGATGACCACGCTGGTTCATGAACTCCAGCGCTGCGGTGGCCGTTACGGCCTCCAGACGATGTGCGAAGGCGGCGGACTGGCGAACGCCACGATCTTAGAGCGCGTTTAGACGAGCTTACTGAATTGCGGTCCGTTTGCGGCGGAAGGCGAAGCCCATCGCGCAGCCGGCTAGCAACAGCAGTCCGGTCGTCGTCGGCTCCGGCGTCGCGACACCGGTGATATTCCCACCGACATCCGTGCCGAACGAGAATACGCCCGAGGTGATGTGGGTTGTGCTCGTAACTCCCGCAATGTTGAACACAAACGTCTCTTCGCCCTGCAGAAATGGATTGTGATTACCGGTCAGAGACGAACCCGCATTCGTGTAATCGGAAGCGCTTTCGCCGGGGGTGCCGCCAATAATGGTCTGTGTCGGTGATTGGCCGCCGCTCAGATCAGTGATGTGGAATGTCGTTGAGCCGCCGGACGTAGAGTCGGAAAATCCCCACGTGCCGATCGAACCCGTTGACCCACCAGTCAAGTTGATCAAAGTACCGGTGGGAGTGTTCTCATTGGAGTTGGTCACGCTCCCGAACGTTCCCGAAAGCGTGAAGAAGAAATCGCTCAGCAACTGACCCGCGTCGTGCATTTGCGCGGCAGTCAACAAATCGAAGAGCTGCAGAGTCACCGTGCCATTGCCCGTCGTCACGATTGCTTCCGCATCCAACTGGGTGAGTTAGGTCAGCCGGCTCAACGGACCCGGATGGCGTAGAATATGTAACCACGTCCGCCGAAGCGCTGACACAGCCAAAAATGAGGAATATTGCAATAAGAGATTTCGACACTAGTTCGAGGTGCTCTTTTTGTTCGGTTTAATAAGATGTTACGCTGTGTAACGTTCTGGGCGCAAGGTCCAAAACGTTTGTGGAGTACTGGTACTGGCTTGTTTATGAATGACTTAGCGCTAATGACATCACGCCTCAGACGGGCATGCCGTACAATTCGAAGAGAAATGGCGTGGCATTGGTCAGCTGCGTTGCTTGTTCTCGCTCTGGTCGCCGCCCGAGCCGAGGACGATCTTGCGCCCGGCAAGTTCCTAGTGGCCGGGCGGGAATTGGGCGATCCGAACTTCGCGGAGGCCGTGGTCCTGCTGGTCGATTACAGTGCGGATCACGGCGCCATGGGACTGATCGTCAATCGACGTACCGATGTCCCTTTGTCTCGCCTCTTCGGCGATTTCAAGGAAGCCAAAACGCGCACAGACCCGGTCTACGTCGGCGGTCCGGTCGAGATCTCCACCGTGTTCGCGCTGCTCAGATCATCGGCGCAGCCGGGCAGCGCGAAACGGGTCTTCGCCGGCGTCTATTTCATCAACACCAAGGATCAGCTGCAAAAGGCGCTGGCGGAGCACGAGGATGCTGGTTCTTTTCACGTGTTCGTCGGATACGCCGGCTGGGGCGCGGGGCAGCTAGAGCATGAGGTCGGTCTCGGAGCTTGGCACGTGATGCCTGCCGAGGCTGCACTGGTTTTTCATTCCGATCCCGAGTCGGTCTGGCCGCGATTGATTAAGCGAACCGAGCAGCAGATCGCGCGCATTGCGGACTATTCGGCGCGCAGCGTCTCGAGCGGGTCGACCTCAGCCGCCCGCATGGCCGGCAGGTAGCAAGCAGCGGCCGTCACGAAAAGCATCGCGATCGAAACGCCAATCAAAATCCAGGGATCGTGCGGGCTGACCTGGAACAACAGGCTCGCGAGCCTACGGGAGAGTACGAGTGTTCCGAGCAAGCCGAGCGCCAGGCCGATGAAGCTCAGCCTCAGAGCGCGTCCGAGGATCAGACTGAAGATCCCGCGGGTGTCTGCGCCCAGAGCCATCCGCACGCCGATTTCCTGCCGCCGCTGCTCGACCGACCACGACATCACGCTATAAATCCCGATCAGCGCAAGGACCAGCGCGAGTGCAGCAAATACGGAAAGCAGCAGCGTCATGAAGCGCCGCGAGCCTGAAGACGCGTCCACCACTTGCTGCATGCTTGCGACGTCCGAGACCGGAACCATGGCATCGATGGCATAAATCTCGCGCCGTACGGCAGAGGCCAGCGCCAACGGATCGGACGACGTCCGAATCAGCAAATACGTCCCGCCATACCAAAGTGCGTAGAAATCGTTGGTCGAGCCTGAATCGAGGCCGAACTGCTTTACATCTCCGACGACTCCAATCACGGTTGACCAGCTTGGGTTGGCACCCCACGGACCGGTGATGAATCGCTTGCCAACCGCGTTTTCGCCCGGCCAGAACGTTCGCGCCATGGTCTGATTCACGATGATGTAGGGCTGGCCGACATCGCGCGGCTCGTACGTACGGCCCGCTATCAACGGAATGCCGAGTGCTCGGAAGTAGTCGGGCGTGATAAGGCAATTTTGCGCCATCGGAAGGAGATCGCCGTGCATTCCGGGCGAGCCGGGAACTACGAACCGAATCGTATTCCCGCGAGTCGAGCCGAGTGGGAGCGCGTTGGCGGCGGCAACTTCGGTCACTCCAGGCAGCGCTTTCAATCCCGAGTTGAGCCGATCGTGAAATGCGCGCAGCTTCTGATCGCCGGAATAGGACTGCGCCGGAAGCGTGAAGCGCATGGTCAACACATGCTCTGGCTGGAAACCGGGATCAACTTTGAGTAGAACCGCGAAGCTTCTCAGGAACAGTCCCGCGCCGAGCAGAAGGGAGAAAGTCAGCGCGAACTCCACGATAACGAGCGCATTTCGTCCGGCGGTGGCCCCGCGCGCGACGCTGCGGCCGCTCTCGCGCAGGCCAGTGTTCGGGTCTTGCCGGGCGGCTTCGAAGGCCGGAGCAATCCCAAAAATCAGCCCTGTGACGAGCGATGCGGCGAACAGGAAGCCGAGCGTCATCAGGTTCAAACGAACGGACGCGGGATCGATCGAGCCGGATGGCACCAGCCGCAGCAGGCTGTTCAAGCCGATATACGCGACTAGCAGTCCGACTGCACCACCCGCCAGCGCAAGCTCGAGGCTTTCGCCCATCGAATCGCGCACAATACGCCAACGTCCGGCGCCGAGCGCGATCCTTACTGCCATCTCATGACGCCGAGTCGCTGACCGCGCCAGCAGTAAGTTGGCGACATTCACGCAGGCGATTAGCAACACTAGCGTCACCGCGCCGAGCAATACGAGCATCGCGGGCCGCAGATTTCGAGCGAGATCTTCTTGAAGGCCGGTCACGACGAAGCCGAATCCATTACTCGTGGACGGATGATCGCGTCGGAGCTCGCGGCCGATCGTATCGAGCCGCGCCGAAACTTGCCTTTCGCCGACACCAGGCTTAAGTCGCGCCACTACACCGAACGCGTGCCGCACTGGATTCGTGGTTTCGTCATTGGCCTGGCCTTCGGGCATCCATACGTCGGCCCATGGCGCGAGTGGAAAATCCGAGGAAAAAACGCCAACGACGGTAAACGCCTGTTGGTTCCAACTCAAAGCAGAGCCAGGGAGACTGCTGACCTGAATCGGACTACCGATGATTTTCGGATCGGCGCGGAACTGATCGCGCCACAACCTATAACTGAGCAGCACGATGGGCGCGGCGGATTCGTTCGCACTGAAAAATCGGCCGATAGCGGGCCGCACACCGAGGGTCACGAAAAGGCTCGCGCTCGCCCAAGTGGAGCGGACACGGATGGGTTCAAAGCGTCCCGTAAGATTCACGCCGCTCGCGACATAACGATAGATTCCGGTGGACTCGAAAAGATCAGTTTGGCGTCGCCACCGCTCATATTCTGCGGGCGAAACACCGAGCTTCGGCTGGCCTGCGTAGTTGTCCCAGATGGCAACGAGACGGGCAGGATCGCGGACAGCAAGAGGCTGAAGCAGGACAGAGTATACGACACTAAAGATCGCCGTGTTTGCGCCGATCCCGAGTGCGAGAGTGAGCACGATGGTGGCAGAGAGCGCCGGAGAACGGCGAAACATGGTGAATTAGACTCTTCGCGCCGCGAGGTCGTTACGCGGAACCGATCCTTGGTCAGACTTGTTTGGCCCAGACTTGTTTCGCCTCTTTCACCTTTTCAATCGGCCCTGCGCATGTCCTAGTGACCGGGCTGCTCAAAGCCGAGCGGCGCGGCGCTAAATCGATCCAGAAAGGACCTGTATGAAAAAGCATTTGCTTAGTTCTGCCGTTCTTGGACTGCTGTCGCTCGGCACGCAAGCTGCGCAGGCGCAAGAATATGTGACTCCCGTGTTCAACGGCTGCATCCGCCAGTTCTACGACTCCAATATGTACAATTGGCTCTCGTATGAAAACACCTGCTCTCAGAGTTTGAGCATCGTGTATATTCCGCGTTCGCCGGGCTACGGCGCGAGCCAAATGGACTTAGGGTCAGGACGTCACAACTCGACCGGTTATTCGCGCAGCGAAGTCCAGAGCAAGAACGGTTTTGAGCTCTATGTGTGCCCGTCGGGATATGTTCCCGTAGGTCCTGACAATAGCTACGTCAATCGAATCATTCCCGAGTTCCGATGCAAGCGGCAGTAGTCGCGACCAGGCTGGAGCCGGCCGCAAGCTGGTTCCAGCCAATTGGAGTGATCGAAGACGTGTACAATGCTGAGATGGATTCGGAAGATTGGCAGCTCGCGGAGATAGAAACAGGTATCGAGGATCTCGACAACGGACGCACAGTTGCCGCGACGGAGGTCGTTACATGGCTTCGCTCCTGGGGAGAACCAACGGAAAGTAAAGCTCCGGAGTGAAGATCGGTCTCACGCGGACGAGCCTCCCCGAGCACATGGCGGAATGTTGGTGCGCGAAAATGCAGGGGCTACCGCGGAGCGCGAGCCTTTGTAGACCGCTGAACTAACGACGCGGCTGCGTTGCCACCTATTTGTACGCTGCCACTCCCGTCACCCGCTCGCCGATCACCAGCGTGTGGATGTGGTCGGTGCCCTCGTAGGTCTTCACCGTTTCCAGGTTGCACATGTGGCGCATGATCGGATACTCGTCCATGATGCCGTTGCCGCCCAGCAGGTCGCGGCTGGTGCGCGCTACTTCGAGCGCCATCCGCACGTTGTTCCGCTTCAACATTGATATGTGCCACGGCTCGATCCTGCCCTGGTCCTTGATGCGCCCGGCGTGCAGCGCAATCAACTGCGCCTTGGTGATCTCAGTCACCATGTCGGCTAGCTTCTCCTGCACCAGTTGATGACTCGCGATCGGCTTGTCGTCGAACTGCTTGCGCAGAATCGA
>DASQJA010000129.1:0-8175 GCA_035631275.1 Bryobacteraceae bacterium
TCCAGAAACTCCGCCTCGTCGCGAAACCCTGAAGCGCGCGATTGGATTTCGCGGACCGCTCGTTCCAAATCGCCGCGGCGGAAGACGACTTTGGTGAGCCAGCGCTGCACTGCGCCGCGCAGGATGGCGAAGGCGATCAGCAACAGGCAAAATCCGGCTACCAGCATCGTTTCGTACAGAGGATTTGCAGAGGCTCGCGGAGTCACCACCATGCCTCGCAGCGCCAGCCGCACTGCGATGAAGACCATGATTCCCGCCAGCAGGGCATTGCCCAGGAATCGCATGAACGCGTCGAGCAAGACGAAGCGGTAATCCTGCAAGAGGACGAACAGCGCCAGCGGAATTCCGGCGTGGTGAAACACCAACTCGCGCGACCACGCCTGGGCCGCGTGTCCTGATCCTAAATGCACAAAGGACATCGCGAACAGCGCCGCGCACATTGCGCCGACGATACGCGAGGCTTTGGCTCGCCGCTCCGCCGTGGCTTGCTGCTCGCCCGTCGCCTGGAGAGCGAACTTCGCGACCGCGATCGCCGTCAGCGCAGCGAAGCCCACCGTGATCAAAAGCAGCGCGCGATCCTGGTAGCCGAAACCGGGACGCACGCGCTCCAACAAATGCATTCCGATCGCGACCGCGCTCAGCGCGTAGCCCGATGCCACCACGGGATCGAAGCCGTCCAGAGAAAGGTGCAGCAGCACCGCCGGCAGCAGACTCAGCACCGCGAAGCTGAAGAAAATCACCCAGCTGGCATAAGGCTGATCGGGCGGCACCACGAGAACCGCAAGCGATCCGATATTCCATAGGAAAGCAAGACTCGCTGCGGTTACCGACAGCCAGCTCCCACGCAGACGCGCGCCGGCGCGGTCGCGCAGCAGAAGATAGAGGAAAATTCCGAAGAGAATCGCTCCGGCCGTATGTCCGAGCGTGTTGACGAGCTGGAGTTCGTGGTGGCTGTTCATTGGCCCCGCCAGTAAAGCTTGGCAGGCACGCTACTTGCCAGTGTAGCTGACGCGCCAGATGGACTTCGTGCCGTCGTCGGTGACATACAACGCGCCGTCCTTGCCCACGGCGACACCCACCGGACGTCCCCACGCCTGACCTTCGGGCGTCACGAAGCCGGTCAAAAAGTCCTCATAGACGCCGCTTGCGTGGCCATTGTCGAGCGGCACGCGCACCACCTCGTAACCCGATCGCACGGCCCGATTCCAGGAACCATGCTCGGCGGCGAATAGATCCCCACGATATTCTTTCGGGAACCGATCGCCCTCGTAGAAGGTGAGCCCCAGCGACGCATTGTGCGGCTGCAAGAGCACGTCGGGCACGATGACCTTGTCCTTCAAATCCGGATGCTTGCCGTTCAGCCGCGGATCGGGATGGCTGCCGATGTAATAAAACGGCCAGCCATAGAAGCCGCCTTCCTGCACGTGCGTGATGTAGTCGGGAACCAGGTTGTCGCCGATCTCATCGCGCTCATTCACCGAGCACCACAGCTCGCCTGTCGCTGGATTCACGCCGATGCCCACCGGATTGCGAATCCCCAAGGCGTACACGCCGACAAATTTGCCTTCAGGCGTGTATTCCAAGATATTGGCGCGGTGAAATTCCGATTGATGCGTGTCCGGATCGTCAATATTCGACGCTGAGCCAACCGCGACGAACATCCGCTTGCCGTCTTTCGAAAATGCGATGTCGCGCGTCCAGTGATTGCCAGCCGGCGGAAGGTCCGAGAGCAAAGTCTCGGCCGGTCCCGTGGCTTTTAGATCACCACTGTGATACGGGAAACGAACGACCGCATTCGTGTTGCCGACATACAGCCACTGCGGATTCGGCCCGGCTGGATAAAAAATTACGCCGAACGGTTGCCTGAGCCCGGTGGCGAACGTTTCGACCTGGTCCGGCTTACCGTCTTTATCTCGCCCCCGGACAAGCTTGATCTCGCCTGATCGGCTTTCGGCGATGAAGAAGTCTCCGTTGGGCGCTACGCGAATTTGGCGCGGCTGATTGAAACCGCTCGCGTACAGTTCGACTTTGAATCCGGCCGGCGCCTGCGGCCAGGCATTCTCGGGCCGCGGGACGAGGCGCGGGAAATTCGCACTGGACTTGGTATCGAATGGCTTGGGCAGATCGTTCGCCGTGATCCTATGGAACGTGCCCGGCTTCAGCGAAATTGCGTCGGCGAACGCGCTTTGTCCGGTGAGCAGGTTTTTGCTATCGATTTTGGCTGCGTCGGCCGCGAGCATCCACCCCGCGGCCAAAACTGCTAAAGCCGCACCAACGGCCCAGTTTGTCTGCTTCATTCGTGCCTCCGCGAACGCTACCAATTATATCGTTCGGATACTAGCAGGCCCTGGTATGATTCAAGTGCTCGCCGTTCGGCTCTTATGCGCCTCTCGCCACGCCGGATTTTGCGCATCGCCCTCAGCGCGCTGATCATCGCCGTTTTGTGGCTGCGCGTCGGGCGTGAGTGGCGCGAGCACGGCGGCGTGTGGCTGGCCGGCAGCGTGATCCTCTCCGTCCTGCTGCTGCTGATCGTGATCATGGAGCTGACCGGCCTCCAGCAGAAATGGCGCAAGCAGCGCGACGAAGTCCCGAAGAAACCGCTGGGCCTCGATTCCTGACTCGCCTTTCAACCGGTACGGCGAAGTTCGTCGCGAATCACCCGCCGCAGCGTCGCTTCGAGGGGCTCCTGTTTTTGCTTCATGACGCCGCGCAAGGCTTCATTGATCAGGGATTGGTAGTTTCCACCCCCGGCTGCTTCGACTTGCTCGCGAAACCAGTTCAGGACATCTTTATCTAGCCTGATCGTCACCCTGATCTTGCCGGGCGGGGCTTTCAGGACTGCACCGCGCCGGCCTTTACTGAAATCTTTCCGCATAGTGCCCGTGTACTAATGTACACTCATGCCCGTTCGCAAACCAAAAACGTGTGGGCCTGTATGGGGTGCTGCGTCGATCATCCTATTGGACCCGCGGGTCCTCCGGGAGGTGGTGTCGAGACGAGTCTCGACACGGCACGCACGAGTGGCGTACGCCACACGATTTACGGCAGCGCTTCCACCGCGCTCTCAATATCCTCAGGACTAAAGTAAAAGTGCGGCGACAATCGCACCCACCCCTGCCGGGCCGCCGCGATCACTCCTTTGTCCTTGAGCTGGCGGACGATGTGCCGGCTGTCCATCCCCAGCTTCTGTACCGCCACGATTCCCGACGCTGTTCCAGGTGTTCGTTCCCCGAGCAGGCTGTATCCTTTAGCCTTCGCCCCTTCGGCCAACTGATCGGCTAGCGCCTCCACCGCCGCGCCGATCTGAGAGATCCCGATACCGAGCAAAAAATCCAGAGAAGCCCGTAACCCGTAACAGCCGATCGTGTTTAGCGTCCCGCATTCATAGCGGCCTGCATCCTGACGCAGCGTCATGTCGCGCGAAGCGTAGTCGTTATAGCCGGCTACATTGGTCCAGCCGAACTCCCGCGGAAAGATCGCATCCTGCCGGTCCTTGCGTACATAAAGAACCCCGCATCCCTCCGGACCAACGAGCCACTTGTGCCCGTCGGCGGCCAATGCGTCGATGTGAGCGGTCTCGACATCCAGCGGAAAAGCGCCCAGACCTTGGATCGCGTCCACCAGAAAAAACACGTGCTGTTCATGGCATATCCGCCCAATCGCGTTCAGATCCGCCCGCTTCCCGCCCAGGTATTGCACGAAACTGATCGCCAGCAGCTTCGCTCCCTCGCATTCGCGCTCGATGACATCGAGTGAATCATGGATGGAGAGCCACTTGATGTAACATCTTTGCGCCTCGAGCACCCTCCAGGGATAAATGTTCGCCGGAAATTCCTCCCGAAACGCCACGATGGTGTCGCCCGGCCGCCAATCCAGGCCCATCGCCACCGTGGCGATGCCCTCCGACGTGTTTTTAACAAGCGCGATCTCGTTGGAATGCCCGCCGATCAGCTTTGCGGCCGATTGCCGGAGAGCTTCGTAAGTGTCTAACCACTCATCGTAGTGCAGCGATCCATATTGGAGCGCATCCTGGGCAAAGGCTTGCATCGCCTGGGCCGAGCACTTGGGCAGGGGGGCAACCGCGGCGTGATTCAAATAGATCAACCTTTCGGTAACCGGAAATTCGCGCCGGTACTGCTGCCAGAGTGGCTCGGCCTCGCTCACGCGCTTATTTTCTTCTAACGCTCTTTCTTCGAAACCCATCAGAACCACTATACGTTTAAAGCATTAAGGTTTATACTGATACATAGGAGCATTTTGATGAAGCGCCTGTGGTCGGCCAGTTTCAGTCTCCTGGTTGTTCTCGCTCTCTCCTCGCCGCAGGTTTTCGCCGGCGACGACAAGGAAAAAGATCCAGACCAGATCGGCAATCGTAATGTCAGCGGGCACGTAAACTTCTACTCGCTCGAAAAGGAAATCGCGCTCGGCAAGCAGTTGGCCAACGAAGTCGAGCGCCAAGCCAAGATCATCAACGACCCAGTGATTGCCGAATACGTCAATCGTGTGGGCCAGAACCTGGTGCGCAACTCGGACGCAAAGGTTCCCTTCACCATCAAAGTTATCGACAGCGAAGAAGTGAACGCGTTCGCGTTGCCCGGCGGATTTTTCTTCGTGAACTCGGGCCTGATCCTCAAGGCCGACAACGAAGCGGAACTCGCGGGTGTGATGGCGCATGAAATCGCGCACGTTGCGGCGCGCCACGGCACGCGTCAAGCTACGCGCGGCGAGATCGCCAATCTCGCTACCATCCCGCTCATCTTCATGGGCGGCGGTTGGGGCATGTACGGCGCATATCAGGCCGCCAGCATCTTGGTCCCGATCGGCTTCTTGAAGTTCTCGCGCGGCATGGAGTCTGAAGCCGACATGCTGGGTCTTGAGTACATGTACAAGACCGGGTACGATCCGCAATCGTTCGTGGACTTCTTCGAAAAGGTCGAAACGCTCGAGAAGAAGAAGCCTGGCACTATGTCCAAGGTCTTTTCGACGCATCCGCCAACGGACGATCGCATTAAGGCTGCTCAGAGCAATATCGAAAAGTATCTGAAAGAAAAGCCGGAGTACGTGCTGACCACCTCCGAGTTCAACGATGTCAAGGCGCGGCTCTACGCGATGCACAACAAGCGCAAGGTGGAAGATCCGCGCGATGCCAATAAGCCGCAGCTTCGTCGCGCGCCGGGATCGACCACCGGTCCGGTGGACGCCGATGAAAACGGCAAGACGCCGGCATCGGATTCTGATGAGCGTCCCACGCTGAAGCGCCGCCCGTCAGATCAATAAGAGTTTTTCCTTCGCACGCAGTCATGTAAGCCCGCGAATCGGCATTGATCCGCGGGCTTTTCTTTTTTTGATTCCAGCCGCTAGCAGATCAGGCAGACCCATTCTTCGCGTTGAAGTCTTTCGACGGGTTGGAATCCTTCGGGCACATCCCACTCGGGGAAACCGGAAAGGATGAGCCTGGAGCTGGGAGCGCGCACGCGCTTCATCTCGGGCGCAAGGGCTTCGAGCGCGGGCGAGTCGATATTAGCGATGATCAGATCCTGCGATTCGGACTGCACCGCATCGATCGAGCCGACAAACATATTCACTCCGATTCGCGCTCGCGCAATCCCTACCGAATCCGGATCCACATCGCAGCCGGCCACCCGGCCTGCGCCGAGCAGCTGGGCGGCCAACGCCAGAATCCCCGACCCCGTCCCCACATCGAGAACCGACATCCCCGGTCGAATGTGTTTCTCCAGCGCCTCAAGGCACACTTGGGTCGCCGGATGGCGCCCCGTACCGCACGCCATCCCGGGCTCAATCTCGAGCCTCAACCGGCCCTCAGGTGTCTCGTCCTCGGACCACGGCGCGACCAGGTAGAATCGCTCGCCGATCCTGAGCGGTGGCCAGGCATCGCGCGTCGCCTGCTCCCAATCGATTGATGCGACGTGATCTAGTACCGGCCGATATTGAGCGAACCGTTCGAGCAGCGTTTCGGCGCCGGCTTCGTCTTCAAAGAACGCGCGGAGTCCGCCCGGCTCTTCAGTGATTCCGGCAATACCGCACTCGGCGAGTTCGGCGATGAGGTAGTCTTCGTCTTGGGGAAGGCAGTGCAGCGAGAGCGAGAACACTACTCCATAGTGTGCCTTGCCCAAGCGCGTGCTCGGGCGAGCGAGTTGGCGGCTAGTGTGAAGCGGCGACCTCGGCCGCCGGCGGATCCTTCTCTTCCACCGTCACGTATACCGGCTGCTCGAGCAGCATTGGCTTTTTGCCGGCCGTCTTGACGAGCAATTGCAGGCGACCCGGTTTCGCTGATGGCGGAATGCGGAACTCGATCGAGTCCTCGGTCTGGTCCAGCACTTTTACCATCATGTCGAACGTGTGGTCGGTGAGATAGACTTCCTCGACCTTCTCTTTGCCGAGATACAGGCCGTGGACACGGAGAACCGAGCCGACTTTGCCGCTATCCGGCTGTACCTTGTTCATTTGGGGAACCTGGGCTTGTGACGACAGGGCCAGCCCGAAACTGAGCAACGAAACAACCAATGCGTGCCGCATGCTAGTTCGCTCCACTATCAGAATTTTAATCTGGGTCCGGTCGGATCACAATGGGAAATTCTCAAATTCCCAGGCAGGGGAAAATACTTAGTCGCCGTCTAAGTGCGTAGGTCAGCGCTCCGCGTTCAGGTGGAGACCCTTGTGGATTGCGTACAGGGCCAATTCCAAGCGGTCGGAAACGCCGAGCTTATCGAAGATGTTGTGCAAGTGGTTCTTCACGGTCTGTTCGCTGATGAACATCTTCTCGGCCATTTCCTTATTCTTGTAGCCTTGCGCGACTAACTGCACAATCTCGCGTTCGCGATGGCTGAGCGGGGAACGTTCGCGGGACTTGCCGGTGCCCGACCCGCTTCCGACCTCGCCGGGCGCCGCAAACTGCCGCATCACCGCAGCGGTCGTGTGGGAATCCAGCCAGATCTCGCCGCCATGCACCTTGCGGATGCTTTTGACGATCAACTCCGGCGCAGTCTGCTTCAACACGATGCCCGAGCAGCCCAATTTCATGGCCTGGACGAACTCGTTCTTATCTTCGGACGCGGTGAGGATAATGACACGGGTGCGCTTGTTGGTTTGCTGCAGGGTTTGCAGGGCCGACAATCCGTCCAGGTTCGGCATCCGCAGATCCAGCAGCAGGACGTCGGGATCGAGTTCCTGCACCCTGTCCAACACCTCGCAGCCATCCCCCGCCTCTCCGACAATTTCGAAATCCTCTTCGAGCGTGAGCAGCTTCTTCAGCCCGTCGCGCACGATCGGATGATCGTCGGCGATGAGAATTCGAATATTGCCCTTACGGGGCTCCAACAAATTCGGTCGCGCGGTCGCGTTGTCGATTGCAGTTGTGCCGTCGTCCATAGTTGCTATATCGGCCACTCAAGCTCGATTCTAACGGGGTACTGGTACGTAATCAATTTCAGGTAACGCCTAGAGAACCTAGCGGAAATCCCTTAGGCCTTGTAGGCTCTTTAGTGTACCCTCTCGGGGATTCTCCTGTTGCAGGATTCATTCCAGACTAGCACGCGCGTACATTTCGGTACGCCAATCCCCGAACTCGCGTCAAGATTCTGTCTTTAGTTTTCGTCTAACTCGTTGAAAACGAAGCTGCTCGCGTTGGCCGCCCGTTTGCACCTGCGCGAATGCGTGCTGGACCACATCACCAATCAGATCTAACGCTACATGAATCTTTTGAGCGCTCGACAGAAGCTTGTGGCTTCTAATATCGCCAACGTGGAAACGCCGGGATATAAGACTAAGGAGCTGCCTCGCGCTGCGCCTCGACGCGGCGGAACAAAAAGACGCCGCGCTGAAAATCCGCGAAGCATGGTCACGCACCAGCGCGCCGAGGATCTCATCAACCTGGGTGCGTACGCCAGCGGCGCGAATCCGAGGCTCGATGCGGTCATCAAACTGCGGCCGCAATTGATCGATTTCCTGAAGGGAGGACTCGGGCGGCGCACTCGGCGTTCAGCGACACCATGGGCCGCAGCAAGACTTGGGGAGCTGGCTGGCTGACGAAGACCCCGATGAAGCGCTTCGGTTTCCGCTCGACCGTGTGCGGCGCTGGCGCGCTGAGCAGGCCAGCCTTGATTGACTCAAGCTGCAACAGGCCCGTGCCGAGGCCCGAGCGGTTAGCCGGGCAAA
>DASQJA010000130.1:0-4719 GCA_035631275.1 Bryobacteraceae bacterium
GGAGCAGTTGGTCAAGCGCACAGCCAACCGCTGGCCAATCATTGCGCGGGGTCGATGAGGTCAGTCGGCCGCCGCGCTCGATCAGCGGCGATGCGTCACGGCCACGAACTTGAAGTGAATGGCTGCACTTCGGGGTCATAACCTGGGGGTCGCACGCTAGATGCCGTCACTCCCACTGCTAACTGCAAGTGCTTATCGCCGCTGTTTCAGGCGGCTCTGCGACGAAACCGCAGCACGTCGCGCCTGAGCTTCAGAATCGCGATGTGCTCGGGCGTGACTTCGAAGATGATCTCATCCTCCGATTCGAGAACAGCCGCCAAGCCGCGGGCAAGTTCCAATACTGGCCACCGTTCCACAGCAGCTCAGCAGGCCAGCCCTTCGCGCGGGCTTCGGCTTCGATGGCCTCGATCTTCGCACGCACCTCGGGTGCTAGGAGCGGATTTCGGCTGTCAGGAACTAAGTCACAGGCCCCGTCAGCACGGTGGGCACTCTGAGCATCGCGTCGGATGTCACCTGCGCGGTCGGGTCTGTGGTCGAGCTTTCTTGGATCTTCGGTAAACCCGACCAGTGTTGCGGTCGGGCAGCAGACATCAGCCATCTTGTGTTGTAGAAACCCGACCAATCCGACCGAAAGCCTCGTAGTGTTTGATTTCATTGATCTCTCGATAGGTCGGGTCTTCTAAGAACGTCCGCTTTCCCGACCGGAGCCCTGACCATTTTCGCCGTCGTGGTCGGGTTGGTCGGGTTGGCATAAGGGTAAAGACAGTGTGGATGCGCGCATACACACTACCTCCTGACGGCGGCCTTCGATGGTCTGGCGCATCGTCAATACTTCGCGGGCCGCGTCCACCCGTGCGAGTAGGCCTCGCTTATTAAGCCTCCGCATGAGCGTTATCGCTGATACCTCGATCCCGGTTCCGTCGGCTGACATGTTCTGTGCGACTCGATACGCGGCGTCGCGGTTCAGATAGACGTAGTCGCCATCGAGCCAACCTACTCGATCGCCTTGGGGCTGCCATTCATCGCGCTGGTTGTCGCCGGTTCCAATCGTGATCTTCCGCCAGCCGCAAGCCGCTTCCCGCAGATCGGGAACCTCGCCATCGTTATCGGCCAAGTGTGCACGGCCAGCACCAATGGCCGAGGTTAATAATCTGATAAACGCCCCAGTCGGCTCGACAGCACCAGAGAACTCGATCTGAGCGTTCGCAGTTTCTTCAAGCGCTGCCCCTATTCGGGTTTGGAGTTGCGCCGCTTCGTCTTCGTCGAGAACCTCAGTCTCAACCAAGAACGCGATGAAGATCGAGTATGCGGCAGTGAGTTGAGCCCTTATATCAGCAGTCCGTGCATGGTCGTGGTGGATTTGACCGCGCCATTCGCGACGTAGTCTCTGGAATTCGGTGCGGACTTCGTCAAACTGCGCGGCCAACCATCGGACGAATGCCGCTGTGGCTTGCGCATATAGCCCAGCCGCAGCATCAGTCTGACAAGTGGTGAGCTTCTGAGCTTCGACTGCGCCCTTCTGGACTTCGAGGATGAACATTCTGACATCAGCCGATTGCCGTCGTGGTAGTTCCTCGCCTGTTGCGAGCAGCACACCGCGGGGCGGCTTGGTAGGACGCAGTGTACCATCAGCGCGCATTCGCCCCCGGCCAGCGCTATTGCCCTGACTGCGCAGCAGCCGGTCGACATCGCGATGCATCGCTTCGCGCTGACTGCCGCTTGCGGGCGGATGAAGCTCGTCAACCACCAACACGGCATCTTTCGCGATGAAAGCCAGCGCCTCGTTTGTGTTCGCGGTCGACGTAAAGCTGGTGGGTAGGTGACGGGCGTCGAATCCTTTGCCGAAGTGCTGCTGCAGGAGGGCGGCCAGTTCGGTCTTGAAAGCGCCGGTCTCTCCGTAAAGAAAGATCGAAAAATCAGGGCCACCAAGAATCGTCCGCCAGACTGCGCCCATCGCTGGAATCGTGATCCGGTCTGGGCCAACGTCGAGCAGACGTAAGCTGGCCGCGATTGCACCTCTAGTAGCTACGGAGTCAGTTGGGATTTCGAGCTTCAAAGGCGCCAACTCCGGCGGCAACGAAACTTCGATGCCTTCGACCTTCCCCGCCGCTCCGATTGCGCCGTCGGCGTGCAGATAAACCGAATCGTTGGCGATTGTGCGCCAGCCAGTATGCGCGTAGACCATACGTCGCGCCGGGTGCTCAGAAAGAAGTTGTATCGCCGCGCGGGCGTGATCGGTCGTTCCGCTACCAGCATATATGACGGCTTCGGCACCCAAGGCGTCGACCGCCCATCTCAATAGCGGAAATTGTGCAACCGGCACCGTGACGACTGCGGTGCGTTCGTGCTGCTTTGCCTCGACAACAAAGCTTCGCGTGGTCTCAGCGCCATCATCGTGAGTGACGTCTGCAACTATCCGCGCGGTGAAATTGGTGAGCGGAACATGCACCTCGCCCTCTTGCAACCGCTTCACCCGGACCAGTCCGTTCGGTGTTTCGCGATAAATTTCTGGTGCGGCGCCTTCGACGCCGGTCGGCTCGCGCAATTCCCCTACAGCCAGGGTCAGCAGCTCAAATCGGATGTCACCGTGGCTTTTGCAGGCTGCTTTCCGCGCGGCGATAAAGTCATCAATGCCGACCTTTTCGCCGTGATCACCGCACGGTAGGTAAATCACCTTGACAATCGCCTTGCGGGATTCGAGGAAGCCCTTGAGCCTGGCGAGCGCGGCATGAACCTCTGGCTTCACCATCACGTCCGAGTCGAAAACGACGTAAATCGTGCGCTCGTTAAGAGCTATCGAGTCCCAGTCCGCAAGCGCCGTTGTCCCGCCAGCGTCATTCGATCCGCGCCAGTTCCAGACGCCGAGGAGCGCAACGCTGCAGAACCCGACGGTGATGGCCGCGTCCGCCTTGGGGATGCCCTCGGTGATGAGCAGCGGCACATTCGGATCGCCGATGAGAGCGGTCTTTCCGGATTCGCGCGCGCGACTAAGTCGCGGGTGAACATCGAGCAGCATTGTACTGCCCGCCTTCATCTCATATTTTCGCAGCTTGCCACGCTCGTTCAGCCGGGGAACGTCGGGACGCTGCGTCAATGCGTCGAATCCCGGTCTCCGTTCGCCTCTCCGCGCGTTATCTCGTGGAGAAGAATCCAAGTTGATTGGCGAAATTCAAAAGGGTGCAAGCCCTGCGCTTCTGCCGCTGTTCATCGTATCGATCGATTCGGCCTTGCGCGCGTCAGAAATCCGCGGGCTTCGGCGCGGCGATGTGACTCTGATCAAGAATGAGAACGGCTTAGAGGGTGAAATCGTCGTGAGGCAATCTAAAACAGATGCAGGCACCGGCCGGGTTATTCCGCTTACGCGGCGCGCAGCGTCAGCGCTTGCAGATTGGTTCGATTGTCTTCCAGAAGCTGGACCGGACGCGTATGTGTTCCCTCGCCATTCGGTAGGTTTCGCGAAAGAAGGCCGGGGCTCGGCCCTTTACGACATTGATTTCGACAACCCGATGCGCGGATGGAAAACCGCGTGGGAGCGCGTGCGCACGGACGCTGGGGTAGCTTGCCGCTGGCATGATCTGAGACACACCCTGGTTTCGAGACTGGCCGAACAGCCCACCGTAAGCGAAGAGACGATACGTGCTCTTGCAGGCCATGTCAGCCCGGCGATGCTCCGCCGGTATGCCCATATCCGGGCCTCGGCGAAGCGCGCAGCAATCGCAAGCCTCGAAGTTGAGGCCGACAGGCCCTATGGCTCAGTCGACGAGCAAAATTCGGATCTCCAGTCCCCACAGAAGTCCCCACAATCACGCGAAGGAGAAAAATTCGCCGTTCGCCGACCTGAGAACAAGTTATTGAATTGACAGCGTTTTCTATTGGTGGAGCTGAGCGGGATCGAACCGCCGACCTCCTGAATGCCATTCAGGCGCTCTCCCAAACTGAGCTACAGCCCCACCGCTGGGCGAGATTTTTCAGCTAACCGGATACCGCCCGTGGAGTCAACCAACTGCCGCCGGGCGTCGATTCCAAACCGAAGATCGCCGCTTCACACAAATCCATAGAGGACGTCACGTCGCGGCTTCACGCGAATCCGTACAGCGCCGCGACGTTGTCCGACGTCATCATCCGGCGCTCGTTGTCCGGGACGCCCTCGAAGTCGCGCGCGATCACCGCCATCGAGTTGGGCCAGGTCGAGTCGGAATGCGGGAAGTCCGATCCCCACATCAGGCTTTTGACGCCGATGAACTCGCGCAGCATCACGCCGACGCGATCGTCCTGAAACGTCGCCGCAACCTGGCGCCGAAAATAGTAACTCGGCGGATTCTTGATCGTCTCTCGTTCCAGGTAGCGGTACTTTTCGAACGAATGGTCGAGCCGCTGGAGGAAGTGCGGAATCCATCCGATGTCGTTTTCGACCGACACCAGTTTGAGATTGGGAAAGCGTTCGAGCACGCCGGCGAAAATGATTTCGGCGAGCGATCGCTCGACCGAATGATGCAGCGCCGGGTAGCCCTTCATCACGCTTTGAAAATCGCTGCCGCCGCGCCGTTCGGTCAGGATATGCAGGCTGATCGGCGTACCGAGATCATGCGCCACCGCCCAGAACGGATCGTAGGCCGGGTCGCTGTAGGGACGGTCCGCGGGCGCCGCGTTCCAGATCATCGCGCCGCGCAGACCCTTGTTCGCCACCCGACGGAGTTCCTCGACTCCTTCGAGCGGATC
>DASQJA010000131.1:0-4424 GCA_035631275.1 Bryobacteraceae bacterium
ATGGGCCAGACCGATGGCCTGAAAAAACTGCGCGCCATACGGAAAGACCGCGCGCGCATGCTGACCATTCTGCGCGATCGCGAGCTGCACCCCGAGACCGCTCCCGAGCCGGTGGCGAAGAAAAAGAAGAAAGGAAAATAGGCCATGGCAGGAGAAACAGCCGAGCACAAAGCAGGCCACAAGAACGAGAAGGTTGGCCAAGTGGTTTCGGCCAAGATGCAGAAGACCATCGTCGTTGAAGTCACGCGCCGCGTCTCGCATCCGGCCTATAAGCGCATCATCACCAAGCGCAAGAAATTTTACGCGCACGACGAGCAGCGCACCGCCAAAGTTGGCGACGTAGTTCGGATCGTCGAGTGCCGGCCCATGAGCAAGCTGAAGCGCTGGCAGTTGGGCGAGGTGCTTCGTCAAGCCGTGCAAGTTGCCGTCGAACCCGGCGCCGTTGATCTCGACATGGTTCAGTCGACTGCCGGTTCCAAGTCGCTCAAAGCGAAATCGGGGAGGAAAAAACAATGATCGGAATGAGAACCATCCTCGATGTCGCCGATAACAGCGGCGCCCGCAAGCTGCAATGCATCCTGCCGCGCGGCGGCGATCTAGGATTGCGCGCGGGTCTGGGCGACGTCATCACGGCGAGTGTCAAGGAAGCCACTCCCGAATCGCCCATTAAGAAGGGGAAAGTGGTCCGCTGCGTAATCGTCCGTATGCGCAAGGAATCGCGGCGCAAGGATGGCACCTACATCCGTTTCGACACCAATGCCGCCGTGCTGATCAATGAAGTCGGCGAGCCGGTGGGTACGCGCGTGTTCGGCCCGGTGGCCCGCGAGCTTCGCGACAAGAAGTTTATGAAGATTGTTTCGTTGGCTCCCGAAGTGATCTGACAGTAATGTGACAGAGTGAACGATGGCGAAAATTAATTTCAAGACCAAATTTGTACGCAGCGCCGGCAGCGCCACCAACGAGCGGCTCAAGATCAAGGTCAAGAAGAATGACCAGGTGAAGGTGATTACGGGCCGTGACAAAGGCAAGAGCGGCCGTGTGATCTCGGTCGACCGCAAGCGCGGGACGGTGTTGGTCGAAGGCGTGTCGATGATCAAGCGCCACACCCGGCCTAACCCGGCCAAGCAGATCAAGGGAGGAATCGCGGAGAAGGAAAGCCCCATTGCGATTTCGAACGTCATGGCGCTCACCTCTGGCGGCGTGCCAACGCGCGTCGGCTATCGCATGGAAGGCACCGGAGCGAGCGAGCATCGCGTCCGCATCGCCAAGAAGAGCGGAGAAGTTTTGGACAAGCGGCAGTAGGGAATCGAAATGGCAAAAGAACCGAAAGACGAAAAGCAGTCGGGCGAACCGAAAAAGCAGGCGGCCGCCAAGAAAGAAGCCAAGCCTCCTAAGCAAGCCAAGGGCGAAGCTCCTCAGCAGGAAGCCGCCGAGGCCGGCGGCAAGAAAGCCAAGCCCGCTTCCAAGCGCGTCGACGCACGCCTCCGCAAGCACTATCACGAACGCGTGATTCCGGCGCTCGTCAAAGAATTCGGCTACAAAAACGTGATGGCTGTCCCCAAGATCGACAAAGTCTCGGTCAACATCGGCCTCGGCGAAGCGACTCAAAACGCCAAGCTGATGGACGGTGCGGTGAACGAGCTCGGACAGATCGCGGGACAAAAGCCGGTCATCACGAAAGCGAAAAAATCCATCGCCGCATTCAAGTTGCGCGAAGGCATGTCCATCGGAACCATGGTCACTCTGCGCGGCGACCGCATGTATGAGTTTCTCGACCGGCTCATGAATGTCGCGCTCCCGCGCGTGCGCGACTTCCGCGGCGTCTCCACCAAGTCCTTCGACGGCCGGGGCAACTACACGCTCGGCATCAAGGACCAGTTGATTTTCCCCGAGATCGACTACAACAAGGTCGAGAAAGTCAAAGGGATGAACATTTCCATCACCACCACGGCGCGCACCGACGCCGAGGGCCTCGCGCTGCTCAAGCACATGGGCATGCCGTTCCGGCAGCAGGCCGGCTAGGAGTTAAATCAGATCACCTATGGCAACTACAGCCAAGATCGCGAAAGAAGAAAAAGCCAAAGCCAAAATGGCGGCCTCCAAGAACGTGCCGGCGCGCATTCGCATCCGGCATCGCAACCGCTGCTTCCGCTGCGGACGGCCGCGGGGCTATCTGCGCAAGTTCAATCTGTGCCGGATCTGCTTCCGAAAACTTGCGCTCGCGGGCGAAATCCCGGGCGTAATCAAGGCTAGCTGGTAAGGAAAGGAAACATGGCAGCAACATCCGATCCCATCGCCGACATGCTGACGCGCATTCGCAATGCGCAGTTGGCCCGCCATCCCAAGGTCGACGTGCCGGCCTCCAAGCTGAAAATGGAGATCGCGCGGATCCTGAAGGAAGAAGGCTTCATCACCAACTTCAAGCTGGCCGAAGAGGGCGCCAAGAAAAGCATCCGTATTTACCTCAAGTACACTGCCGGCAACGTGCCGCTGATTTCCCGTATCGAGCGCGTGTCGCGTCCCGGCTGCCGGGTTTATGTCGGAAGCAAGGAGGTGCCGAAGGTGCTCGGCGGGCTCGGCATCAACATTCTAACTACGCCGCGCGGCGTCATGACCGGCAGCACGGCGCGAAAAGAACGCCTGGGAGGGGAGGTTCTCTGCCAGCTCTGGTAGTTTCGGCATAGAACAAGGGAGACGAAATATGTCGCGAGTTGGAAACAAACCGATCCCGGTGCCGAAGGGCGTCAAGATCGCCATTGGCAGCGAAATCGCCGTCGAAGGTCCGAAGGGCAAACTGAAGGTCCCGATTCCCGACGGCATCACCGTTCGCCAGGCGGACGGCAACCTCGAAGTGTTGCGCGATTCCGATCAGCGCGCGGCCCTGCATGGCCTGACGCGCGCCCTCGCAGCGTCCGCCGTCACGGGCGTGTCCACCGGATTCACGCGCGAGCTAGACATCACAGGCACCGGCTACCGCGCCGACGTCAAGGGCAAAATCGCCACCTTCACCCTGGGCTACTCCCATCCGATCGAGTTTCTGCTTCCCGATGGCGTCGATATGAAGGTCGACAAACAAACCCATCTCGTTCTCACCGGGCACGACAAGCAGGTTCTGGGGCAGGTGGCCGCCAACATCCGCGCGCTGCGCCCGCCCGATCCATACAAGAACAAAGGCGTCCGCTACACGGGCGAAGTGCTCCGCAAGAAGGCCGGCAAGACCGGCGCTGGAGCCACAGGAGCGAAGTAAAATGGCGAAATCATCCAAGAACGATGTTCGCGTCCGGGTGCACGAGCGCATCCGCAACAAAGTCCACGGCACCGGGGAGCGTCCGCGTCTGGCTGTGTTCCGCAGCTTGAAGCACATCTACGCGCAAGTCATCGACGACCGCAAAGGCCACACGCTGGCAGCGGCATCGTCGGGCGAAAAGAAATCTAACGTCGGCAGCGGCGGCAATGTCGCCGGAGCCAAGCAGGTCGGCAAGCTCATCGCCGAGCGCGCCCAGGCGAGCGGCGTCAAGAAAGTAGTATTCGATCGCGGCGGTTATCTTTACCACGGGCGCATCAAAGCGCTCGCCGATGCCGCGCGCGAAGCAGGATTGGAGTTTTAATCATGGCGGCAACACCATCAGCGAAACGCATCGAGGCCGGAAACCTGAACCTCAAGGAACAAGTGGTCTCGATCAACCGCGTCACCAAGGTCGTCAAAGGCGGCAAGAACTTAAGCTTCTCGGCCCTCGTCGTCGTGGGCGATCCCGGCGCGAAAATCGTCGGCTTCGGCACCGGCAAGGCGAAAGAAGTTCCCGCGGCGATCAAGAAGGGCATCGAATCGGCGAAGAAAAATCTCCGCAAGGTCAACGTGCTTGAAACCACGATCCTGCACGCCGTGCTCGGCCGGTTTGGCAGCGGAATGGTGCTGCTCAAGCCCGCCCCCGAAGGAACCGGCGTCATCGCCGGCGGCCCGGTGCGCGCCGTCATTCAGGCGGTCGGTATCCCCAACGTGCTTACCAAGTCAATCGGCTCGCACAACCCGCACAATGTGGTGAAGGCCACCATCAATGCGCTCGAGCAGTTGCGCGACAAAAATCAGGTCGCTGACATGCGCGGACTCGCTCAGGAAAAGGTAGTCTAACGAGATGGCGACGGCGATGATAAAAATCAAACTGATCGGCAGCCCGATCTGCTGCCCGGAAAAACACAAAAGCATCGTGCGCTCGCTGGGCCTGAAGAAAATGAATCGCGTGGTCGAGCGCCCCGACACGCCCGAGTTCCGCGGCATGGTGGCAAAAATCCCACACCTGCTCGCGATCGTAAAGGACTAAGGCAACCATCATGAGCCGAGTATTGATGACCAATTGTGGCGCACGCACTCGTGCGTGCCGCGCTCACACTCGTGTGAACGCCTTGGTCCAACTTGCTCAAAGCAT
>DASQJA010000132.1:0-8155 GCA_035631275.1 Bryobacteraceae bacterium
GTGGTGTTCGCTACCGCGTGCGAGTATTGCGCTTTCGCCGCGTGGCACGTCATACAAGCTGCCGTCACCGGCGGCGTCGGGTTTTGGTAGCCTTGCGGCGTAACCACATTCGTCAGACCGGTAGGTAGATTTGCTTCCGACCCGTTGACGTGGCACATCTGGCAATTTTGAATATTGCCGACGCCGCCTGCCGGGCTGAACGCCGGGAAAGTGACATTTGAGAAGTCGTTATGACTTCCGCCGAATCCAACCACGACATAAGGACGGCCATCGGCTGCAACCGCTGAGCCGGCGTGGATGTTGTGAATCATCAGAGCGAAGTTGATCGCTTGTGGAGGCGCGGCTTTATCGGCTGCGTTAGTGGCCGAAGCCCGGGTCGAGGCATCCGTGTCTATCGGATTGTGGCAGAGCACGCACATCTCGATCTGGTTCCGATTCTCACCGTGCACCGAAAGCGTCGTATGGCACGCGTTGCACTTCGCGATGCTCACAACCCTGCGGCGCGGAACGACGGGCGAGGCGTCCACGGAGAAGTTGATCACCTTGTTGACCGCTCCGTACTCGGTGGTCACCGCAGCCGTCGTGCCTGCGTTGATCGTGTATCCGGCGCGGCCTTCCATGCCGATCGAGAACGTACCGGTGGCGCTGGCCGGAATCACGGTCTGGAACTGATAGACGCAGGTTCCGTCCGATCCGCAGGTTGCCTTGGTGGCGTTCTCGGATACGTAGCCTGGAGTGCTCGCGGTACCGAAGCCCGTAGAGCCGTAGTCGCTGGTCGGGCCCGCCAACACGGCTGCCAGCCGCTTGGATCCTCCCACCAGGCTGCTGGCCGCGATCGGGTTCCCGCCGCCGTCTTTCAGCGTGAACGTGATGGCTGGCGCGCTGCCCGCAGTTCCGTTGCTTACTTTCACGATGTTGATCACCAATCCGGGCAGACCCGACCACTGGGTCGGCGTGACGTGCGCACCCAGGATCGACGCATCGAACGGCAGCTCGCCTTGCGGGATATGGCAGTTCGCGCACTGCGAATCGTCAAGCTGCGGCAGATTCACGTGATTCTGGCCAGTGGCGAAGTTCACGTTGTCGTGGCAGCCTCCGCATGCTTCGCGATTCGGCTTCAGATAAGCATTCGCCTGCGCCGCACCACTATTGGGATCATGGCAAGCTGCGCAATTGCGGGGATCGGTCACTGAAGTGCTGCCTGTGCCCGGGAATTCCACGTCGGCCCAGTTTGTGGGGCCGTTAAACCCATAGATCGTGTACGGGTTGCCGGCCTGCGCGTTGGGCGATGCTGAACCCATGTGAATCTCGTGGATCATCTTTGGGAAGTCCACGGTGTTTCCCGTGTTCGGATCCACGGATTGGGGTGTGTGGCAAAGCACGCATACCGCGACGCCAACGCGCGATCCGCCGTGAAATTCCATACTATTGTGGCAGTTGTCGCAAGTTGCGTCGCGAACCACGTCCCGGGTGACTGTCACCTTCGAGCCGTTGGGAACAAAATTGAGGGTCGCCGACGCGTAGTTGGTTCCGAGGTTGAAAGCGGTCAGATTTCGGCTTCCATAGACCGCCACCGTGTGCGTCGCTGTTTGATCGAATCCGCTGGGCGCTTTTGTTTTGAATGTGTAGGTGTAATCGCCATCGGCATTGGCCGCAAATGTACCGCCCGAATCCGCCGCCGCCTGTATGCCGGTAGCTCCAGCGCTTGCCGCGGTTACAGTGCGCGTCGTATACGACGTGTATTGTTTCTTGCCATTCGGTATCGTCGCGCCAATAAAGCTCATCGAAATCGTCCCAGGAGTGTCGACACCACTGCGGTCCAGCGGAAGACCCTGCGAGTCGGTGACGAGAACCCGCGCCGTGATGGTTCCATCGCTTGCAATGGATGCAGTGGAAATCTTGAAGACCAGACCCGGCCTTACGAAATTGATGATAGTCGCATCTGCGTAGTATGCCTTGTCGTGCTTCGTGAACGAAGCCCTGCCTGCGCTTTGTAAGCCGACTGCACCCGCCAGCACGGTGACTATGAGGCAACTTCGGATTAGAGAACCCGAAGAGAATCGGTGCATAATAGACCTCCTTGCCATCGCTCGGGACTAAAGCACGCAGAAGTCCTAGCACTTGTGTCAGTCGATTCATTAAATTACAAGCGACTATGCCCGAGAGAATCAACTTGAGCCCAAGCCGTTGCGCTTTATCACCCACCCGTCGTCGCTGCTGAAATTGAAGTGCGCGTGTTGACCCTCTCCCGTTTCCATGCGTCAATGGAATCGCGTGCCCCAACCCAAGCGCCGCTGGGCGGAAGCATTGATATCGGGCCTGGCTGCGGCCGCGATCGCGACTCATCTCACACTCCGTTACGCCCTGGGAGTGCCGCTGCCGGTTTCGAGTTTGCCACTGATCGTCGCGATCCTCGCGGGCGGCGTTCCGTTGATCGTGCAATTGACCCGCAGTATGGCGAAGGGAAACTTCGGCGCCGATCTTCTCGCAGGGATCTCGATCGCCACGGCAACCTTCATGGGCGAATATCTAGTGGCCACGATCGTTGTGCTGATGCTCGCGGGCGGCACGACATTGGAGCAATTCGCAACGCGTCGTGCCTCGTCGGTTTTGGCAGCGTTGGCGAAACGGATGCCGAGTGTCGCTCACCGCAGCTTACCCTCAACCTTCGTCGACGTTTCATTGGATGAAATCGTCATCGGCGATTGGCTGCTGGTGCTTCCACATGAAATTTGTCCCGTGGATGGCACCGTGCTCGAAGGGCAGGGAACCATGGACGAGTCGTTTCTGACCGGCGAGCCGTTCCTGAGTTCCAAGACACCCGGTTCCGTGGTGCTGTCTGGTTCAATTAACGGCGATTCTGCGCTGACCATCGCAGTCGACAAGCTCCCGTCAGATTCGCGCTACGCGAAAATCATGCAGGTTGTTTCCGCTTCCGAGCAAAACCGCCCGCCCATCCGCCGCCTCGCGGACCGTTTGGGAACCTGGTACACACCGCTCGCGGTGGCAGTCGCGCTCGCCGGTTGGTGGCTGAGCGGTGATTCGCACCGTTTCCTGGCCGTTTTGGTGATCGCGACGCCTTGCCCTCTGTTGCTCGCAATCCCGGTGGCGATTATCGGTGCCATTTCGATCGCGGGTGAGAGCGGAATTATCATTAAGAATCCAGCCGTGCTCGAGCAGGCCGACCGATGCCGCACACTCGTCTTCGACAAGACCGGCACGCTCACTTATGGCCGTCCCGCCCTCACCGCGATCATCGCAGCGCCCGGTTTCGAAACTGAGTATGTGCTTCGTTTGGCGGCCAGCCTCGAGCGCTATTCGAAACATCCTTTAGCCTCCGCGATCCTGCGATCGGCCGAGGAAAAACGGCTCAAGCTTTCGCCGGTGAGGCTGTTCAGCGAAAAGCCCGGCGAGGGCTTGCGGGGATTGGTTGGCGATCACGAAGTACTCATCGCCGGCCGGAAGCGGCTCGTTGCCTCTGCCGGGTCTGCGCCTGCCTGGCTCCCGGAGGAGGTAGCGGGTCTCGAGTGTCTGATTTTTTTGGACAGTGAATGCGCGGCGGTTTTCCAGTTTCGCGACGAGCCTCGCAAAGAGAGTGGCGCGTTTGTTTCGCACTTGGGACCCAAGCACTCGGCGCAAAAGGTAATGCTCGTCTCGGGCGATCGCGAGAGCGAGGTACGCTATCTCGCGAATACGGTTGGTATTTCCGAAGTGTTCGCCGGCCGAAGCCCGGAAGAAAAACTCGCCATCGTGCGTGAGGAAACTAAACGCGCTCGGACGATGTATGTCGGCGATGGAATCAACGATGCACCAGCCATGCTGGCCGCGACGTGTGGCGTTGCGTTCGGCCGCGCCAGTGATATCACAGCCGAAGCGGCGGACGCCGTGCTTCTTGAGCCATCGCTCGCGAAGGTGGACGAGCTGATGCATATCAGCCGGCGCATGAGGCGCATCTCGCTCCAGAGCGCGCTGGGCGGAATGGCGCTCAGTATGATCGGCATGGCTGCCGCCGCGGCTGGATACTTGTTACCGGTGGTCGGCGCCGTGGCGCAGGAGTTTATCGATCTGGCGGCGGTGTTGAATGCGCTGCGTGTCGCGATCCCGCCGCGGCAGAAGACCGATTTTTAGTCGAATAGCCGCGCGATCTGGATTACGCCACCGCGCGATGCTCGGGGGCGCCGGACGCAAACAGCGCGTTTTGCACTGGGCGGTCTGCGTGGAAGTCTCCAAGCTCATTCGGAAATTGCGCGATCAGTCCGGCGGGCGCCAACCGTCGATCGTCTCCGAGGATTTCGCCCAGTTGCAAAGCGTTCACCACTGCTTTCCCGCGGGCATCGTTGTTGGCGAACACGAACGTCATCGCGGAATGCTGCCGAATTTCCTGGATGCGCCCTTTCCATTCGAGCAGTTCGTCGCGGGAATAGAGATAATCGTGCGCGGCTGTCGGCCTCTTCGCCCGGCCGAACTCGCGTTCCCAGTCTTGCGGATTCCGGCCATGCAGCCGCACATAACCGATAGAAGACGTGAGGATCGAGGTCGGCGGCATTGCCTTGGTATATGCTGCCTGATCGATATTCACGAACCCGACCCGATGATCGATCAGCGTGCCGAGCGCTTCTTCGTGCATCCAACTGGCATGCCGCATCTCGGCCACCAGCGGAAATTCGTGGAAGGCGCGGCGCACAGCGATGAGGTGACCGCGATTCTCTTCCGTGTAGCGGAACGTCCACGGAAACTGCATCAGCACGCAGCCCAGCTTGCGGGCGCGCAACAGCGGCCAAAGTCCGTCCTTGAACTCGCCGATTTCAGCGCCGTTCAGCGAGCGTTCGTGCGTGAACCGCCGGGCGAGCTTGGCGGTGAACTGGAATCGCGGATTCGGCTCTACCTTGCGCAGCCAAAGCTTCGCGATCTCCGGCCCGATTGCCTGATAGAACGTCGTGTTGATTTCCACCGCGTCGAAGTAGCGCGAGATGTCTTCGAGAGGATGGAACGTGCGGGGCTTCAGTTTCGAGAAGACGATCCCGTTCCAATGCGGGTACGACCACCCGGAGGGTCCACAGTAGAGCGTCTGGGGGAGGGGCATGACGGCACTCCTATTCTCCTTTTATTCGCCCATTGAGTATGTACGAACGAAAGGCGAAAGTCAAGGCTTAACAAAAGGAGTTGTGTTTGGGCTTGGATTTCCAGTAGCTCCAAAGGGCTATGCACGTGTTTACATTACTTTACAGACAACTGTGGAATATTTCGCACCGGGCGTAACCATGCCGCTCCGGACGTCGTTATTTAATCAAATCCCCGTTACGACGGCGGACGCTTCACCCTATCACCCCAAAAGCGTCCGCCTTTTCCATTTAGTCCGCGGGGAGCCCTTCGAATAACGCTGTGCTCAGGTAGCGCTCACCAGAGTCGGGAAGAACGACCACGATTGTTTTGCCTTTCATGTCGGGTTCGCGCGCGACACGCACTGCAGCCACCGCCGCGGCCCCGCAGGAGATTCCGGACAGAATTCCTTCCTCGCGCGAAAGCCGTCGCGCCATCTCGATGGACTCGTCGTTGGTGACCTGCTCCACCCGGTCGACCATAGCGAGATCCAGCGTTCCGGGAATGAATCCTGCGCCGATGCCTTGAATCTTGTGCGGCCCGGGCGTCAAGGGCTGGCCCGCGAGCTTCTGAGTGATCACCGGGCTGTGCACAGGCTCAACCGCTATCGAGGTGATCTTCTTTTTCTTTTCGTTCTTGATGTACCGCGAGACGCCGGTTATGGTGCCTCCTGTCCCGACCCCGCTCACCAGAACGTCGATCGCGCCGCCGGTGTCATCCCAAATTTCAGGGCCGGTCGTCTTGAAATGGATCTCCGGATTCGCCGGATTCTGGAACTGCTGGAGAAGCACGTAGCGTCTAGGATCTGACGCGACGACTTCTTCCGCTTTGTTGATCGATCCCTGCATCCCGGCCGGTCCTTCAGTCAAGATCAGGTTGGCGCCGAGGGCGAGCAGAACCCGGCGCCGCTCCACCGACATTGTGTCGGGCATCACCAACGTGATTTGATAGCCGCGCGCGGCAGCGACGAAGGCGAGCGCGATTCCTGTGTTGCCGCTGGTAGGTTCGATGATTTCTTTATCGGGCCCCAGCAGTCCGCGCTTTTCAGCATCCCAGATCATCGACGCGCCGATTCGATCCTTCACCGAATAAGCCGGGTTTCGGCCTTCGATTTTGGCGAGTACCGTTGCGACCGCTCCCGCTGTCACGCGGGTCAGCTTCACCAGCGGCGTCCGGCCAATGCTCAACGAATTGTCTTGGAATACCATCAAATCTCCCAGTTCGGAACGTATTTGTTTTGCCGTTCGCGCCATTCGCGCGCGAGGTCGGCGAAAGTGGTGTGGTCGATCACGCCGGAGATGGCGTCCTCAACACGAGTCCAGGTTTCGCGAAACGGATCTGCCTCCGGGTGCTTGCTGGAGGATTTTTTTTCCTTGACACCCTCCACGTAGCGGAACACTTCGCCCACCGTGATCTGCTCCGGCGCGCGCGCCAGCAGGTATCCGCCCTCGGCGCCGCGGCGCGACTCCACGAACCCGCCTTGCTTCAATCCGGACAGGATCAGTTCTAAGAATTTTTGTGGAATCTTCTGCCGCTTGGCGATCCCGGCGATTTTGTTTGGCTCGCCCGGCCGCTGCAGCGCCAGATCGAAGATCGCGCGCAGAGCGTACTCGCCTTTCACGGAGATGTTCATCAATCCCTTCAATCTCCTATAACCAAGTAGAGATTGTAACCGTTCTAGGCTGGACCGCAAAGGATGCGGCGGCACCAAACTCGCAAGAAAGCGAACGTCGCATTCCGTTTTGTTGGCTAATAGCTAGTCTGGAAGAGGACGTGACTCAATTGAGACTGCGCCTATCAGTGCTTGCTGTGGCATTTCCGCTGATGTGCGCCGAACCGGCTGGATACAAATACTGGGGCGCGCAGCATCTGCTGGCTTCCGAAAAAGCGCTCGCGCCGAAGATGAGTTCGCTGAAGGTGGCGAGTGAACGAGTAGGCTCATTCGGAAATCACTACGCGCTCATATTGCATCGGGAAGCGAGCGGCCAAGCTGAGCTGCACCAGCATCAGGCCGACATCATGGTGATTCAATCCGGAGCGGCAACGCTTATTGTGGGCGGTACGATGGCGAAGCCGCGCTCGACGGCCGCAAACGAGCTCCGGGGGCAGTCGATCGAAGGCGGAACAGGGCAGAAAATCTCGGCCGGCGATATCATTCACATTCCATCGAAAACGCCGCATCAGCTCTTGCTCGAACCAGGACAGCAGCTGAACTATTTCACGCTCAAAGTCAACGAGTAGCGGGGTCCTTCCAGAACAATTCAGCATCCGATCGCCGGACGTAATTGGCGTCGATCGCAGCCGGGTCGAGCGCACGGCCGGCTGCGAACTCGCACCAGGCGATGCGTCCGATGGCCGCGGCAAGTGCGCAAGGAGGGCGCACTATGGGCGCGGATGACTCTACGCTCAGGTTGTCAGCGAGAATCAACTCGAATCCCTGCGCCGGGAGTGTCCGAAGCCAAAGATCAAGTTTCATTACCGATTCGGGGGCTGCGGGATTGAGCTGCTCGTCATAAATGCCGCCATAGATCTCTCCGCGACGTGCGTCGAGGGCGACAGCTCGCAAACGCGCCGAGCCAAAGGAGGCGAGCGCACGCAGGTTCGACACCGCAACAATCTTTTTGCCAGTAGCTTCCGCTAATCCTTTGGCGGCAGACAGGCCGACTCGCAGACCGGTGAATGATCCGGGGCCGGACGCAGCAGCGAAGCACTCGATCGCATCGACGGAGACCCCGTGGTGCTCGAGCAATCGCTGCAATTCAGGAAACAGAACATGCCCAAACCCATCGGGAGAATGAATTTCGATTTCTTCCACCGACCGGTCGCGCTCGGTAAGGGCAATGCTGCCCCACTCCGAGGTCGTGTCGATGGATAGAATCACTTCGCCAGTTCGTACACGCGATCGAGCGCGTATGCTTTGCCGTGCGCGTTCAGCGCGCTCAAGTGAATGGCGAGCACCGCGGGGAAGTCTCGCGCCACATTGGGGGGAATCGCGAACGAGCCGGGCGAGCCGGTGCCGATTACTCGAAATCCCTCGCTATCGGTAGGGACTTCA
>DASQJA010000133.1:0-5483 GCA_035631275.1 Bryobacteraceae bacterium
TGGAGCGCCAGCCGATTAAGCACTTAGGACAGCCCGCCGAGATTGCCGAAGTCGCTCTGCTGCTGGCGAGCGACGGCGGGTCCTATCTGACTGGCCAGACCATCGTCGTGGATGGCGGCCGCGTATTATCCTCGATGTAGATGCTGTCCAAACTCATTCCGGCATTTCTGCTGGCCTACTCCGCCTACGCGGGGATCGTCGATGACACGCTCGCGGCGCTTAAGCAGAACAATCCGGCATTAGGCAATGCGATCGTCACCCAATACCGCGCGCAGCACGGCGTAACGCCGGAGTATCTCGAAGCGTTGTCCTGGCTCGGCCGGGGTGCTCTTGCCGCCGGCCAGTTGGATAAAGCGGAAACGTACGCGCGCGAAACCGAAACGCTCGCCTCAGCAGAGCTCAAGAAGCGCCCCCTCGATGCGGAACCGCACCTGCCTATCGCATTGGGAGCCGCGATCGAAGTCCAAGGCCTGGCTTTGGGACAGCGCGGCGAGCGAGGTGAGGCGATTGCGTATCTCCAGAAAGAACTGGCCGCCTATCGCGCAACTTCCATCCGAACGCGTATCCAAAAGAATTTGAATCTTCTCGGTCTTGAAGGCAAGCCGGCGCCAGCTCTCCAAGCGCAGGTTTACCTGGGAACCAAGCCCGCCGCGCTTACGGCCATGCGAGGCAAACCGGTTCTGCTGTTTTTCTGGGCGCACTGGTGCGGCGACTGCAAGCAGGAAGGTCCGATCCTCGGCGAGATTCAGAAAGAATACAGCCCCAAGGGGTTGGTGGTGGTCGCGCCGACGCAACATTACGGTTACGTCGCGCGCGGGGAGGAAGCAGGTCCGGCGGAGGAACTGAAGTACATCGACGCGGTGCGGCGCACCTACTATCCGAATCTCCTCAACGTACCTGCGCCGGTGAGTGAAGAGAACTTCAAGAACTACGGCGCGAGCACGACGCCGACTCTGGTGATCATCGACCGCGGCGGCATCGTGCGGGTCTATCATCCGGGGGTGATGACGCTCGAAGAGCTGCGCGCGGTGCTGAACCGGATCGGATAGGCTCCGAATTTTTCGGACGCGCTTACTCTCACGTCCAGACGCAAAAAAGGCCCCGATTGCTCGGGGCCGTTTGCATGAACCCTATATCAGACTGCTAGCCCTCTCGGGGCGCGCTGCCTACTTTTTCTTCTTGGCGGCGGCTTTCTTCTTCGGCTTCGCAGCCTTCTTTGTTGCGTTCTTCATCGATTGATTCTCCCTAACATCAGATTTGCGATCTGAGATCGCAGTGTGATTCATATATAAGGTGCTTTGAATCGAAAGTCAAGAAAAAAATGCACATCGCTTCCGTTTGGCGACCCACTTGCTCTCGCCGCGCGGCGTGAAAACCATTTCATACGCGCATTGTTCGCACGTCGAAAAAACATTTTCTACGGTTTTCGTTGTTGTTCGGCTCGCGCGGCGGCGCTACCATCGAAGGAAATGCACCGTGGCGCCGCTCTTCGCGCTATCGCCGCTGTTGCGGTTTGTCGGAATAACTCGCGCAAAACGGAGTGCGGCGCGAAGCTCCTGAGACGCTTGGCAGTGCGCGTCGTACCCTTTGCGCTTCTGATGCTCTCGGCATGCGCGCATCGCCATGTGTCGCCCTCCGCGACTGTGCCCGCCCCTCCGGCACCTGCTTCAGCACCCACCTCGCCGCCTTCCGCGCAGATTCCCGTGTCCGAAACAGGACTCGCAAGCTGGTATGGCCATCCCTATCACGGTCGCCCAGCAGCCAACGGCGAAATCTACGATATGGAAAAACTCACGGCCGCCCACCGCACGCTTCCTTTCGGAACCTGGGTGCACGTGACGAATCTGACTAACACCAAGACCGTGGATGTCCGGATCACCGACCGCGGCCCATTCGTCGATGGCCGAATCATCGATCTGTCGCATGCGGCGGCGGAAGCCATCGACATGGTCGGCGTCGGGGTGGCACAAGTGCGCGTCGACATCCTCTCGGCCCCTACTGTCACTGCCACGACGAACTGGTTTTCAGTACAGGCCGGGGCGTTCGCCGACAAGGACCGTGCCGATCGGCTTCGCATTTCGCTCGAACGGGAGTACGGCTCAGCGCTTTTGGTTTTCCGTCCAGGCACACCCGCGTTGTGGCGGGTACTAGTGGGCAAAGAACCGACTGAACAAGCCGCTGGAGAATTGGCGCGCCGCATGCGATCCGAAGTGGGCCCCGCATTCGTCGTCCGGCTGGATCTGACGTCCCTCGCGCAATCACCGGACACGGCCGCTTCCCAGCAATAAACTGAGAAGCTTTCCTAGGGCGTGAGTAAGATCTGGTGCGTTAAGTACTACTGCACTCCCCCCAAATTTGCCACCGGTCCTACCCCAAATGACAGAGCCATCTAATGTCTTGGGGAGTTGCTCGAACTCTAAAGTGCCAGTAGAGTTTATGAAGACGTTAGACACTATACTGCTTTGGGATGAGTTAACGAAGGGAACCGAATGCTAGCCCCCGCCATAGAATCGACGCCCTCGCTGGTTGGCCAGTCGCCGCGCATCCGCAATGTTTTGAGGATGGTGGAGAAGCTCGGCCGATGCCGCTGGCCGGTCCTATTACTGGGTGAGACGGGTACCGGCAAAGAGGTAGTCGCCCGTTCTATCCATAACGTCCATCCGGTAGGCCCGTTCGTTACCATCGATTGCTCCTCTTTAGTCGGGCCGCTCATGGAGAGTGAGCTGTTCGGGCACGTTAAGGGCGCATTTACTGGCGCCGTGGGTTCTAAGACCGGGCTGATCGAGCACGCCAACGGGGGCACGGCGTTCTTCGATGAGATTGGCGAGCTGCCTTTGGACCTGCAGGCCAAGCTGCTGCGCGTTCTTCAGGAGAAGGAGTTCCGTCCGGTCGGCTCGCTCACGCACCGCCGGTCGGACTTCCGCGTGATCGCCGCTACCAATCGCGATCTGGCGAAAGAAGTGGAGAAAGGCACGTTCCGCCGCGATCTTTTCTATCGCCTGAACGTCGTTAACATGCGCCTGGCGCCCCTTCGCGACCGTAAGGAAGATATTCCAGCGCTCATCGCACACTTCCTGGCGCGCTATGGCAAAGGACACACGCTGACTCAGGAAACGCTGGAAGCCATGCTGACCTACGACTGGCCGGGCAACGTGCGCGAGCTTGAAAATGCCATCCAGCACATGGTCGCCATCAACTCGGGACCGTTGCTCCATGTTTCGGAGCTGCCGTCCATGCTTCAGAACCAACTGATGGCCCGCAAAACGCAATTCCTGTCAGTCGCCGTAGGATCGCATCCCTTGGCAAAACCGCCCGGAGATGCGGTAGCCCACGAGCATCGCTCGATTCCGATCGAGACGAGACGCAGCCCGATTATCCCCCTGACCCAAATGGAACGGCAAGCGATCATGGATGCGCTGGAGTACACAAAGGGGGACCGCGCTGTAGCCGCCAATCTACTTGGCATTGGGCGGACCACGCTTTATCGGAAGCTCAAGGAATACCAGCTGGCGGTTTGAAACTTTACTCGAAATTGATAGGAAACGCGCCGGTCGCGGACTAATCTGGCGCGCCGGACTCCAAAGTTCTCGACCTTTTAAGTGATCGAAGACGATCTCGAAGATGAGCAGCTTCTCTGCGAGGCCTTCATCGAAATCGAAGGGAAGCGGATAGTGGCGCAACTGGCGTGCAGCTAGCGTCGTTTACGCTGACCATCTTGCCGACGCACTGGATTGCCTCAGGCGCGGGCGCTTCGATGCAGTGCTCTTGAATCTCAGCCTTCCCGACAGTTCCGCGGCGATGGGAACGTTTCACCAGGCTCAGGCGTGCGCGGGCGGCGCACCCGCCATCATTTCGGCCGATGAAGAAGAAGAGAACCTCGCCCATCGCCCGATCCATGAGGGCGCCGAAGACGTTCTGCTAAAGAGCGAGCTGGAGTGCGGCCCGCTGGCGCGATCGGTTCGCTATGCCATTGAACGCCGGCGCAGGAATCAGGCCAATCAAATCTCCCCGCTGGCGGACAGCGGCACGGGCGTTCTCAAGTTGCCAGGCGTTCACCACGGTGGCCTATCACTATACGAATCTGGCGGTGTCACAGAATCTGGATCTTCACCTGGCCACACTCGAGATCCGCGGGACCCCCGCGGAACCTCCGCGGAACCTTCGAAAGATCGCCAGGCATCCGAGATTCTCCTGATGCGCGTTGCAGATCTGCTTCAGACGTTCATGCCAGCGCCGGCGCTGATCGGGCGCGTTGGGAAATGCCGCTTCGCCTCCATCCTCGCAGGAGTAACCACTGAGGAGGTCGAATCTATTGGCAGCTCGGACGGCGCAGCGGCTCGAAGAGCTGATCGCCGATGTTCCTGGAGCTGGCATCCAACTCTCGGTGACCCATTTTTGCGACGCAGACCGCCCTGGAATCCTTGCTTGCCGAGGACTCCGCTGCCGATTCGCGCCCGCTCGCGAAACCCGTTATGCTGGCTGATTGAAAATCGCTCTGGATGCGACCTACAGCGGCGGCGAGAACCCCACCGGCGTTGGGGTCTACTCGCGGGCCATCTTGAACGGCCTCGCCGCGGCCCATCCGGATGTTCGATTTCACTTCTGCTACCGCGCGCATCGCCTGATACGCTCGTTCCAGACTCCCCTCCCCGGCAACGCAAGCCGCCGCCTGCTCGCAAAGGGTTTCGCACCGTCCGCCGACGTCTTTCACGCGCTCAACCAGCGGGTGGACTCGGCTCATCGCCGGACTGTCACCACGTTCCACGATCTTTTCGTGATCAGCGGCGATTATTCGACGCCCGACTTCCGCGCCCGGTTTACCGAGCAGGCATGCGCCGCCGCGGCACGAAGCGATCTGATCATCGCTGTTTCGCGCTTCACCGCCGGGCAGGTGGAGCAGCTCCTGCGTATCGATCCAGGGCGAATTCGCGTCATCCATCACGGTGTCGATCAGCCCCGAGAGCCAGCCGGGCCTCCAGCTCGCGAACCGATGATTCTCTTCGTGGGCGCGCTTCAGCGCCGCAAGAACATCGCGAGACTGGTTGAAGCATTCGAGAAGCTTCCCGCAGGCTGGCGGCTGGCGTTGGCGGGCTCATCGGGGTATGGCGCCGCCGAAATCCTAGCGCGGATCGAAGTCAGCCCTCGGCGCAACGATATTCACGTACTCGGCTATGTGACGAACACAGTTCTAACGGACCTCTTTCGGCGTGCATCGATCTTCGCTTTTCCCTCTCTCGATGAGGGCTTTGGGATGCCGCTGCTAGACGCGATGGCGCACAGCGTACCCATCTTAACGTCGAATGTCTCCGCGATGCCGGAAGTGGCCGGCGACGCAGCCGTCCTCGTAGACCCCACCGATGTCACGGCAATCGCGGATGGACTGAAACAGCTAATGGATGATTCGGACCTTCAGACACAACTGATTCAAGCGGGCTTGGCGAGATCCAGAGAATTTAGCTGGAAAAGAGCGGTAGAAAAGACCT
>DASQJA010000134.1:0-24864 GCA_035631275.1 Bryobacteraceae bacterium
CACTCCGGCCGAGGAGGGCGGCGGCGGAAAGATCTACATGGCGCGCGCGGGAGTCTTCAGCGACGTGGATGTCGTGTTGGCGTGGCATCCCGGAGACTCCAACTCCGCCACGAAGGAAAGCTCACTCGCGATCACAGAGGCAAAGTTTAAGTTCTACGGCAAGCCCGCGCATGCGGCGGCAGCACCGGACCTGGGCCGCTCGGCGCTGGACGGTCTCATGATCATGGCTAATGCGGTTGAGTTTCTTCGCGAGCACGTGCCCGAATCGACCCGCATCCACTACATTGTCTCGAGCGGCGGGGCTGCGCCGAACATCGTGCCTGAATATGCCGAGCTGTTCCTGTATGCGCGCAACCCCAGTATGCCGGTGCTGGACGGGATCTGGGATCGCATCGTGAACTGCGCCAAGGCCGGCGCGCTGGCAACCGACACGCGGATGGAGATGGAATTGATCGATAGCGACTGGAACACGCTGCCGAACGACGCGCTGTCGGCCGTGGTGGATCGCAATCTGCACCTGGTCGGCGGCGTGACGTACACAAAGGACGAAGAGTCTTTCGCCGAGAAACTGCGCAAGACGGTTTCGCTCGATCGCGCGCCTGCGCTCGGAAGCCAGGAAACGGTACAGCGGCCGCGCGAGGGCTATTTTTCGGCGTCCACCGATGCGGGCGACGTGAGCTGGATGCTGCCGACGTCGGGGCTCAGCACCGCGACATTCGTGCCCGGGATTCCCGCGCATAGCTGGCAGGCGACGGCTTGCGCCGGCTCGAGCATCGGACGCAAGGGCATGGTGGTGGCGGCAAAAACGCTGGCGCTGAGCGCCATGGATCTGTTTACCGATCCCGAGCAGGTGAAGGCCGCGAAGGCGAGTTTCATCCAGCGCAAAGGCGATCACGTGTACAAGTCGCGCGTGCCGGAGGGGCAGAAGCCGCCGCTGAACTATCGGGATAAGGAGTCACACTGAAGTAGTGTACACTGGAATTGTGCGAAACATCACACTGAGCGCCGAGGAAGATCTCATCGATCGGGCACGCATGCGTGCCGCCCGCGAGAAGACCACGCTGAATGCCGCGTTCCGCGATTGGCTGGAACGCTATGCGGGGACGGAGACCACGGGACGCGAGTATCGAGCCCTCATGAAGAGGCTACGTCACGTCCAGGCTGGCCGGCATTTCTCATGTGAAGAGCTCAACGAGCGATGACCGAGAAGTCCGCGCGATTCTTTCTCGACACAAACATCTTCATCTACACTTTTGACCAGCGCTCGACATCGAAACAAAAGCGAGCAACGGATCTGGTTGAGTCAGCCCTCGCCGGCCATCGCGGAGTCATAAGTTATCAGGTAGTCCAAGAGTTTCTGAATATCGCAACGAGAAAATTTTCCCCTAGCATGCCGCTTGAGGAGGCTCGCATATACCTGGAGCGTGTTCTAACGCCGCTATGCGAAGTGTTTCCCGACGCTCGCCTGTTCTCGCAAGCGTTGTCTATTTCAAGCGAGATGCAGATATCCTTCCACGACGCACTAATTGTCAGCTCAGCTTTGGTTGGAGGTTGTGGAATTCTTTGGACCGAGGATTTACAGCGCGGACGACGCGTCGGCGATCTTGAAATCCGCAATCCCTTTCAATAGGCCGTCGGCAGACACGTCATTCGTACCTGAGCGCCTCGGTCGGATTCAACTGCGATGCGCGATTGGCTGGCAGCATTCCGAACACGATGCCGACGACTGCAGACACAGCAAAAGCAACCACCACCGACACTGGTGAAATGGGCACGCGAACCTCGTCGAAAAGAAACCGGACGCTCAAGGGCGCGGCGAGGCCGAGAATAATTCCGATCAGTCCGCCGCCCAGGCTGATCACGACCGACTCTGTTAGAAATTGTTCCAACACGGCGCGCCGGGACGCCCCCACCGCCATTCTCAGCCCGATTTCGCGCGTGCGCTCGGTCACGGTCACCAGCATGATGTTCATGATCCCGATGCCCGAGATGATTAGCGCGATGGCCGATACCAGGATGAGCACGATGGTCAACACCAACGCGATTTTTTGAGCGGCCTCGAGAATCCCGGATAGATTCTCGACATCGTAACGCGCTCCCGCCCGATGCCGGCTCTCGACGATCTGCTTGATGGATGCAGTCAGCGGGCGCACGTCGGAGGCGAGCCGGGTCTGCACGTACAGCGGGTCGACACGCTCGACGCGCGTGAATAGCCGAATCACCGTGATTGGCATCAGCACAGTTTCGTTGGTGATCTCCGACAGCCCAAACGTACCCGTGCGTTCCTTGAACGTACCGATCACCGCGAACTGCAACCCGTAGAGCTTCAGCGTCTGGCCCACGGCATTTTGCACGTTCCCATAGAGCCGCTGCGCGAGCTTTTCGGTCAGCATTACGACTTTCTGGCGCTGCCGCACATCGTTTTCGTCCATGAAATGCCCTGAGAGCAGCACCATGTTGCGCACCACCGGATATTGCTCGTCAGTGCCGATCACCGAAACATCCTGCTCTTTGCCGTTGATCAGCAGGCGGCCGTAGTTAGTCATGACGCCGGTCGCCGCCACGATGCGGTTGCCGAGCTCGTTTCGTACCGCCTGCACGTCGGCCAGCTTGATGAAATCGGCGTCCACCTGCGTCGACGTGTTGGTGCCCGCCGAGTACTGCGCATAGATCAGGTTCGACCCGACGCCGCGGATCTGGTCGAGAATATATTCGCGGCTAGTGATTGAGATGGTTACCACCAGGATGACGGAGGCGTTGCCGATCACCAGACCGAGAGCTGTCAGAAATGTCCGGAATTTGTTGGCTTGCAGTGCCTGCAAGCTGAACCGAAGCGCTTCGCCAAAATACATGCCGGCGGTTAGGCTCCCGCGATCTGGCGCAACAGCTTCTGGGCTTGTTCGCGCGAGGGATCGTCTGGAGTAAGTTTGCTTTCCAGGTAACTTCTCAAAAGCTCTCGCGCCTTGTCGAGGTTCCGTTTCTGGTCGATGTAAACCCGCGCGCGCGCAAACTTGACTCCCGGGTTGTTCGGCTCCAGGCGCTCGGCACGGTCGAATGCTGCCTCGCTTTCCTGGATCCGTCCGTGCTTTGCGAGGTACTTTGCCAGATCGATCACGCGGCCCACTTGGCGCGGCGCAAGCTCCATGGCTCGCCGCAACTGCTCCTCGGCGGTGTCAAATTGCCTGCGGCGATCGGCGAGTTGCGCCTGGGCGAAGTGCCCTTCGGCTTCATCGTGCTGGGCGATGCGCTTGGCAACCTGCTCGGCTTTGTCGAAGCCGCCGCCCAGGAAGCCCGGAGCTTCGAGATAGTAATCGAACAGATCGTTGAGCGCTTCGCCGTTGTTCGGATTGAGCGCGACAGCCTTTTCGAAATAGAACCGCGCTTTTGAGGCATAGTGAGGGGCCGCAAGCATATTCGAAGTTTCCGCGCGGCGTCCGTAACTGCGGCCGAGCCAATGCGCGTAAACCGAGTTCGATGAGTCGGCGTCGAAAGCCTTTTCGAAAGCGTCCGTGGCCTTCTTGAAGTCGCCGAGCATAAAGTAATTCCTGCCTTCTAGGCAATACTTCTCAGGAGTCGCCGGCGCGGATTCGCGCAGGAGCGACAACGACGCCTGATATTCGGTCTGGTTATAGAGCTCCTCTGGGCGCTTCAGGTTACTCTGCCCGAACGCTGTGGTGGCCAGCAGGATTAAGATGATGACCCGCATATCGATCCCAAAACGATGCCGCTTGACTAACATTGTAACTTGGACCAGCGAAACTTCGCCCTTTCGTAGGATGCATCGGCCCTCGTTTGGGGTGCACTATGAGCGCCAAAAAGCCGGAAAAGCCGGCTAGTCGAGGTACCAATCGGGCAATCCGGCGTAGTATGCTGTGATTGAATAGAATGACAGTCTGGGGAGGGTTTTAACCATGTTCGCGAGCTCTCGCGCGTTAATTACATTTGGATTTTGCCTGGCGTTCTTCACGGGCGCCGCGTTGGCGCAGATCACTGCGGTCGAAGGCGATGTGAAAGGGCCCGATGGAAAGCCGCTCCAGGGCGCTCAGATCCAGATCGATCGCGAGGATATGAAGGGCAGCTACAAGGGCGCGAAAACTGACAAAAAAGGCCATTACATCTACAACGGTCTGCCCAAGGGCAAGTATACGATCAGCGTGGTCGTGGACGGTCAGGTAAGGCAACACATCGATCACGTCACGACGAATCTGGGCGATCCGACACCCGTGAATTTCGACTTGAAGCCCGCCGCCGATCAAGCAGCAGCCGCCGCAGCCGAAAACGTCGATCGGAGCATGAGCAAGGAAGAGCGCGAGGCGCAGGACAAACGCAACAAGGCCAATGCCGAGATTATCGCCAAGAACAAGGCGCTCAACGATTCGTTCAACGCTGGCAAGGAAGCTCTGGCGGCCAAGAATTACGACGCCGCGATCGACGCTTTCCAGAAGGGCGTGCAGTTGGATGCCAACCAGCATGTAATCTGGGCCAATCTGGCGGACGCCTACACCGCGCAAGCAGCGACGAAGACGGGGGCGGATCAGCAGGCTGAGTTGGAGAAGTCGCTGGATGCGTTCCAACATGCCATCACGATCAAGCCCGACGATCCGGCTTATCACAACAACTATGCGCTGGCGCTGGCACGCGACAAGAAGTTCGACGATGCGCAAGCGGAGCTGAACAAGGCGGCGACGCTAGATCCCGCCAACGCCGGCCGCTACTACTACAATCTCGGCGCGCTCCTAGTGAACAGCGGCCAGACTGCTGCATCCGAGCAGGCGTTTAAGAAAGCCATCGAATCGAATCCCGACTATGCTGACGCTCAGTATCAGTACGCCGTCGCCCTGTCCGCCAAGTTGACTACCGGCGCCGATGGTAAGGTCACTGCGCCTCCCGGAATGGAAGACGCGCTGCAAAAATATCTCGCGCTCGCGCCGACGGGCCAGTATGCGGACGCCGCGAAAGGCATGCTCCAGATGCTAGGCGCGAAGATCGAGACCAACTACGTCAATCCGAGCGCGCCGAAGACGCCGGCAAAGAAGAAGTAGCCATACAACACAACGCGGCGATCGTCCTGGAGCGGCTCCGGGGCCGCGGTTGTGGTCTAATTTTCATAATCAGGAGCGGCTCCAAATGAAAGTCTTCCATTCAGCTCTCGCCGTGGCGGTGTTGTGTACTGCCGGCTCTTTCGCCTACTCGCAAGAGACCGTCGATCTGTCGGTAATCCATCGCATCAAGGCCGAAGCCTTCGAAAATTCCCAAGTGATGGACCACATCTTTTATCTCACCGACGTGCACGGTCCACGGCTTACGGGATCGCCGGGGTACAAAGAGGCCGGCGACTGGGTGATCTCGCGGCTCAAGGAATACGGGCTGGTGAATGTGAACGAGGAAGCCTGGGGACCGTTCGGGCGCGGCTGGACCTACACACGCTTCGCCGGTCACATGATGGCACCTCAATACCAGCCGCTCATCGGAGCGCCGCTCGCTTGGACGCCTGGCACGAATGGCGCGGTTCAAGGCAACGCGATCTACGCGCCGATCGCGACGGAAGCGGATTTCGAAAAATTCAAGGGCAAGCTCCAGGGGAAGATCATCCTGACGATGCCCCTGAAGACCATCAACATGATCACCGAAGCTCCAGCGCATCGGCTGACGGATGCGGAACTCGAAGCTCGCGCGAACATGACGGATCCTGCGCGATTGGCCGGTCTCGCATCCGGCTTATTCGCTGGTCCCGGCGGTCCGGGCGCTCAGCCGAGTCCCGAAGAGCGCGAGCGCCGTACACAGTTTCGCCGAAAGATGAACCAGTTTTTGAAGGATGAGGGCGCGCTTCTAGTGCTCCAATACGGCAATAGCGGCGATGGCGGTACTGTCTTCGTGCAAGGCGGAGGATCGCAGAATCCGAAGGAGCCGATTCCTCCATCGATGCTCGCCGTTACGCCCGAGCACTACAATCGCGTCGTGCGTTTGTTGCAGCACCACATTCCGGTCAAGCTCGAATTTGAAATCCAAGCGCGGTTTATCGATTCGCCCACGGATTCATTCAACGTCGTCGCCGAGATTCCGGGCGGCAGCAAGAAAGATGAGCTGGTGATGTTGGGCGCGCATCTCGACTCCTGGCACAGCGGAACCGGCGCGACTGACAATGCCACCGGCTCTTCGGTCGCGATCGAAGCTGTCCGCATTTTGAAGGCGCTGAATCTGAAAATGGACCGCACGGTTCGCATCGCGCTATGGGGCGGCGAGGAAGAAGGGCTGCTCGGCTCGCAGGCGTATGTGAAACAGCATTTCGCCGATCGCGAGACCATGGAGCCGAAGCCCGAATTTTTCAAACTCGCGGCATATTTCAACGACGATACGGGCACCGGCCGTTTTCGCGGCATCAGCGCGCAGAGCAACGATCAGGTGAAGCCGATCTTCGAAACCTGGCTGAAGCCGTTTCACGATCTAGGAGCGACTACGGTGGGCGGCGCAACCGGACGCAGCGCCGGCCGTCCCGGCGGAACGGACCACACCTCGTTCGACTATGTCGGACTTCCAGGCTTCAACTTCATTCAGGATCCGATGGAATATAGCACGCGCACGCATCACTCGAATATGGACGTTTACGATCGCGTACAGCCCGGCGACGTAATGCAGTGCGCCGCGATCATGGCGGCGTTTGTTTACAATGCCGCGACGCGGCCGGAGATGCTGCCGCGCATCCCGATGCCGAAGCCGATCCCGCGCGAGCGCGACCGGCGCAACTCGACGCAATAAGCTAGGGCAGTTTCAGCTCTGGGTCGAGCCGGCGCGCTTCGTTGAGCAGAGTCCGCGCGTCCGATTCTCTGCCGCTGGCCTGAAGGCGCCGCGCGTCGGCAACTAACGTACGCGCCAGCGCACGCTTCGGCGCGGGATCTTCCGGATCGGCCGCCACCACCGCGCGGTAGTCCGCAATGGCCTGCTCCAAGTTGCCTGCTTTTGCCAGCGCATTCGCGCGATTCAACCGCGCCGCGGCGTAGTGCGGCTGCAGTTTCACGGCAAGGTCAAATTGCTGGATCGCTTCTTCCGACATTCCGGTCGACGCGAGAGCGAGCCCCAGCGCATTGTGCGCATCGGCGCGGCCGGGATCGGCGCGCACCGCGATCTTGAGAGATGAAACAGCACCCGCCGGATTCAGCCGCGACAGCATCACGATCCCAAGGTTGAAGTTCGCCTCAAAATCGAGCGGCGATTTCTCAATGCGATGCCGCATCACGGCCTCTTCCAATTCCCTTCTCCGGTCGCCCGTGCCATGCGGCAAGAGTTCCAACCACAAATGCGCCATCTCGTCAGTGGACTGGTTGCCTGCCTGCACGCGCTTCGGCGGCCGGTTGGGGTTCCGAACATTCGCCGCCGAATTGTCGTATTCGTAGCGCATCGAAATGAGCGTCCCCTTCGGCAGCGAGACCGGCTCGCGATAGTAGTAGACGTCCTGCCAATTCGGATCCCAGTCGCGGATTCGAATCAGTTCGCGCCGGGAACTATCGGGAAGAGTTGCGAACGCTTCGAGCTTCTTGCCCAAGTAATGCGCGTGCGGATAGATCGCGATCACGTCGACATCCATGGGCAAGCGAAAATCGTCGCTCACGGTGAAATGCGCCGAGCCAGCCGGAATATCGAGCGCGTTGTCGTTCTCTAGCTGAACGAGTAACGGAAATTTCGCCGGCGGCCTGTCGGTGAAATACAAACCGATGGATGGCCGCAGCGACTCCGTTTTGCCCGATGGATGCACATGCGTGTTCAGAACCAACAAGCTTTTTGGTTCGAGCCGCCAGGAAAATCCATCGGGCTCGACGCGCGGCGGGCTGCCAGGCTTCCAAAACAGGAAGCGGCCGTCAGGATCGAAAGGGCCGCGAAACAGAGTGAGATCCATCCCGGGAAACCCGCCGCGTCCGCGGGCCTCCGTCGCGCTGGCGCCCGCACGGTCCACCAGCAGGTTCGCATGATGAACGATACCGCGGCTTCCAGGCCGTATCTCGATCGCACGAACGTAGCGAGGAGCATTAAGCGCGGGCTGAAAGACAAAGTTCCAATAGACATCCGGCCCGGCGCCCGGCACGGCAATTTCGTCCTGCGCGTCCAAAACCAAATCCGGCGGACCGAGCTGCCAGCCATCCGGGAACACAGGTGGAATCGGAGTCTGGCCGGCAGGCCCTTCGGGCGAGCCCTGGGCAACCCATTCGGCGAGGACGCGGATCTGATCGTCTGTGAGCCGGCGCGCGCCATCGAATTCGGTGGAGTCGGGAAGCCAGGGCGGCATGAACCGCTTGCGCGTAACATCGGCGATCTGGCGCGCGCGCTTCTCGACGTCCTGGTAGGTCACGAGCGGGAACGGCCCTTCGCGGCCGGAATGATGACACGACAGACAGTTTGCGTAGACAATCGGCGCGATGTCGTGAACAAAAGTGAGCTTTTGGCCAAGAGCGTTGGCCGCCAAGAGGCACCAACTCGCGCACAACAGAGGAAACCGGCCTGCCGTCACTACTGCTATGATTTCACGCGCGCCGCGCTTGCTGCACGCCGAATTCCGGTATCCTAGCGATCAGTGAACAGGCGCAGCGTCGCAATCTTCGGCGGCCGGGGACAGCTCGGCGTGGAATTAGTGCGGGAGTTTTCGGAGCGTGGTTATACGGTCGCGGGTTTCGACCGGACCAGCGTGGATATCGGCGATGCGTCTCGCGTGGAACAGACGCTCGCCCGCGTGGACCCGGCGCTGGTGTTGAACGCCGCCGCGTACAACCAGGTGGACGTGGCGGAGAAAGAACCGCAAGCCGCATTCGTCGCGAACGCCTTGGCAGTCCGCAACCTTGCGATGGCTTGCCGCCAGCTCGACGCGCGTCTCGTGCATTTCTCGACCGATTATGTCTTCGATGGCTCAGCGGGACGCGCCTATACCGAGCAAGACGAACCGCATCCGCTGGGCGCTTACGCAGTTTCGAAACTCGCGGGTGAACTGTACGCGCGCGCCTATCTCGACCGCCCGCTCATTATTCGCACGTGCGGTGTGTTCGGTCCGGGCGGCTTGAAAACGGCGCGCGGGAATTTCGTCGAGACGATGCTCCGGCTGGCCGCGTCGCAGAAGCCAATTCGAGTTGTGGAAGATCACGTCGCATCGCCCACCTATTCGCCGCTGCTCGCAGCCCGCACAGCCGATCTCGTAGAACGGGGCCAACACGGCATCTTTCACGTCGGTGGAGGAGCGCCGATCTCCTGGTTCGATTTCGCCGCGACTATCTTCCGCGTCGCGGGCGTTAAGCCGGAGTTGCAGCCGACCAACGAAAAGGAATATCGCACGCCCGCCCGCCGCCCGAAATATTCCGTGCTCTCCAACGCGAAGATGGAAAGCTGCGGTGTCGCGCCGATGCCGCCAATCGAAAAAGCTATAGAAATGTATATGCAGGCGCGTGGGAGTTATTTCGACAAAAAGTGACAGCACGCGTCATCGCCGGTTTGCTGCTCGCTTGTCTCCTTGCAGGTGCGCAGGTCCATCGCGCCCGCTACGTGCCGGGAGATGACGAAATTCGTGCGATCCTCGTGCACCGCGTCGAGGACGAGCGGCAGAGCACGGGCATCGTTCTGGGGATTATAGACGCCTCCGGAAAGCGCGTCGTCAGCTACCCGGACATATTGAACGGCGAGACGATTTTCGAAATCGGATCGCTGACCAAGGTTTTCACCGCGCTGCTTCTGAGCGACATGGTCCAACGCGGCGAGGCGCGGCTTAGCGATCCGGTTACGAAATACGTGCCCGTGAAGCTGGCGAACTCTGTCACTCTGGAGGCGCTCGCTACACACACCTCGGGCTTGCCGCGCATGCCTTCCAATTTCACAGCCAGCCGTTACACGCGCGAGATGCTCTTCGCCGCCCTCTCAACTTTTACGCCTCCCGTCGATCCAGACTGGAAATACTCGAACCTTGGATACGGTTTGCTCGGACAGGCCATCGCACCGGACTACGAGCAAAGCTTGCGCGCGCCGATCACAGGTCCGCTCAAGATGAACAGCACGCGTGTCGCCCTTGGACCCGAAGACCAGCTCCGAGCTGTGCGCCTCACAACGACGGACTTTGGCGCGCTGGCGTCCGCAGCGGGCCTCCATTCCACAGCGAACGATCTGCTGAAGTTTCTGTCGGCAATTCTCGGCTACACAAAAACTCCGCTAGCCCCAGCCATGGCCGCGATGCTGAATGTTCGACGCGCGACTTCCGTCGCCGGACTCACCAACGCACTAGGGTGGCAAATCTCCATGCCGGACGGCATCGAAATCGTCTGGAAAGACGGAGAAACGCCAGGATATTCGTCCTTCCTCGGATACAACGCGAAGGCTGGCGTGGGTGTCGTGGTCCTCTCCGATTCCTCCACGACGCGCGGCGTAAGCGACATCGGCATGTATACGCTCGACTCGGCATCTCAGCTCTTTCGAAGAGTAAAATGAGTCCGATGCTCACAGAAAGAGAACGGGAACGAGCGATCGAGCGGCTCACTTTGACGCGCCAAACTTTGCTCGACGCGGTGGCGGGCGTCACCGAGACGCAGGCGCGCTGGAAGCCTGCCCCGGACCGGTGGTCGATCCTCGAATATGTTGAGCACCTCGCGATTTCCGACGATGGGCTGGTCGCCATGATCAAGCGCAGTCTTGAAACTCCGGCTCGGCCCGAATCTGTGGAAGAGCGCAAAGCGCGCGAACAGAAGATTCGCGACACTCCAATTCCGCGCGGCGCGAATCGAGCGCCGGAGGCGCTTCAGCCGGGCGGACATTTCCAATCGCTCACAGAAGCAGTCGCGGCTTTCTTAGCGGCGCGTGGCCGGACGCTCGAATATGCGCGAACCACGCAAGACGATATTCGCAGCCATTTCACCAACCACAGCGTGTTCGGCCAGCTGGACGGTTATCAGTGGCTAAGTGGAAATGCGCATCACGTAGAGACGCACGCGGTCCACATCAAGGAAATTCGCCAAATGCCCGGCTTCCCGGCTTAGTGTTCCAGCTTTAGCCGGCAGCTCGGCCAACGGATCGTTCGGGGATCGGCTCAGTGTACGCCCGCACTCGGAATGCGGTCGCGATATCGATCCCAGTGCGAGGCGAGTTCGTCTACGACCACGCGGCCCACTCGGAAGGCGGCTTCGAGCGCGGGCAGATAGGCGACGTAAGAGCCGATCTTTGTTTCGGCCAGGCTTTCAGCGGCGCTGATTCCTGTGCGCGGCTGATCGTAGTTGCTGGCGGATCGCAGCACCAGGACGCGGTCCCGATCCACCAGACCTGCTTTAGCGAGCAGCGTGAGGGATTGAAGCGTTCCAGTGTCCTCCATCGCCGAAGTGACGAAATTGCCTTTGCCATCGGTGTGATACTTCACCCAATCGTTGGCCCATTCATCGAGGAGCTTGCCGTGCCAGAAGGTGCTCGAAGAGAGCGTGTCGCCTTTGAGAACGAAGGGAGGGCGGCGCGCGTTGACCCCGTCGAACTGCTCGCGGCGCTGGCGCATGGCGTCGTTGTCGGGAAGCTCGACGTTCTTGGTGAGATTGAACGCCCAATCGACGAGCGCAGAATTGAGATGATAGGCCTCACCTTCGTCTGGCGTGCGGTGCGGTTGCTCGTAAGGGACGGACCGCCGAAGCGGAACGTATCCGGTCTTCCAGCCAGCCGGAATTTCGCGCGCGTCGATTTCGTGACCGATGTCGCCATCCACCACCCACTCGGCCCAAGCGGCGGATCCGAGCGAGCCGTCCGCCGGGTCAATGCCCGCGATGCCGGCCACGATCCAGTACGCCTTGCGCAGATCGAAGCGTGGATCGAGACCGAGCGCCATGATGCTGGCGGCAGCCTTAGCGGTACCAATGCCAGTGATCATGCCGAGCACACCCGTTGCGTTCGTGCGCAGATCGTGATAGCCGGCTGCGAGCGGCAGCACGCGATCGAGCTTCTCGCGTTCTACCCAGAACTGGAACTCGCCGGGCTCATCACCGGTGTCGGCGCCACGCTCGAACATGGTCACGACAACCACTTTAATTGCCATTCGTGCATCGGCTGCAGCCGCGGTGCCGCACAGCAAGAAGAAGCAGAGGAGCGCTGCTCGCAAGATCATCCCAGCATCGTAGCGCAGCAGGCGATGCGGGCAGAAAGCACTTCAGGCAGCCCGGCGGGAATCCGGCGGATCGGCTGGGCCGGATGCAAACACGCTGTCGTCTCGATAGCTGGTTGTGAGCTAGTCGCCGGTCGGAATGATTCCTGCGTTTTCGATCATCAGAATGATGGTGCGGCGCGGAGCACGCGTGCGGTGGACCACACCTTTGGGGACCACGAAGCCTTGCCCCTGCGTGAGCGTCACGACACGATCTTCGAGGTCGATCAGCAGCTCGCCATCCACGACGTAGAAGAACTCGTCGTCAGCGTCGTGTTTGTGCCAGTGGTATTCGCCCTCGATTACGCCGACGCGGATCACCGAGTCGTTCACTTTGCAGAGCGTCTGGTTGAACCATTTGTGCGTCACCGTGCGGGCGAGCGCTTGGACGTCGATCAGATCGAGCGGCGGGTGAAGGATATTCAATCGAGTGTCGTACGGAAAAGTCTGGGTTGTGGCCATGAGTCTATCATGACGCCTCACGCGCGCCGTGAGACTGATCCGGCTTATTGCTGTTGCTGCTGTTCGGCGGCGATTTGTTCCTGCTCGGCGCGATCGCTCTGAAGGACCGAAGACCAGTCTTCGGATTCGAGCTCGACTTCGGGCGGCGGTGGTTTATCGGAAGGCGCGACGCGGACCGCGACGGTCAGCTCGCTCGCGGCGTCGCCTTTGAAGACGCCGCGGGTCGGCGGCACGTCAGCGTAATCGCGGCCAACGGCGGTACGAACATGGCTTTCATCGGCGAGGACGTCATTGGTGGGGTCGAAGCCGATCCAGCCGAGTTCCGGGAGAAACGCTTCGACCCAGGCGTGCGTGGCGCCTTCGGTGGAACGCGTTTTGGTTCCGGCTTTGTGGAACAAGTAACCGCTGACATAACGGCAAGGGATGCCCATGCGGCGTACGAGCGCAATCATGATATGCGCGTAGTCTTGGCAGACGCCCTGGCGGCTGCGCAGAGCGTCGTCGGCAGGAGAATCGACGCGCGTGGTTTTCGGAACATATGCGATCTCGCGCGGCAGCGCGGAATTCAGTTCGCGCAGCAACTCCAGAGGATCGCGGCGCTCGGCCTCGTCGCGATCGGGGATGCCGAGCTCGCGCGCAAAGTCCTCAGTAAGGTCGGTCCAATGGGCGAAGTGGCTCGGGGTGACCATCTCCCAGAAATCGCCTTCCGCGAGCTGCTTGCGCAACTGCGCCCACGCGTTGCCGTTGAGCCGATCGGGCAGCGGCGCGCGCGGCGTCACGTCGACCGTGGCTTCGGCGATGATAGTCAACTGGCGATGAGCGCTGGGGACATCGAAGTGATGCACAACGTTGCTGAGATAGTCGCGATAGAACTGAACACGCGTGCGCGGCGTCACGCTCAGGCCGAAACTCAAGCAGCGCTGCACGCCTTCCGAACGCGGGTTCATGCGCAGCTCCATGATGCTTTCTCTCACCGGTCGTGAGTAGCGGAATTTGGTCAGATGGCGGATGGAGTAAAACATCAGGCTCCTAAGGCCGCCTCGATCGGGTAGCTGATGTAGACCTGATAAATGCCGGCGTGGATCTGGCCGCAGAGGCGCCGGATGCTAGCAGAGAATTCGTGCAGACTGCTCATGATCTCTTCGAGCGGCGTGTAGCTCAGCGCGGCGGCCAGACGGCCGGCTTGCTTGCCAAGGCGGTCGGATTTTCGCGCAGTGGCTCGATTGATAGCGTCGAGCGCGCGGCCCAGCCGCTCGACGCCGAAGCGGACCGAGTGCGGGAATTCGGCGTTGAGTAGTAGGAACTCAGCGACGCGCTCGGGGCGGAGATCGGCTGTATAGACTTTGCAGTAGGCTTCGAAAGCCGTGCAGCTTCGGAGCAGCCCGAGCCATTCCATGTGCTCGGCGGCGCTGGCGTCGATGCCCGGCCGGTAGAATTCTTCGAAATGTGCGTCGATCAAGCGGGCGGTGTGCTGTACCCGTTCGATGAACCTGCCGGCCTGGATGAACTGCCAGCCTTCGCCGTGCAGCATGGGGGAGTCGGTGATCCCGTGAAAGAGATGGGCGCTTTCGCAGGCAGTGTGCACGAGGTCGAATGGCTGGGCGCGTAAGCGCTCCGGTGTGCCGATGCGCTTGGATTCGTGAAACAGGCGGTTGATCTCCTCCCACATTTCAGAGCTGATCTGTTCGCGAACCTGGCGCGCGTTTTCGCGCGCGGCGCCGATGGAGGTGACGATCTGGGAAAGCGCGTAGTGCTCAGCCGCCGCGAAGTCCTCGCCGTCTCCTTTGTCTTGCGATCCGAGCGCGGCGACCACTCGCGACCACCGGCTGCCGCCCGACCCGAGATCGTGCTCGAGCATCAGGTTTAAGTGGACGCCCATCACGCGCGATGTGTACTCGGCGCGCTCGAAATAACGGCTCATCCAATACAAGCTGTCGGCAACGCGTGAGAGCATCTTTCTAGTCGCGCAAAACGGAGTGCGGCGCGAAACCGTCTTTCGCTGATTTGTCTGAGTGCGCCGCACCCTGTGCGTTCGTGCGGCTCCTCGTTCCTGAGGAAATTGCGCAAAACGGAGTGCGGCACGAAACTATTCCTAGCCGGCTGGTTGGTGCTGCGCCGCACTCTTTGCGCTCCTAGTACAGTACCCATGTGTCCTTGCTGCCTCCGCCCTGGGAGGAATTGACGACGAGCGAGCCCTTGCGCAAAGCGACGCGCGTGAGTCCGCCAGGAACGATGGTAATCTTGTCGCCGTAGAGCACGTAAGGGCGCAGGTCGACGTTACGCGGCTCGACGCTGCCATCGAGGAAGCAGGGAGCGCGAGAGAGCTGAAGCGTCGGCTGAGCAATGTAGTTGCGCGGATCGGTTTGGATACGGCGGCGAAATTCTTCGCGCTCTTCGGCGGTGGAGTAAGGGCCGATCAGCATGCCATAGCCACCCGATTCACCCACAGCTTTGACGACGTATTGATCCAGTCTGTCGAGCACGTGGGCGCGCTCGGATGGTTCGCTGCATAGATAGGTTTCGACGTTGTCGAGCACGGGGTCTTCGTTCAGAAAATACTTGACGATCCTGGGAACGTAAGCGTAGAGTGCTTTGTCGTCGGCGACACCGGTGCCGATGGCGTTGGCGAGCGTGACATTTCCCGACCTGTAGGCATTGAAGAGGCCGGCGACACCGAGCGTGGATTCGGCGCGGAAGGCTAGCGGATCGATGAAGTCGTCGTCTACGCGCCGGTAGATCACGTCTACGCGGCGAAGGCCCGCGGTGGTGCGCATATAGACCTGATTGTCGTGAACGGTGAGGTCGCGGCCTTCGACTAGTTCGATTCCCATCTGCCGCGCGAGGAACGCGTGCTCGAAATAGGCGGAGTTGTAGATCCCGGGCGTGAGCAGCACGATATGAGGATCGGGGCGGCTTTCGGGAGCGAGGGCGCGTAAGGTGGCGAGCAGCGCTTCGCTGTAGTGATCGATGGAGCGGACGCCTGCTTTTCGAAACAGTTCAGGGAAAATGCGCTTCATCACCTGGCGCGAGGTCAGCATGTAAGACACGCCGCTCGGAACGCGCAGATTGTCTTCGAGGACGACGAAGCGGCCGTCGGGCAAACGAATCAGGTCCGTACCGACAACGGCGACGTAAATGTTCTTGGGGACCGAGAAGCCGCGCATCTGACGGCGGAAATGCTTACAGGAATAAACGATCTCGCGCGGGACCACGCCATCAGCCAGGCATCGGCCTTCGTTATAGATGTCGCGGAGAAAGAGGTTCAGCGCGGCGATCCGCTGCGTAAGACCGCGCTCGATGATTTCCCATTCTGCGCTGGTGACGATGCGGGGCAGCAGGTCATGCGGGAAGATGCGCTCGGTGCCTTCCTCGCGGCCGTAGACGGTAAAGGTGATGCCCTGGTGAAGAAACGCAACATCGGCGGACTGCTTGCGGCGGCGCATTTCCGCGAGCGGCAAATCGAGCAGCAGATCGTGCAAGGCCTGATAGTGCTCGCGCGGGACGTTCTCGGAGCCGAACATCTCATCGTATGCATTGTCGAGCCAATAGTCTTCGAATCGGGCGTGTTGCGAAGTGTCGAAAGCGGGTGTCATCGATCCCCTCCTTCGACTGGGAAGGATTCGGTTAGTTTATCACGGGTTTTCGATCAATCGGGGCGGCGGCGCGGTTTGCCGGAAGGCCCGCCTACTCGGTCGCCATCTTCGCCGGCGCGTCTTTGACGTACTTATCGAACCAGGAGATCATCTCGTACAGCACAGTCTCGATGGTCTCGCGCGCCTGATACCCGTGCGCTTCGGCTGGGAGCATCACCAGCCGGACCGTGCCGCCGTTCCCCCGAATCGCCTGGTACATGCGCTCGGATTGAATCGGAAAGGTCCCCGTGTTGTCGTCGGCCTCGCCGTGAATCATCAGGATTGGCGCTTTGATTTTATCGGCCACCAGAAAAGGCGACATGCGCAGATAGACGTCTTGCGCCTCCCAGATCGTTCGCCGTTCCGTCTGGAAACCGAATGGCGTAAGTGTCCGATTGTACGCGCCGCTGCGAGCGATTCCCGCCCGGAAAAGATTGGAGTGCGACATGAGGTTGGCCGTCATGAACGCCCCGTAGCTGTGGCCCCCCACGCCAACACGGTCGCGATCCGTGACGCCCATCTCCACCGCCTTATCGATCGCGGCCTTAGCGTCCATCACGATCTGTTCGATGTATGTATTGTTCACTGTTTCTGGACTGTCGCCCACGATCGGCATCGCAGTGTCGTCCAGCACAGCGTACCCGTGAAGTAAGAAGAACAGCTCCGACGGTCCGGTGATAGTGGTAAAGCGCTGGACAGATCCCGTGATCTGACCGGCCGTATCTGCATCGTTATACTCGAGCGGGTACGCCCACACTACCGTCGGCAGGCGTGTGCCTTGCTTGTAGCCCGGTGGCAAGTACAACGTAAACGACAGCGGAACCCCATCCTGCCGCTTGTACGTAACCTTCTGTTTCGTGATTCCCTGAAGCACCGGCGTCGGATCGGGGAAATGCGTCAGCGCAGTCTCGGAACCGTTCGTGCCCGTGGTGCGAACGAAGAAATTCGGCGGCTTCTTCGGCGTTTCGCGCAGCGTCAGGATTTTCGAACCCGTATCGTCGAGCATTGCGACAAAATTTTCATACGCGTCCCTAGGCGAATGGTACAACCGTTCTGTCTTTCCCGTCGCCAGATTCATCCGATCCAGGAACGGACGGTCGCCCTCGGGACTCGCGCCTTCACTCGTGAGATAAATGTCGTCGCCGTTCTGCGCGACCTCAGTCTGCCCACTCGGAAGCGTCCGCCGCACCATCGTGCCATGGCTGTGATAGCGGTCCTGCACGTTGATTCCCCAAAGAAGCTTGGGCGCCGTGCCCGGTTGATCGCAATCGATCACGAACATGCGCTGCCAGCGACGATTCCGTTCGTAGTCCTGCACGAACGCCACGCTCTTGGCGCCGAACTCCATCCCGCGGAAACGCTCCTCGGTTTTCACGATCTCCTTCGGCTGCGAATTGAACGGCGCCTTCAGCATCACGATCTTGTCGCGATGCGGGACTTTTTCCTTCGGGTTGCCGCCGTCCAGCGCTTCGGCCCAGACTAACGTGGCAGGCTGGTTCGGCCGCCATTGATACGCCCGCGGCCCGGTAGGTACACCCTCGATCGGTACGCGGTCGGCTAACGGCAGGCTTGCGACTTTGTAGACGACGTTGCCCGCGCTGTTCCAAACTTCAACTTCCTTCGGGAAATCCTCCACCGGATGCAGATAGGAGAACGGCCGATGCGCGCGAGCCACAAGGAGGTGCTGGCCGTCCGGCGCAGGATCTACCGTGAGAAACAGTGCCGGTTTCCCCCGCGCTTCCACCCGGCCGCTGGATGCGTCGACAGCAGCCAGTTGCGCAGTCGCGTAGTAGTCGAACAGGTCCTCGTCATGCGCGTTCTCGAGCATGTCTTCGTAGGTACGAACCGGCCCGGTGTGTCCGGCACTCTCCTGCGTGTGGACGCCGGTGGGAATCGCAGGCTCAGTCGGCGGCGCGCCACGCCCGGGGGGAACGGTCTGAACTAACAATGTCTTGCTATCCGGCAACCATAGCAGGATTGACTCGCGCCTCTGTCCCGGCCCTGCGCCAAGTGTCAGCGCCGAGTTCACTCGCACACCTTCGATTTTGTGCGCACGCGCCGAGGCAGCATCTCCCACCCACAGCTCGATCGCGGTCCCGGTGGTGTTCAGGAACGCGAACTGTTTCCCGTCCGGGCTCCAGCGCATGGTGGTAACCTTCGCGCCCGCAGGCAATTGGATTTTCGTCTGGGCGCCATCGCTGATCCGCATCAGCGTGATCGATGTGTAGAGGTCCGGCCTGTGCGGTCCATTGTTCAGTGGGTTGATCCGCAGCCCGGCGAGGCGCAGCATCGGCTGCCCGACGACCGAGATCGGCGGATAGCGCAACGGCTCGATCAGTAGCGCGTAATCGTGCGTGGGACTCACGATCGCACGCGGCGTGGCCGGAGCGTTCAGCACATCGAGAATTTCGCGCGGAGGTTTCTGATACGGTTCATCGGCCAGGAGGATCCCGGCGAGGCAAACAAGCAGCAGGCGGATGCGCATGAGTCATTTTACCCACAAGCACAATTGCCTGGACTCCAGAACCGGGCCGCGCCCGCCGATGCAAAAGTGGAGCAGTATGAACCGAGCCGCGCTTTTCCTGGTCGCGACGGCCTGTTGGGGGCAGGTCGCAATCACATCCTCCCAAGTGACAACTCTCCCACCGACGGACTCCACGGCCACATCTTCCGCTGCTCCTTCGGCTAGCGACCCCCAATCCCAGATGGCCGCCGCGCAGGCTGCCATGGCTGCTTCCATTGAAAAGCAACGCAATGCAATTCCCTTCAGAAGCAAGTCAGCTCAGTCTCGGGCAAGGAACCGCCTCCTGCGGCCGCGTTTTTCACCGTTCCCTGGATCGAGGCGCTTCCTCGTTGTGGCGCCTTGTCGGGAGCTTTGTTTAGCGAGCCGCCCTGCGATCCGTTGTCGAGCGATCAACTGGACCCGCTTATCGAGGAGAACGCGAAGCGCCAGAGCGTCAGGGCGGATCTGCTGCGCGCCGTGATCGGCCAGGAATCGGGCAACCGGCCCTGCGCGGTCTCGCCAAGAGGGGCGCAAGGGCTCATGCAACTAATGCCAGCGGTCGCCGAACAGTTCGGCGTGCACGACCCCTTGGATCCGAAACAGAATGTCGAGGCGGGGACTAAACTATTGAAACAGTTACTCACGAAATACAATGGCGACATGCGCCTGGCTCTTTCGGCTTACAACGCTGGACCGGAGCGAGTGGATCGCGAGGGAGGCGTCCCGCAAATCCCCGAAACCATAAACTACGTTACAGATATTCTGTCGAAGCTCCCAAGGCAATGATTTTCCTAAGCCTTTCACGCAAGCTTAGTCCCGCTCCCTGAACCTAAGGTCAATTTCGGCCGATGAGTAAGGGGCGGAGCCAACACTCTTCCGCCGAAGCATGTCCGGTCAGATCACACCCATTGGCACGCTGGCGGAACCCGGCTCCGTACCGAGGCTAACGTTTTTCGATTCGAGCGAAAACGCCGCAACTCCCGCGGTGGTCCTGATCGTAGACGGCGAAGAAATCAATCGCCGGCTTCTCAAAGCCATTCTGAAGACTGCACCTTACAAGATTCTCGAAGCTCGCCGGGCGTCCGAGGCGATGGAGCTGCTCCGATCGCAGAACATCGACCTGATGATCGTCGACCTCATGCTGCCTGAAGTCAGCGGACCGGAATTGTGCCGCTGGATGAAAGCCAATCGAGCCACTCACCTGGTTCCGATCCTTATGATGACCAGCGTGCAGGGAGTCGAGAACGAAATCGTGGGAATTTCGTCGGGCGCCGACGAGTTTCTCATTAAGCCACTGCATCCGGCCGTTGTTCGGACGCGTGTGCGCGCTATGATTCGCAACAAAGCGCTGATCGATTCGTTGGAGGAAGCTGAAAGCATCCTCTTCGCGCTGGCTCAGGCCGTAGAGCATCGGGATCCAAACACCGGCCAGCACTGCCAGCGCCTGGCCGTTGCATCTGTGGTGCTGGGAGAAGCGCTAGGCCTTCCCAACTCCGATCTCACGACGCTCTTCCGCGGCGGTTACTTGCACGATATCGGAAAAGTTGCCATTCCCGACTCGATTCTCTTCAAGAACGGCAGATTGACCACCGACGAGTGGGCCATAATGCGGAGCCATCCGGTGCGTGGCGAAGAGATCTGTCGCACCATGAAGAGCCTTTGGCCGGTGCTGCCCATCATTCGTAATCATCACGAGCATTGGGACGGCACGGGATATCCGGACGGCCTGGTAGGCGAGGACATCCCACTCCTGGCGCGTATCCTCCAGGTCGTCGACATCTACGACGCGCTTACCACAGAGCGGCCCTACAAACCGGCGCTGTCGCATGCCGATGCCATCGCGGTGATGGAAGAAGAGGCGCGGCGCGGCTGGCGCGACCCAGAGCTCGTGCCGTTGTTCGCCAACACCATTCAGTCAGGACCCGCCGCGGATCTAACCCGGCTCGAAGCGTCGCTCGAAAACCTGCGCAGCGAGCTCGCTCGCTAGAATATGCTTCCGCCACGGTCTGTGGCAAGCTGGATTGGTTGCAGCCCCTTCGTGTTCTAAACGATGAAATCGTCGCGTGCCGGCGTTGCCCGCGTTTGGTGGAGTATCGCGAGCAGGTTGCCCGGACGAAACGCCGCGCATACATGGATTGGGAATACTGGGGACGCCCGGTACCTGGCTTCGGCGATCCGCACGCGCGGTTGCTGCTAATTGGTCTTGCGCCCGCCGCGCACGGAGGCAATCGCACTGGCCGCATATTCACTGGCGACAGCTCGGGCGACTTCCTTTTTCGGGCTTTATACGAAGCCGGTTTTGCCTCCCAGCCCACCAGCGTCTCGCGCGACGACGGCATGACACTGCGCGACGCTTACATCAGCGCGGCCGTCCGCTGCTCGCCGCCTGCCAACAAGCCCACTCCCGATGAGATTCGAAATTGCCGGCCCTATCTAGAACGTGAGCTGGACCTGCTCAAAGATCTGCGAGTAGTTGTCGCGCTCGGTCGGCTGGCATTCGACGTTTACCTTTCGATCTTGCGTTCGAAGGGCAAGATCGCGCGGCGATCAGCATTTCGCTTCGCCCACGGTTCTGAACACACCACCGCGCCCGGCCAGCCGATGCTAATCGGTTCATATCATCCCAGCCAGCAAAACACCTTCACCGGCAAGCTCACACCGGCCATGATGCGCAGCGTTTTCCTCAAAGCGAGGCGCCGCATCGATTAGCTCAACCCGATGTCACGCGTAGAGTAGTGCAACTTGGGGTTACGGGAACACAATTTCCGCTTGCGTTCGCCATTGGCCGCGTATACACTGTTGCCTTAATCGAATGCCTTTGAAGTGGATGGCGGTCTGCATCCTGCTCGGAGCTTCCACGGGAATCTGTTTCGCCGGCGATCCCTCTCGTCCGGCGTGCAACAAGAAAACCGCTGGGCAATATTGGCCCGAGGCGGCCAACCACGATCACAAGGCTTTCAGCAAGCTCGCAAAGTGCGGCGAGCTGCAAATGTGCATCCGCGAGATCTGGCGCTACAAGTGGGAGTTCCTAACGGTCCGTCTGGATCAGCTTCGTGGCGGATCGCACTTCACCAAGCCCGTCGGTTGCGAAGTGCTCCCTGAGCCCCCTGAAGCAGCGGAATCGGTTGCCGGCGCTACCAAGTAGCGGGACTTACCGTTCGTCCTGTACTACGCGCTTCGACTGCTAACTCCAGGCGATTGAAAATGTTGCGCCGCCGCCGAAACCTCTGTACCAGGGGAAGCGTCCCACGAATTTCCTGCCGGTTTTGCTTCAATTGCTGTTAACATAGGAAAGCCTGAGGTCGAATATCATGGTCATTCCCTCCCGGTGCTTGCGGTTTGCTGCGCTGGCTGTATTTTTCTCTCCCGTTCAAAGTCATCTTGTCGCCCAATCGGAAGCAGACATGGGCGCAAGCATCAAAAAGTTCACTCAGGTGTATGAAGCCGTAGAGGCCAATTTCGCCGACAAGGTGGACGCCGACAACACGGTGTTCAAGGGGGCCATCCCCACCATGTTGCGCACACTCGATCCGCATTCCAACTTTTTCGACCCCAAGGCGTATGCGCTGATGCGGGAAGGTCAGTCCGGCCACTACTACGGCGTGGGCATGTACGTCGGCCAGCCCGAGCGTAGCGTCATCGTGATGTACCCCTTCGAGGGCTCTCCAGCGTACAAGGCGGGGCTTCGCCCAGGCGACCAGATCATCTCGGTGAACGACACCAGCACTGAACGCGGGACAGTGAACCAGGTCTCGTCCATGCTGAAGGGACCCAAGGGAACGCCGGTGACGATCACAGTGCGGCGAACGGGCGAGCCTTCGCCGTTGCACTTCTCATTGGTTCGCGATAACGTTCCGCGCGGCAGCGTAAACTACGCTTTCTGGATCCGTCCGGGCGTCGCCTACATTCGCGTCGAGGCATTCAACGAAACCACCAGCCACGAACTCGACCAAGCACTCGCAAAATTTCCGGAAAGCTCGGTCGAAGGACTTATCCTGGACCTGCGTGATAACGGCGGCGGCCTAGTTCAGGAAGCCGTCAACGTTGCGGATCATTTCCTGCGCAAGGGTCAGTTGATCGTTTCGCACCATGGCCGGGCCTCGGCGGAGACGAAATTCGTCGCCAAGCATGGCGAGCGCGGCGCGCAGTTTCCGATTGTAGTAATGGTGAATCGCGGGACGGCGTCCGCATCTGAGATTCTTTCCGGCGCTCTTCAGGATCATGACCGAGCCTGGATCTTTGGCGAACGAACCTTCGGCAAAGGATTGGTCCAAGCGCCTTTCATGCTCTCCGGCAACAGCGCCGTGCTGCTGACCATCGCGAAATACTACACGCCCAGCGGCCGCCTGATCCAGCGCGACTACGAGCATCAGGGTCTGTACGAATATCTCAGCCGTAACCAAGGGCAAGAGAACCTGAAGGACATGAAGAAGACCGACAGCGGCCGCATTGTTTTCGGCGGCGACGGCATTAATCCGGACGAGAAGTACGAAGCACCCAAGTTATCGCAACTGGAGTCGCAGCTTGAAGGCCGGATGGTCTTCTTTTTCTACTCGCCTCAGTTTTTCGCCGTTCACGATCCGAAGCTGCTCACTAAAGAGTGGCTGCCGGACGAGAATGCGATGGAGGATTTCCGCAATTTCGCCAAGCGGCGCGGCGTAGAGTTCACCGCGGCGGATTTCGAGCGCGACCGCACCTGGATCCGCGAACGCTTGCGTGAGGAACTTTACATCACTGCTTTCAGCAAGGAAGAATCGGACAAGGTTTCGTTCCAGAACGATCCCGAAGTCGCGAAGGCCGTTGAATCGCTGCCTGCGTCCAAGGCACTGCTCGAAAAGGCCCATGCCGTAGTGGCGCAGAAGGCGGATAAGTCTTCGTCCAATTCGTTGCACTAGCCAGACTGCTGCCCGCCCTGTCCTGATCCGCTGCGGTACAGTGGTAAAACGGGCTCGGAGGTACACCATGCCTAAGTTTCCGCTCGCCTTTTTTCTTGGTTCTTTCGTTCTTTTTGCCGCAGACAGCCTTCCTTCCGCGGACACAGTTCTCAACAAATACCTGGAGGCCACTGGCGGCCGCGCGGCGTTGGAGAAGCGCCACAACCAGGTGGCGCACGGCTACTTCGAAATTGCCTCTGCCGGGCTGAAAGGCGCGCTCACGGTTTATGAGGCTGAGCCCAATAAGAATCGCCTGGTGGTGGAAATCCCTGGAATCGGTAAGATCGAGCAAGGCAGCGACGGCCAGGTGGCGTGGGAAAACAACCCTCTCCAAGGACCACGCGTAAAGGAGGGCGTAGAACTCACAGAGAGCCTTCGTGATTCGACGTTCAATTTGCCGCTGGTTGTGCAGAAGCTCTACAGCAAGATCGAAACCACTGGCTCGGAGACCGTCGAGGGCCACGACTGCTATAAAGTCGTACTGACTCCCGCTACCGGCAACCCGACCACCGAGTTTTACGACAAGAAGTCGGGGCTGCTGATCAAAACGAACGGCACGCGCAGCACTTCTATGGGCGACATCACGGTTGAAGTCCTGTACGACGACTACCGCAAGGACGGCGACGTTCTGGCTCCGCACAAGACCACCCAACGCGCGGCCGGCCAGGAGTATCAGATCATCATAGAGAAGGTAGACTTCAACGTCGAGTTGCCCAAGGGCATTTTCGATGTTCCGCCCGAAATTCAGGAGCTCATGAAAAAGCCGCAGGTCGCCGCCAAGACCGCGCCGGCTTCCGCGCTCGCGTCCGATGCCGGCGCCGGGAAACTTACGGTCTATATGGCGGGAAAGCCGACTGAGACCGAAACCTACACTGTCCTGCAGTCCGCGGGCAAAATCACGCTCGATGGCTCTGCTCACGCCGCCATCGGCCCGATGAAGGTGGATGTCGATGAATTCAAGATCGTAACCGACGACAAATTCCAGCCGCTCGAGGCTTCCGCCCAAGGCAAGATGGGCCAGATTCAAATGAACGTGAAGACCACATTCGCCGCCGGCAAGGCCAAGAATGAAGTCAATAGTGGCCAGGCGCCGCAAACCAAGGAAGACGACGTTCATCCCGACGCGATCGTGGTCTACAATCCGTTTCCGTTTTATCCCTGGACCGTGCTCGCGATGCGCGCCGACTTGAAGACGCA
>DASQJA010000135.1:0-3197 GCA_035631275.1 Bryobacteraceae bacterium
TCCCGGCGGGGTCTTCAACCGAGGGTTTGTCCGGGCCATGGCGCGGTATATCGGCCTTGATGAAGAAAATACTGTCGCGGAATACGTCTTGGCCGTAAGCGACCGCCCGAGCGCCCCGGTTGTGATCGCTAAGCCCCCGGTCGCGACACCTGACCACCCCTGGCTGGCTTGGATTTTAGTCATAGTTGTCTTGATTTCGGTCATCGCGACCGGCTGGATAGGCGTTCGGCGGTTCATGATGTGGCGTGCGGCGCGCCAAATGTCTCATCCTGCTAGCGTGAATTTCTTGTCGACGCCGGACCCGCCAGAGTTGCCATCGGGAGGCAGAAATTAGCGCTGAGCTGCGCGATGAAATTCGTTCGGGCCGCGTGACGACAGAGCGTAAGCTGGCCATCTGCGCTGATGCAGCAGCACTGGCCCCGGATGATCGAATCGAGATTATGGGAATTCTCGCGGCGGACCGGGACGCGATCGTCCGGGAGAAAGCGGCGGCGGTGATGCTGACACAACCGCTCCCCGCTGTGCTCTCCGCGCTGGCCCGGCCGGGAGGCGCCTCGGAGATGTTTGCCTACTGCGCGGCCGAGTTCCCCCGCAGGCCCGGCATCGCCGACGCCCTGGCGCGGAACATTACTTGCCCAATTGAAGTTCTCCGGCCGACCATCCGCTATCTTTCCGTTTCGGCGGTGCAAGAGCTGTTCGAGGATCTCGACCGGCTGAGTACATCCCCGGTCCTGGTCGCTGAGCTCATCGCCTCCGCCGTGGTCACAGTAGAGCAGAAAGCCCAACTGCTCGAACTCCAAAAGGAAAGGCTGGAGCCGCTGGAAGCGTTTGTGGAAGCGGCGCAAGAGCTTGAACCGGACGCGCAAAAGCGTGAAACGCTCCTGCAGAAACTGGCGCGCCTTCGCGTCGTCGAGCGCGTGCAGCTCGCGCTTAAGGGAAACCGCGACGAGCGGCTTTTGCTGATTCGCGATCCGTGCAAGGTCGTGCAGCGCGCCGTTCTCCAATCGCCGCAGCTCAGCGAGCGAGAAGTGGAATCCTATGCAAGTATGGCCAGCCTGAGCGAGGAAGCGCTCCGCCTGATATCGATCAACCGCAAGTACCGCAAGAACTACACCATCATTCGGGCGCTAATGTTCAATCCCAAGACGCCGCTCGAAATTACCCTTCATCTCCTGCCGCACTTGAAAGCGCAGGACCTCAAACTCATGACCAGCAACAAGAACGTGGCCGACACCCTGCGCACCGCCGCCTTCCGCCTGCAACGCCAGCGCAGCGAGCAGCGCGGACCGTAAAGCTTTGGAATTACGGATGAACACGGATTAACACGGATAAGAGAAACCGGTTGAGAGTTAAGAGTTCATGCGTACCGCGCTGCGGGAGGAAAGCGAACATTTTGCCTCTCAACTCTGAACTCTTGACTGTCGACTGCATTTATCCGTGTTCATCCGTGTTCATCCGTGGTTCCAAAGGGTTTCACAGGAAGGAACTATCGAAGGGCTTCGGGAAAAGGGCCGCCATCTTGTGGCGTTCAACCTTCCCCTTCAGATTTGCGAGGACGATCTCCGCATCGCCGCAAAACTCCCAAATGATCTGCCTGCAGGAGCCGCAGGGCGGCGTGAGCACATCGGTATCAGTGACCACCGCGACGGCGTCAAATCCGCGCTCACCTTCGGAAATCGCCTTGAAGATGGCAACGCGCTCGGCGCAGAGCGTCAATCCATAGGTGGCATTTTCGACGTTACACCCGCTGAATATTCTCCCCGATTTCGCGCGCACCGCGGCGCCGACGCGAAAATTGGAATACGGCGCGTGAGCGTTTTCTCGCGCGGTCTTTGCGGCGGCGATCAGCGTATCGTGCTCGCTCATTTCACGTCCTCGTGCATACGGGGAATCACAGCGCGCAGCAGCGCCACAAAGTCAGCCTTCACCCGCTCCCCTGTTTCGAGGACTTCCTCCGTCGTGATGGGCTGGTCGAGAATCCCCGCCGCCATATTGGTCACGCATGAAATTCCAAGCACGCGAATTCCCAGGTGCGCTGCAGCGATCACTTCCGGTACGGTAGACATTCCCACGAGGTCCGCGCCGATCGCGCGCAGGTAGCGAATCTCCGCTGGCGTTTCGTAGCTGGGGCCGCTAAGCGCCGCGTAAACGCCCTGGAACGTTTCGATGCCGAGGCGCTTTCCCTCCTCGAGCGCGGCCGCCCGGTACGGTTTCCAGTAGACCTGCGTCATGTCGAAGAATCGCTGGCCGAAGCGTTCATCATTCGGCCCAATCAGGGGATTTGTGCCCTGCAAGTTGATATGGTCGCGAAGGACGACGAGGCACCCTTGCTTGAACTCGAGGTTGATGCCGCCCGCGGCATTGGTGATCAGTACAGCTCGAATCCCCATGCGCGACATCACACGCATGGGAAAAATTACTTCTCGCAGGGAGTAGCCCTCGTAGAAATGAACGCGTCCCTGCATGGCGGCGACCGGGACGTTCGCCACTTTGCCGATCACCATTCGCCCGGCATGCCCGATCGCAGTCGATCGCGGGAAATGCGGAATTTTCCTGTAATCGATGCGCGCCGCGTCAGCCAGCTCGTTCGCGAACGCGCCTAGACCGCTGCCCAGGACGAGACCCACGCTGGGGCGCAGCTTTGTTTTTGCGAGAATGAATTTCGCGGCGCGCTCGGCGCGCAGGAACTCGGCGCCGGGTCCAGCCTTTGCCGCTGCTGTCGCGTTCATTTTAGGAAAATTCCCACGATCGAGGCGGACATCAGGTTCGCCATCGTCCCGGCGAGCATCGCACGGATACCAAGCTTCGCCAGCTGCGTTTTCTGGTTGGGCGCGAGCGCCCCGATACCCCCGATTTGAATTCCAATCGAGCTGAAATTCGCGAAGCCGCACAGCGCAAACGTCGCGATCGTGAACGATCTCGGATCGAGCGCCCCCTTCAGCGGCCCGAGAAATGAAAATGCAACCAGCTCGTTTACGACCATCCTCGTGCCCAGCAGATTCCCGATCTGCAGGCAATCGCGCCACGGCACTCCAATGATGAATGCCACCGGGGCGAAGACCCAGCCAAAAATCTGTTGCAGATTCGCCGGAAACCACGCGATGCCATGTCCGCCGAGCCAGCCGTGAATTCCACCGAGGATACCGTTGGCGAGCCCGATCAGCGCCAGGAACGCAATGAGCATCGCCCCGACGTTG
>DASQJA010000136.1:0-10973 GCA_035631275.1 Bryobacteraceae bacterium
GGCATCGAAAACATTGACGAATTTTTCAGCCATGTTCATCGTGAGGAGCCGCTTGCCGTGTAAGCGATACGGGTACCGTCCGGAGAGAACATAATTCCAAAACCAAGAAATCGGTCCCGTCGAATTCCTCTAGTCCATAAATCGCGGCAATATGGGGGTGGTCAACGAAGCCAGCGTCCGTGCCTCACGGCGGAAGCGGGCCACGCGCTCCCGATCGCGAGCGAACTCTTCCACCCTTGTTAGAAGCACGAGTGATATGCTGGGCCGCAGACGATTTTGCGCGTGAGGAAGGATTCATCGTGAAGAGACTAGTGCTTATACTCCTGGTGGCTTGCACTGCGTCTGCCCAAAATAAAGTCACATCCGAAAGAGAGGCCGCAATGAAGGCCGATCTGGCCGGCGAAATCGATCACATGCAAAAACAAGCCCAAGTGATGGTCGATAGTGTATTCAGCTTCGGCGAGCTAGGCTTTCAGGAGTTCGAGACCTCGAAGTATCTGACTGGCATTCTAGAAAAAGAAGGCTTCAAGATCCAGCGCGGCTACGCGGGCATTCCGACAGCGTTTGTGGCTACCTGGGGCGAAGGAAAGCCAGTAATCTCTCTAGGTTCCGATATTGACGACATTCCGCAGGCTTCGCAGAAGCCGGGAGTCGCTTATCATGACCCGATGATTGAGGGCGCGCCTGGTCATGGAGAAGGTCACAACTCCGGGGTACCCTTACAAATAATCGCCGCGCTTGCGGTAAAGCGCGTGATGGAGCGCGAGCACATCAAAGGCACGCTGCAGATATGGCCGGGTGTAGCCGAAGAGCTGTTGGGAACGAAAGCCTATTATGTTCGCGCGGGATTGTTCAAGGATGTTGACGTTTGTTTGTTCGCGCACGTCGGCAATAATCTCGGCGTGGCGTACGGGCCGACCGGCGGGAGTGGCTTGGTATCAATTGAATACGTGTTCGCAGGAGAGAGCGCGCACGCGGCAGCCGCGCCGTGGCGAGGAAGATCGGCACTAGATGCTGTTGAGTTGATGAGCACCGGATATGAGTTCCGGCGGGAACACCTAAGGCTGGCGACGCGAGTACATTATGTGATTACTAACGGCGGCGATCAACCGAACGTGGTGCCGCCGAACGCGTCGGTCTGGTTTTATTTTCGCGAGGCCGATTACGATCACATCATGAATCTATGGCGAATCGGAGACAACATGGCCCAAGGCGCGACGTTGATGACGGATACGACGTACACCGAGCGGTTGCTGGGGAGCGCATGGCCAGGGTACTTCAACAAGCCGCTTGCGGAGGACATGCACAAGAACATGGAGAAAGTTGGGCTGCCGCAGTGGTCTGATGACGATCAGGCACTGGCGCGCGCTCTCCAGAAGGAGCTAAAAGTGCCGGTGCGCGGCTTAGCAACGAAGATACCGCCGCTGCGCGAGCCGCGGGCACAGGCGCAAGCAGAGGAAGAGGGCGGCGTCGGACCGACCGGCGGGCCTTCCGACGATATCGGCGATGTTTCGTGGAATGTTCCCACGGTGACCCTTGGGTATCCATCGAATATTCCCGGTGGTCCCGGGCACAATTGGGCGAATGGGATTTCCATGGCGACGCCCATCGCGCACAAGGGCGTGATCGCGGGTGCTAAGGTTCAGGCGATGACGATTCTCGATATCCTGTTGCACCCGGAGTTGGTTCAGAGCGCCAGGGACTACTTCAACAACGTGCAAACGAAGGACGTAAAGTACAAGAGCTTCCTCCGCTCGACGGATCAGCCGCAAGTCTGGATTAACAAAAAGATCATGGACCAATATCGCGAGCGCATGAAGGCCTTCTATTACGATCCTGCGAAGTATGATAGATACCTCGACCAACTCGGGATCAAGTACCCAACCCTGCGCTGAGAAGACAGCTTGTGACTGAACGTCCCGGTTACCGGCTGACGCAACCGCAGCACAGGCAACTTTGGACAGGCTCGCTCGCGAGGGAGAGATGATTTCGGATTCTGGCGAAAATTTCACAGAATCGGTCGAATCCGCCGTTTACCGGAAAGTTACCTTACGACTTCTCCCTTATCTATTTCTCTGTTACATCCTCGCCTATGTCGACCGTGTGAACGTTGGTTTTGCGAAACTGCAGATGCAGCACGATCTGGGGATGACGGAAGCGATGTATGGACTTGGTGCGGGCATCTTTTTCATTGGGTATTTTTTGTTCGAGATTCCCGCGAATATGATTTTGCAACGGATCGGCGCCAGGCGCTGGATCGGGCCAATCATGATTGTCTGGGGAGTGTTCTCCGCGATGACGATGTGGGTTGAGGGCGCTCGGTCTTTCTATCTCATCCGATTTTTGCTCGGGATCGTTGAGTCTGGCTTTTTCCCTGGTGTCATCTTATATCTGACGTTCTGGTACCCAGAACGTCATCGCGCCCGGATGGTAGCAATGTTCATGAGTGCTATTCCGCTCTCCGGTGTCATCGCTGGGCCGATTTCAGGTTGGATTATGGCGCGAACGAGCGGTGTCGCCAATCTTCGGGCTTGGCAGTGGCTATTTCTTCTGGAAGGCTTGCCGGCGTGTGTGGCGGGAGTTGTGGCATTAGTTTTCCTCACAGATAGCCCAGCACATGCGTCTTGGCTTAAACCGGCGGAACGGGCACTTCTCGAGCACCGCTTGACAGAGGAGAAGGCTGCCAAGGCGCTGTCCCGAGATACGCATCACAGTCCTATGGAAGCGCTCCAAAGCGCAAAAATCTGGTTGTTTGGCTTGATTTATTTCGGTTTCGTGATGGGCAACTACGCGCTGGGATTTTGGCTTCCGCAATTGATTGGCGACACGATTACCAAGAATCCCATGGCGATCGGTTGGTTATCGGTAATTCCATGGGGATCAGGCGCTGTCGCAATGATCGTAGTTGGGCGCCACTCGGATGCGATTCGCGAACGGCGAATGCATATCGCGCTGTCCGGGATATTGGGAGCAGTGGCGTTCGCCGCAAGCGCGATACCCGGGATTTCTGGTCCGCTCGGGCTAACCATCCTCACCTTCGCCACAATCGGTATTATGTGCGCATTTTCGACGTTCTGGGCCCTTCCCACAGCAGTTTTATCGGGGGCGGCGGCATCAGCCGGAATCGCGTGGATCAATTCCGTCGGCAACCTGGCGGGCTACGTCGGCCCGTATGCGATCGGTACAATTCAGGATGCGACGAATAGCATGACAGTAGCATTGCTCGTGCTCGCAGCTTCGGCGTTGCTCTCGTCGTTAATAACGCTATGGATCGTACCACGAAGGGATGCGATTAAGGTTTGTAGTGCGACCGGCGGAAATATGACACGGTGAGACAAGGGGTCGTACAAGAGGTCAGCTTTAGATTGCGAGGAGCCGACTTAAGGCAACTGCGAGTTTAGCCAATTTTCGGACGGCAAGTGCCTTGTTCTGAGCCTCCGGTTTCTTGCCGAGAGCGCTTTGCACGGCGGACAATTCTCCGACAGATGCGGGCTTGCGGGGATTACGTATTCAGCACAATCGACGCAGGTGCGTGATCGCTTGCGTTTTCTTCTCCCCTTACCGAACGTTCCACTCCGCCATTCACGAGTGATTTGGATATTGTGGGTGAGAGGAGCAAGGGATCAAGCCGCATGCCCTTGTCAGCAGGCCATCGTCCGAACTCGTAATCCCAAAATATCCACAGCGGTCCCTGTGGCTGCAATTTCCGCAGGGCATCAATCCACCTTGATCGAGGAGGCTCGGTGATGGCGGTGGCTGCATCACAGAGTCTGAGACACCAGTTCTTGGCCGGCCTGACCAGCCTCTGCACTGTGAAAATCGGATGGAAGCTGGAGGATATGAGTCTGCTCCACGGACGACTTCTGAGAATTCTTCTTGGAAGCAAAGCATACCCCGCTGCTCGAGCCTCTACTCGAAAACATTCGGTGTTAGTGGCCAAATCACAGCCGAGCCGGAGGACACGCCGCTGGACTGAGGCTCTCCGCGCGCCTTCGTTTTCGTATCGGAGTATGTCGGCTGAACGCACGGATTGCGATTCTATTCGCTGGCCAGGGGTGCTCCAACGAGCCTCATTGCTTTGCCTTCTCGATCTCTTCATGCGCGTGGCGCTCGATTCGTCCGCAGGGTTTGCCCGGTACTGAGTTTCTAATTACACGGCGATCGTCACGGCTGCAATGAGGGAAGGCCTACGTCGTCGGACACGTTCCTCGTAGCGTAGGTCTCGAAGGCGCGATCGCCGCCCGTCAGGACTCGATCGAACATCTAGATGAGTTCCTCTCGTCACTGCAGCCCGGAGGTCGCCGTGCACAACTGAAGCCATTCGCCGACGCGCTTCGGGACGTGGATTCCGGCCGACTACCCGCTCTCGCTCGCGACATCGCTGGTGCGAAAATTTGGGTTTGCCCCAATGTCGTTGCCACAGATCTTCATCGCACCGATCCTCTTTGGCGGGAGGAAGCGAGCTTCATACCTCCCTCTGTGTTTGATCGGTACGGGCGTATGTATCCGGGTATTGCGGCGGGCACCGACCCGCGGAGTTCTCCGCGAGCCCGAGAACTGAATCTCTCAATTGTCGCCGCGTTGCATAACGCCGCAGCACAATTACTTCTGGGAACGGACACGGCGAAACCTGGCGTGTTGCCCGGTTACTCGCTGCATGACGAACCGGTGAATTTCGTTTCCGCTGGCATGTCGCCGTATGAAGCCTTGCGCGCCGGTACCGCGGATGCGGCCAGACTCCCGGACCGTAGCTCCTGCGACGCTCCTCTACTGGCGCGTGACGCGGAGGTTGGCAAAATGCGCGATTGTGCCGGGACCGATCCAGAGCGCGATGGCGCCTTTGGACCGGCCGTGTTTGAGATCGCTCACGACTAGAGTCGGCTGCGGCGAGCCATAAACGTAAAGCCGGGCTTTGTCGCCGCGGACGTCGATCTTGATGGGGGTCCATTCGCTGGGGACCAGGTCGACGTAGCTTTCATACTTGCCTGGCGTCTCCTGGCGCAGGCGCTGCCAGGGAAATTCGGGCTCGGAGATGTACTGCGCGGAGTGATTGCGCTGGAGCTGGTCTTCGGCGCGACCGTTCTTGGGGCGCAGATAGAAGGATTCGTAGCGCGAGCCGTCCGCTGACATGCGAAACGCGATGCCTGTGAAGCCGCGCGCGGCGGGGTCGGCGGTGGGCAGCGTATCGCCGGCGAGTTCGACTTCGATGACGCCATCGGCGAAGTCGGAACCGGTGAGGACGGCGTAGCGAAGACCGTCGGGGACGTCTTGAGCGGCGGTGTCGGTGAGGCGTACTGCTTTGCGGCCTTTGAACGTGACGGGGTCGGCCTTGACGTTCTTGGGCTGAAGCCTGGTTGGATCAAGATCGACGTTCACGGACTGGCCCGATGCAAGCGAGGTAGCCAGGACCAGCAGCCCAACTCCGTTGCCGGCAAAAGTTTTATGCACAGTAATCTCAAAGTACCACTGGGGGCCTGACGGCGGCACGGGCCGCGGCTGAAGTTGATAGGATTGAATCCGCGTAATCATGGATTCTGAGCGTTCCGAGCGCCTTCACTATTTCGGATTTGCAGGATTCGTTGGCCTCCTGCTGCTGCTGAATCTCACTGGATATTTCAAGACCATCTTCGGGATCGATACCGCGGCGATTGTCACCGTGCTGGCGGGGTATCGGATCTTCTTCAATTCGATCGCGGCGCTGCTGGAGAAAGAGATTTCGGCGGACTTGGCGATCTGCATTGCAGTAATTGCGGCGCTGGCGGTGGGGCAGTATCTGGCGGCGGCCGAGGCAATGTTCATCATGCTGGTGGGCGAAGGGCTGGAAGCGTACGCAGCGGGCCGGACGTCGGCGGCCATTCATCGCTTCGTGGAGCAGATGCCGCGGCGGGCGCGGCTGCTGCGCGAGGGCATCGAGCAAGAGGTAGATGCAGCGTCGCTGGGCGAAGGCGACTTAATCGTGGTGCGGGCGGGCGAGCGGATTCCTGCCGACGGCGTGGTGACGGCGGGCGTATCGAGCGTCGACGAGAGCACCATCACGGGCGAGTCTCTGCCGCGGGCGAAGGATGCGGGCAAGGAGGTCTTTTCCGGAACGCTGAACGGCAACGGCCTGCTGCGGGTTCGCGTGACGCGCGCGGGTTCGGAGACGACGCTGTCGCGCGTGGTGGCGCTGGTGGAGGAGGCGCGGAAGCATCGGGCGCCGGTGGAACGGTTGGCCGATCAGTACGCACGATACTTTTTACCGGCATTGCTGTTGGCCGCGGCCCTGACGTTTTATTTCACGCGCGACTGGCTGCGGACTGTGGCGGTGCTGATCGTAGCGTGCCCGTGCGCGCTGATTCTGGCGACGCCGACGGCTATGGTTGCAGCGATCGGCGGGCTGGCGCGGCGCGGAATCCTAGTACGCGGCGGCACGGTGTTGCAGCAGGCAGCCAAAGTGGACACCGTGGTGTTCGATAAGACGGGCACCATTACCGGCGGACAGTTCGAGATCGTGCGCGTAGTTGCGTTGCGTGGGAGTGAGGCAGAAGTGATCCGGCTGGCGGCAGCGGCGGAAAGCGGGTCGGATCATGTGCTGGCGCGCGTGATTGTCGCCGAGGCCGCGAGGCTGGGTGTGAGATTGGCAGGCGTGGATCGTGGGCATATCCTGCCGGGGCGAGGAGCAGAGTGCGATCTGCAGGGCAGAACGATTCGGGCGGGCAGCGCGGAATTCCTGGCCGAGCATGGTATCGAAGGCGGGGATCGACTCCTCGAGGAGGCCGACCGGCTGGGAGCGACGGCGGTGCTGGTGGCCGAAGACGACGCGCTCGTAGGCGCGATCCTCCTGCGCGACCGTTTGCGCGACGGTGTGCGTGAGGCGATCGACGGGCTGATGGCGATCGAGATCAGCTATCTGGTGATGCTGACGGGCGATCGCAGGCGAGCGGCGGAAGTGATCGGGCGCGAGGCGGGAATTCCGACAGTCGCAGCGGAGCTACTGCCGGAGCAGAAGCTGGAGCGCGTGCGGCAACTCGCGTCGCAAGGGCGTTTCGTGGGGATGGCGGGCGATGGTGTGAACGACGCTCCGGCGCTGGCTGCAGCAAACGTTGGGATTGCGGTGTCGGGCGCGAGCGACATCACGGCCGAGGCGGCGGATGTCGTGTATCTCGGCCATTCGCTCGAGCAGTTGCCGAAGTTGTTCGAAGTCAGCCGGCGCGCAGTGACGACGGCGTGGCAGAACATCATTGTGTTCGCCGGCCTTTTCAATCTGGCGGCAGTGGGGCTGGCGGCGACGGGTGTGTTGTCGCCGATCAGCGCGGCGGTGACGCATCAGCTTTCGTCGTTTTTCGTGATGATCAACTCGCTGCGGCTGCTGCGGGTGGAGCGCGCGGGTGGATTCTGGCGATCAGTTGTGGCGTGGCTCGGTCGGACGCCGATTCCGGCCGAGTGGGACCGGGTGCGAAACGCTGTCGAGGCGTTAGACGTGCGCGATGCGTTTGTGGCCGTTGTCGGGCACTGGCGCGAATATATCCGGCAGGCGGCGATCGGCGCGGCGGTACTGATCGTGCTGTCGGGGATTCACATCATCAGCCCGGCAGAGGTGGGAATCGTCGAGCGATTCGGGCGCACATTGACGCCCTCCGAAGAACCGGGTCTGCATTTCAAGCTGCCTTGGCCGGTGGACCGGCTGACGCGCGTGCAGGCTAGGAAGATTCGGACTGTGGAAATCGGCTACAGGTCGAATGTTACGCGGCCCGAAGCCGAGCCGTCGGCTTATGAATGGAACGTGCAGCATCGCTCGGGACGCTTCCAGGCGAAGCCTGAGGAGTCCCTTATGCTGGCCGGCGATCAGAACATCATGGAGGTCAACGCGGTAGTGCATTATCGGCTGGCGCGGCCGGACGAGTTTCTGCTGCGCCAGTTGGATGGCGAATCAACAGTGCGAGCGGCGGCGGAGGGGGCGCTCGCGTCGGTGGCGACCTCAACTTCTCTGGATGACATGTTGACCACCGGGCGCAAGCTGGTGGAGTCGCGTGTCCTGCGCGAGTTGCAGGCGCGGCTGGATCGATACGCGGCGGGCGCTCAGGCGTTGCACGTGCAATTGCTGGATGTGCATCCGTCGGTGGAAGTGGTGGATGCGTTTCGCGCGGTTTCGGGTGCGTACGAAGAGAAGAACCGGATGGTCAACGAGGCGGAAGGGTATCGGAACGAGCAGGTCGCTGTGTCGCGCGGCAATGCGAAGGCTCTGATCGCCGGAGCCGAGGGGTATTCACTGAGCAAGAAGAACCGTTCTGATGGGGATGCGACGAGATTCGTCGCGCGCGAGGAAGGTTATCGCACGAATCCGAATTTGACCGAGACGCGCTTGTACCTGGAGACGATGGAGCAGGTGCTGCCGGGCAAGAGAAAGATGGTTATCGATTCGAGCAAGGCGAGGCGGCATCTGCTGCTCCTCGAGGACGGCGTGGAGATTGCGCCGCCCGGGGCTGCGCTGTTGAGTCCTGCGCCACCCAAGATTCCTGATTAGTGAGATATTTTATGGAACGCTATCGCAAGTATTTTCCCTGGGCCGCCGGCGCGGCGTTGTTGCTGCTGGTTTGGCTGACGTTCTTTTCGGTGCGCGAGACCGAGTTCGTGCTGATTACGCAGCTCGGTAAGCCGCTCTACAGCGTGTCGGACGCGGGCCTGCACGTGAAGTGGCCATATCAGACGGCGACCTATTTCGACCGGCGGCTACGGGTCTACAATCCTCGGCCGTCGGAGTTTTTGACGCGCGACAAGAAAAATGTCGTAGTGGAGAGCTACGTGGCATGGCGCATCCAGGACCCTAAGCGTTTCGTCGAAACGGTGGGGGATCCGGTGGGAGCCGAGATGCGGCTGCACGACATCGTGTGGTCGGGGTTGGCGGCGGCGCTGGGGACGCACGATCTCGAGAGCATCGTGTCGACCAATCTGCAGACGGTGCAGGCGGACCAGATGATGGACCGGCTATCGTCGCTGACGGATCGTGCGGCGCTGGAGCAGTACGGCATCGCCGTGATGGACGTACGGATCAAGCGGCTCAATCTGCCAGAGCAAAACAAGCAGAGCGTGTATGCGCGCATGCGGGCCGAGCGCGAGCGGATCGCGCGGCAGTATCGGGCAGAGGGCGAGGAGCAGGCGCTAAGCATTCGCGCTGATGCGGACAGGCAAAAGGAAGAGATCCTGTCGGCGGCGTACAAAGAAGCGGAGAAAGTGAAGGGCGAGGGCGATGCTGAGGCGACCCGCGTGTACAGCCAGGCGTACTCGCGGAATCCGGCGTTCTACAAGCTGCTCCGGACGCTCGAGTCGTACAAGAAGATTTTCGACGACAAGACGACGGCGATTTTGAGTTCCGATTCGGAACTGCTGAAGGTGCTGATGCACGGAGGAGGCGCGAAGTAGGGTGAGCGCTTCGGCTCAACCCAAGGTACAGACCGGCATCGTGGAGCGGCCGTTCGAGCCCGCACAGCGGCCGAACCGCGCGCGACAGGTTGCTGCTGGGGTGGCGTTGCTGTGGATTCTGACCAGCGTCTTTATCGTGCGCACGGATCAGCAGGCGGTGGTGACGCGGTTCGGGGCCGTGGTGGATCCTCGCGTGATGCCGGGGATTCATGTGGTGCTTCCTTGGCCGGTCGATCGCGTGACAAAGCTCAAGGTGCAGCAGCTGCAGCGATTAGTGGTGGGCGGCGAATTGCCGGATACGGTGACGGGACGGGCGCAGCCGCTGCAGTCGGAGTTTCTAACCGGCGATCAGAACATCATCAACATGCGCGTAGTAGTGCAGTATTCGGTAGGAGTACCGGTGGATTACTTGTTTCGGACGGCGAACGTCGCGCGCAGCGTAGGCGCGGTGGTCGAGACGGCGCTGGCCGAGCGGATCGCCGAGCGCAACGTGGACGCGGTGCTGACTACTGAAAAGCAGAACATCCAGGAGGAAGTGCGCGCGGAGGCGCAGAGGATTCTGAACGATTATCATGCCGGCGTGCTGCTGTCGACGGTGAACATGGAGAGCGCCGTGCCGCCGCCCGAGGCCGCAGATGCGTTTCGAGACGTGGCCAGCGCGCGCGCCGATTCGTCGCGGATCGTGAGCGAGGCGCAGGGCTACGCGAACGATGTGATTCCGAAGGCGCGCGGCGAGGCGCGGCAGATGCAGGAGCAGGCGCTGGCTTATAAAGAGAGCCTGATCAATCAGGCGCAGGGCGATGCGGCGCGATTTACTGAGGTCGCGGCGGAGTATGCCAAGGCGTCGGAGGTGAATGGCCAGCGGCTATACCTGGAGACGATGGAGCAGATCCTACCCAAGATCAAGAAGTTGATTGTGGACAAGAACGGCAATCTGGATTTGACGATCATTCGCAAGGGCGAGCCGGCGAAGTAACCGCGATGAGCAAGCAGGCGAGGGCGCGGGTGGTGACGGTGGTGGTGTTGGTAGTGGCGCTTGGAGTCGTCTTCGCGCGGAAGGGCGATTTGCGCGCGTCGTTAACCGGTTTAACGCGGCGAACCGAGCAGACGCCGCAGGATGCGATCTACGCGATGTTGGACGCGGCGCGGAACGGCGATGTGAAGAAGTACATGGCGAGCTATAGCGGCCAGATGGCGCAGTCGCTCAAGCGGGCGCGGAATGAGTCACAAGACTTTGCGGCATATTTACGCGATTCGAATGCGGCGCTGAAGGGGGTCGCGGTGATGGATCCACAGCCGAGGTCGGATCGCGAGGTGACGATGCGAGTGGAGTACGTGTACCAGGATCGGAGTGAGGCGCAGCTCTTTTATTTGGAGAAGGCGCGAAGCGGATGGAAGATTACGCACGTGGAGGCGGCCGAACGGGTGAAGACCATCATTCCGTATGGGACGCCAGTCCAGTAGCTTTACTTAAGCAGCGCGGTGACGTCGGCAGCGCCGATGCCCTGCTCGCCACAGACCGAGTAGAACAAGGTGATCTTACCAGCTTCCTCGAACAGTGCGGGATCACGCAG
>DASQJA010000137.1:0-8105 GCA_035631275.1 Bryobacteraceae bacterium
CACGTTCACGAGTGTTCAGACTTTGCTGCAAGGCGTGACGTCTTCGCTCCTCTTCGATCCAACGCCGACACCGCTCGGATGGCGATCCTGGTTCGGCGCGTGGTATGTCGAAGATGTGATGCGGTTGAGCCCGAGCCTGACACTGTCGCTCGGCTACCGTCAGGAGTTCACCAACGGGTGGAACGAAGCACATGGCCGCGCGGCGAACTACACGTATCCAGGCGGAGTGATTTCAACGCAGCCGACCGTCGGCAACTCCGTATTCACTGTGAACAATGGAAAACTTCTACCGCAACCGCGCGTGGGCGTGGCCTGGAGCCCTTTCCGGAACAACAGCAAGACGGTCCTGCGCGCGGGCTTCGGCATGTACAACGATCTTCAGGATGCGCTCGGTTACAGAACCGATCAGAATGCGCCGTTCAATCCGACGTACACGCTCCCCAACGCGACGCTGGCGCAATTGCCGATTCAGCCGTCGGCTCCGGTTCCCCCAACTGCGAGGCTCGTGCCCGGCGGAGTACAGCCGGATTTGCAGACGCCGACGCTGATTTCGTGGTCGTTCCGAATTGAGCGGGAACTGACGCAGAACACGGCGCTACGCGTCGGCTACGTCGGATCGCACGGCTATCACGAGTTGCTCGGAATCGATACCAATGAACCATTTCCCGTGATTTGCCCGGCCGCGCCGTGTCCGGCGACGTATCCGAGCAATTTCCCCGCGGGGCTGGCCGGGACTCCAGTCCCGGCGGGAACTTATTATGTTCCGACATCGACCAAGGCGAACCCGGCGATCGCGAATACGTGGACTTATTTCTCGGAAGCAGACAGTTCCTACAACGCGCTGCAGGTGGACATCAATCACCGGTTCGCGGGCGGGCTGTTTTTGCGCGGCGTTTACACCTGGTCGAAGACAATCGACGATGGTGACTCGCTGAATGCGACGACGTCAGGGAGCGAGCCAGCTCTGGCTTCGAATCCATTCAATCTGCGCGCGGATCGAGGGCTAGCCAATTTCGACGTTCGCAACTCGGGAGCGATCAGCGGAACGTACTTGCTTCCCTTCGGTCATGGCCGGCCGCTTTTGTCCGACGCCGGCGGGGCGACGAATGCCATCGTGGGCGGTTGGACGCTAAACTCCATCGTCACGCTGCAGGGGGGCTTCCCGTTCACACCGCAGTTGAGCTATAATCCGTCGAACACGGGCGACACGCGGAATCCGGTGCGTCCTTTCGTGAATCCGGCGTTTAGCGGTTCGGTGGTGCTGGGGAATCCGAATCAGTGGTTCAATCCGGCAGCGTTTCTGGCGCCGCCGAATAATAGCGGCTTTTTTGGGAACCTGGGGCGCGATACGTTGACAGGCCCAGGACTCGCGACCTGGGATCTGTCGCTCATGAAAGACATGCACGTTCAGGAGAAACTGAATCTCCAATTTCGCGCCGAGTTCTTCAATTTTCTGAATCATGCGAACTTCAGTTTCCCGAATGCGGTGACGTTTACGCCGACCGGTGTTTCGCCAACCGCCGGACTCATTACGAGCACGGCGACAACTTCGCGGCAGATCCAGTTCGGTTTGAAGCTGCTGTGGTAGCGGCCGGGGTCAGGTGACGAGCACTTCGCCGGTATGGCTGGTATCGTAACCGGCCAGTGTCTCGAGCTTACGGCGGATGGCAGCACGGTTCAGCGCATCGAGCAGCGCTTGCACCGCGGGAAGACGGGTGTGATGACGGCGCACGATGAGATCGTAGCGTTCGGTGGCGAGCGGGATAAAGGTCAAGCCGAAGGCGCGCGCGGCGGAACGCGAAGCGATACAGCAATCGGCTTCCCGCATGCTGACGGCGAGCGCGGCTGGGAGATGTCCGTGCGCTACGCGCTCGTAGCCCTTGACGCGATTCGAGGGCACGCCGGCTTCGCGCAGTTTCTGATCGAGCAGGTCGCGGCTGCCGGCGCCATTTTCGCGATTGATGATGGAGACATTCTTGCGCGCCAGATCGGCGGCGGTCTGAATCCCTTTCGGATTGCCCGCCTGCAGCACCAGGCCCTGCTCCCAAATCGCGAAAGTCACCACTTTTACTTCGTTTTTTGCAAACATTCGCCGGACAACGGGCAGGTTGTATTCGCCGCTGGGGAGATCGCGCAGATGCGACCCAGCGACGTGGACTTTGCCTTGACGGAGCCAGTCGAGCGCCTGTTGACTCGAAGAGGGCGCGACCACGGTGTCGACATTCTCGAAGCGCGCGAGGTGTTGGACCAGGAGCGAGATGCCCGGATCGCAGCCGGCGATCAGCAGCCGCTTGGCTTGATCCAAATCGTTTTGAAAAACGTGTACCGAAGCTTGCTGCGCGTTCTTGGAGTTTTCGATGATCACACCATCGGCGAGCGGGAGCATTACAGGTTGAGGAAGGGCGGAAACGCCAATGGTGCGGTTGCCGACCCGGCAAAGCTGAACCGGCTGTCCTTTGCGCGCGGCGCCGTTAGCGAGGAGGTCCACCGTCATGGGCGGCGAGGGCGCGGCCGGCTCGCCTTCCAGCCGAAACAGATCCTCAACCCGAACTTCCAGAATCTTGCCGAGTTGGAGCGCCAGCGCGGTGTTGGGGACATAGTCGCCGGCCTCGATGGCGTAGATGGTTTGACGGCTGGTGCCGGCCAGTTTAGCGAGGCGCGCAGCGGATACTCCGCGCTGTTCGCGTATCTCTTTGAGTTGCGTCCGCGTTTCCATTGCTATGTTTGATTGCGTGCGACTAAATAACATTGTCGTCCTTACACGACAAGCGTTGCAAACGGGCCTGGCCATCCTGTTAACCTTCGGGACTACTGGCTGCAAGACGACGTCCAGCCCGGCTACGCATGCGGCGCAAGAAGTCACGGTAGCTGCGGCGGCCAATCTCACGGATGTTTTTCACACGATCGGAAAGCGGTTCGAGGCTACGACGGGAACTCATCCCGTATTCAGTTTCGCTTCCACAGCGCAATTGACGCAGCAGATCGAGAATTCGGCTCCGTTCGATGTCTTCACGGCGGCGGATGCAACACATGTCGACGAACTCGATCGGAAACATCTGCTGGTGGCCGGCAGCCGGGCGATATATGCCCGCGGCGTGCTGGCGCTGTGGATTCCGCAGAGACGCAAAACGGAGGTGGAGGGCATTCAAGACCTGATCAAACCGGAGATCCGGTTCATTGCGATCGCGAAGCCCGAGCTTGCGCCGTACGGACAAGCAAGCGTCGAGACACTGCAGCGGTTGCGCCTGTGGGATCGGGTCCAGCTAAAGGTCGTGTACGCCGAGAACATCAACGGGGCGAAACAATACGGTGTGTCACGTAACGCCGACGCTGTGTTCACGGCCTACTCGCTGGTCTTGCACGAGCCGGGACAGGTGATTCGAGTCGGCGGTAATTTGCATCAGCCGATCGACCAGGCATTGGGCGTGCTGGCGAGTTCGACGCACCAGGAGGCCGCGCGAAAGTTCACCGATTTCCTGTTACACGGCGAGGGGCGGCAGATCCTGCGCGATTCCGGCTACGAGACGCCGGGCAGGCCGTAGTGACGCCGGTGATTTGCGCTACGATCCAATCCGGCGCGATAATAAAGCCCTAAACATTTGCCGCGCGGGTTGTTCGCCCGCGCATTTGTGTTCAGGGACGAACGCGCTCATGAGTGTCTACGCCAGCGATGAGTTCGCGCGCCGGTTTGCGGAGATTCATCCGGCTCTGGGCGATCAGGCCGCATTGGCGGAAGCGAGTCGCTGCTTGTATTGTTTCGATGCGCCTTGCACCGCAGCGTGTCCTACGCACATCGACGTTCCACGCTTCATCAAGAAGATCGCGAGCGCCAATCTGCGCGGTTCGGCCCGGACAATTCTCGACGCTAATGTCTTAGGTGCGAGCTGCGCGCGAGTTTGTCCGGTGGATGTGCTGTGCGAAGGCGCGTGCGTGATGCATCAATACAATAAGCAGCCCATCGAGATCGGGCGGCTGCAGCGGTATGCGATGGATCATTACTATGGGGATGGCGCGCGAGCTCCGTTTGCGGTTAGCACCGAGAAGCGGCTTCGCGTGGCTTGCATCGGAGCAGGACCGGCATCGTTGGCATGCGCGGTGGAGCTTCGCAAGCGCGGCTACGGCGTGACGATTTTCGAAGCGCGCGAGTTGCCAGGCGGCTTGAATACGTATGGGGTGGCGGAATATAAACTCCGGCCGGCCGACAGTCTGCGCGAAGTGGAGCTGGTGAAGTCCATGGGCGTGGAGTTCCGATTCGGCGTTCGCGTGGGAGAGGGCGTCGCGCTCGAAGATTTGGAGAAAGAGTACGCGGCCATCTTCATCGCGGTCGGGCTCGGTCCGCCGGAGCCGCTGCGAATGGTCGATGAGTATCTCGAAGGCGTCGTGGATGCGCTGCGGTTCATAGCCGATTACAAAGTGGCGCAAACGATACCCGTTGGTAAGCGGGTGCTTGTGATCGGCGGTGGGAACACGGCCATCGACGCGGCGAACGCAGCCAAACGGTTGGGCGCGGAGGAAGCCGGACTTATTTATCGGCGCAGCGAGCGCGAGATGCCGGCTTTCCAATTCGAGTTTGAGAATTCGAAACTGGAAGGCGTGCGATTTTATTTTCAAATGCAGCCAGTGGCGGTGCGCGCGGATTCGTCGGATGCGCGGCGCGTTGGGTCGCTCGAATGCGTTCGGGTGGAGTTGGGCGCGGCTGATGAATCCGGCCGGCGCAGACCGCACGTCGTGGAAGGATCAAACTTCTTGATCCCCTGTGACATGGTCATCCTTGCGACCGGGCAGTCGCGCTTCCTCGACTTTCTGACCCGCGTGCGCGGCATCCAACTGAGCGAGGGAAATGTGGTGGTGGATCCGGAGTCGGGCGCGACCAGCAATCCTCGTTATTTCGCTGGCGGGGACTGCGTGAATGGCGGTCGCGAAGTGGTGGATGCCGTCGCGGAAGGAAAGCGTGCTGGGATTGGAATCGCGAGTTGGCTGGAGGCGCAGTATGGCTGATCTGACTACGATCTTCGCCGGTCGAATCCGCTGTCCCAATCCGTTTTGGCTCGCGTCGGGCCCCCCGGCCAACTGCGGAGAGCAGGTGATGCGCGCTTTCGACGCCGGGTGGGGCGGTGCGGTGTGGAAGACGCTGGGCGAGCCGATCGTAAACGTTTCGTCGCGCTATTCATCAGTGGACTGGAACCGGCAGCGCATGATGGGGCTGAACAACATTGAGCTCATCACGGATCGGCCGCTGGATCTGAATTTGCGCGAGATCAGCGAGGTCAAGAAGCGCTACTCCAAGCAAGCCGTGATCGCATCGCTGATGGTGGAATCGAAGCGCGAGCATTGGCACCAGATCGTGAAGCAAGCCGAGGATGCTGGCGCGGACGGGCTGGAGTTGAATTTCGGGTGCCCGCACGGCATGAGCGAGCGTGGCATGGGCAGCGCGGTGGGCCAGGTTCCTGAGTACACGGAGTTGATCACGGGATGGGTGAAGGAAGTGGCGCGGACGCCGGTACTAGTGAAGCTGACGCCCAACATCTCGGACATTCGCATGGTGGCGCGAGCGGCGAAACGAGGCGGAGCGGATGGCCTGTCTGCGATCAACACGATCAATTCCATCACAGGCATCGATCTCGACACGCTGACGCCGCGGCCGGACGTCGGCGCCAAATCGTCGCACGGCGGATATTGCGGTCCTGCGGTGAAGCCGATCGCGCTGCACATGGTGCAGCAGGTGGCGGGCGATGAAGCTGCGCGGCTGCCGATTTCGGGGATCGGCGGCGTTTCGGCGTGGCAGGATGCGGCTGAGTTTATTCTTCTCGGCGCGGGAACCGTGCAGGTGTGCACTGCGGCGATGCATTACGGGTTCCGCATCGTCGAGGACATGATCGACGGGCTGAGCAATTGGATGGATTCGAAAGGCTTCCGCACGCTGGATGATTTCTGCGGGTTGAGCCTGGCGCGCGTAGTGGAGTGGAAGAATCTCGACCTGAATTACAAGATCGTCGCACGGATTCACCCAGAGAAGTGTATCGGTTGCGAATTGTGCTACACGGCCTGTTGGGATGGCGCACATCAGTGCATCCATATGGATCGCGTGGGAGCGCGAAGCGGTCACAACAGTCATCGCACGCCCGCACAGATCGAAGCGGAGAGCCGCCGGCGAATCGCGATGACGCCGATTCCGAAGCTCGATGGGGCGAGCGGAAACGGTGCGGGGCCATACGCGACGCCGCTCGAGCGGATTCCACGCGTGGATGAAGTGGAATGCGTCGGTTGCAATTTGTGCGCGCTGGTGTGTCCGGTGGATGACTGCATCACGATGGAGCAGATGGATACGGGCAGAGCTCCGGAAACGTGGGAGCAGCGCATGGCAGCGCTTCAAAAGGGAGGCCGGTGCTGAAGGGGGGCGAGTGAGGATTTCTACGCTGATTCGCGGCGGCACAGTGGTAACGGCGGAGTCGACGTTTCCGGCCGACATTTTGGTGGAGGGCGAGAAGATCAAGGAAGTGCGCGCCGGTTTGACGGCAGGTGCGTCGGATCGAGTGATCGACGCAACGGGGCTGTTGCTCTTGCCGGGCGGGATCGACGCGCACACGCACCTCGATATGCCGTTCGGCGGCACGACGTCGAGCGACGATTTTGAGACCGGAACACGCGCGGCTGCGTTTGGCGGGACAACGACGCTGGTGGATTTCGCGATTCAGGGACGCGGCACCCGGATGCGCGACGCGCTGGACACGTGGTGGAAGAAGGCCGACGGCCGCGCGATCATCGACTACGGCCTGCACATGATTGTCACCGATCTCGCCGAGGCGGGACTCGAAGACATGGACGACATGGTTGGCGAAGGTGTCGCGAGCTTCAAGCTGTTCATGGCGTATCCGAATGTCCTGATGGTGGACGACGCGACGATTTTCCGCGCGCTCGGGCAGACTGCCAAGAACGGCGCGTTAATCTGCATGCACGCGGAAAACGGCGGGGTGATCGATGTGATCGTGCAGCGCGCTTTGGCGGAGGGGAAGACCGCGCCAATCTATCATGCGCTGACCCGTCCAACGACCGCTGAGGCCGAGGCCGTGCATCGCGCGATTGCGATGGCGGAGATGGCGCACGCGCCGGTGTACATCGTGCATCTCTCTTCGGAAGCGGCTCTGAATGAGGTTCGGGAGGCGCGCGATCGCGGCGTGGCGGCGTTTGCGGAGACTTGCCCGCAGTATCTGCTGTTATCAATGGAGGAGTTGGAGCGGCCGAATTTCGAGGGAGCGAAGTACGTGTTCACTCCGCCGCTGCGCGAGAAAGAGAATCTGCCGAAGCTATGGGATGGTCTCAAGCATGATAACTTGCAGGTGGTCTCGACCGATCACTGCCCGTTCTGCTTCGAAGACCAGAAGGTCCTCGGCAAGGATGACTTTACCAAAATTCCGAACGGCGGGCCGGGGATCGAGAATCGGCTGCAATTGATTTATCATCATGGCGTGAATCACGGAAAACTGAGCTTGAATCGCTTCGTCGAGCTGGTTTCGACGACGCCGGCGCGGATTTTTGGGATGTACCCACGCAAAGGCGTGCTGGCGGCGGGGAGCGATGCAGACATCGTGCTGTGGGATCCGGAAGCGGAGCACACCATCAGCGCCAAGACTCATCACATGCGCGTCGATTACTCAATGTTCGAGGGATTCCGCGTCAGGGGCAACGCGGGGATGGTAATGTCGCGAGGCGAGGTGATCGTCGAAGGCGGGAAATTCCTCGGCAAGCCTGGCCGAGGACAGTACCTGAAGCGTGCGGCGCGCGGCGGGGCCTGGGCTTAGAATTAAAGCAGCAAGATGCTGACTCCGCTACATTCAAGCTGCGATGAAGCACGCGCAGTACGAAATGCTCGAGGACAAGACGTTCTACGGTTCGATCCCGGGCTTCAGGGCGTGTGGGCGAATGAGGCGACATTGGAAGCGTGCCGGCAGGAGCTTCAGGACGGGCTAGAGGACTGGCTGCTTCTTGGAGCATCGTTCGGGCACGAACTTTCGGTTGTTGACGGCATCGAGCTAGAGTACAGCGAAGCAGCGTGAATTCACGGCTGCTAAACAGCACGTGAGGCGTAACGATTCCGCGCGTTGGGC
>DASQJA010000138.1:0-14293 GCA_035631275.1 Bryobacteraceae bacterium
GTGGGTACGCGGCACGCTGAGAGCGTGCGCCACATGCGAGTGCGGCAGACTGAGAGCTTGGGGAACACCCGGGTGTGGCACAGTTACGAGCGAGGTGGCCACCAGAACGTCGCCGGCATGGAGATCGGGCAAGAGTGCGCCGCAAAAGCCGATGCTGGCTAGTCCTTCCAATTCGTAGTGCCCCTTGATCGCTTTCGCTGCGCTGGCCGCCAGTTTCGGGCCAGGTCCATTGGCCGCCATCACGATCGCGCGCCCGTTCAGTAAACCATCGCGGGCGAAGTCTATTCCCCAATCGAGCGCTGTCGAGCCCTCGACGTGGCGCAGCAGACCCGAAAACTCGCGGGATTCGGAGGCGACGAAGGCAAACAATTCTTACACGTAACCATTGGCCCTGAACCAGTCGACCGCGCGCTTCAGGGCGGCGTTCACTGGCTGGGGGTTGAAGTTCAAATCGCGCTTCGCCTTATCGAGCGAAACGAAAACTTTGGTGCGGGACATTTTTACGGCATCGAGAGGCACGCGCGGTTCCTGCCCCGTGAGATTCGCCCATCCGGTACTGGCCATGCCTGCCGCGTAAGCTACGGCGTGCGGAATTTTCAGGCGCGGGGCGCGTCCTCCAGTGACTCCCGCGAGCCTCTCGAGCATCTGATGCAGAGTCAGGTTTTCCGATCCCAGAATGTATCGCTCACCGGGCTTGCCGTGTTCAAGCGCTAGTAAGTGTCCTTGCGCCGTATCGTGGACGTCGACGAAATTGAGGCCGGTATCCACAAAGGCGGGCATGGCGCCTTTCAGAAAGTCGAGGATGATCTTGCCGGTGGGTGTGGGTTTGAAATCGTGGTCGCCGACCGGGGCAGTGGGATTGACAATCACAACCGGGAGACCAGCCGCGGCGAATTCCAGCGCGGCTTGCTCGGCTTGGAATTTCGATTGTTTGTATGCGCCGCTCATGTCGTCGATGCTGACCGGCATGTCTTCGGTTCCGAGGCCGCCCTGCGGAATTCCAATGCAGCCAACCGTGCTGGTGTAAACCATTCGTTCGACGCCGGCTTTCTGGGCCGCAGACAGAAGGTTCCTGGTGCCATCGACGTTGGATTGGAACAGCTCGACCGGATCCTTGGCCCAAAGGCGGTAGTCGGCGGCGATATGGAAGACGACGCCGCATCCCGAGACGGCATGTTCCAAAGACGCAGGGTCGCGCAGATCGCCGCGGACGATTTCGACATCTAGTTCGCGGAGCTCGCTCGATGGACGCACGAGCGCGCGAACCTTGTCGCCTCGCTCAATCAGTTTTCGAGCTACGTGCCAGCCAATGAAGCCGGTGGCGCCCGTGACCAACGTTGGTTTCAACGCTGTTGCTTTAGCGGAACGCCCAAGTCATCAACTTGAACGTGTCGCCGGGTTTGGAATTGATGCCGAGCGCGGCGGATGGCTCGAACCCGCAATGGACCATGCAATGATCGCAACGTGGGTCGTTACCTTCGCCATAATTCTCCCACTGGGTTTTGGTCATGAGTTCCTCAAACGTCGCATAGTGGGCGTCGGTGATCAGGTAGCAAGGGCCTTTCCAGCCTTTGACGTTATAAGTCGGATTGCCCCAGGCCGTGCAAGGATAGTCGCGCTTGCCCTGGAGGAATTCGAGGTAAGTAGGCGTAGTGAAGACTGGATAGCGCGAGGCGATTTTGTCGAACGTGGAGAATTTTTCGTAAATGTCATCGCGCGTCATGAAGATTTCGCGCTCATTCACGGCCGAGTAGCCATAAGCGGGTGAAATCGTATGGCCGTCGACATTGAACTGGGTGAGGAATTCGAAAAGCTCTTCGATTTCGGCCATATCGGTCTCTTTGTAGACCGTGGTATTGGTGCAGACGCGGAATCCGGCCTTTTTCGCGGCTTTGATGCCTTCGATGGCTTCACGGAAGACGCCGGTGCGCTCAACGGCAATGTCGTGATTCTTTTCCATGCCGTCTAGGTGGACGTTGAAATAGAACTTGTCGGCGGGCTTGAACTCTTTCAGGCGCTTGACGATGAACATGCCGTTCGTGCAGAGGTAGATCGTTTTATTGCGCTCCACGAGCTGCGCCGCCAGTGGTCCGATTTCGGGGTAGAGCATCGGCTCGCCGCCGCAGATGGACACGATAGGCGCGCCGCATTCATCCACCGCATTCAGGCATTGCTGGAGCGAAAGCTTCTGCGTGATGGTGGATTCGTATTCGCGAATGCGCCCGCAGCCGGTGCAGGTGAGGTTGCAGGTGTGGAGCGGCTCGAGCATCAGGACCAGCGGAAAGCGCTTGTTGATCAGCGGATGCGGCTTGCGCGGCGCGTTGGTATGAGTGTAAACGATGTGGAAAGGGTTCGAAGCGTCAGCCTGCGACACCACCGTCTTCTGCCACTCGGGTTTGGGGCGGAACTTATTGCGAGCGATGTAAGTCGCCATCCCCGCCGTCATCGATAAGGGGAATCTCATTGCTTGTTGTCCTCGGACGCCATTTTCGCTTTCAGGAACGTATTCATTGCCAGCAGCGGGAACGAGTTGCGGTACAAGTGATAGCAGAGATAAAAGACCTGCGGAAATCCGGTGCCGGTTGCTAACTCCTCATCCCACGTGCCGTCGCTGTTTTGGGTGCGGATCAGGTACTCGATGCCGTCGTGCAGGGTGGTGCTGGTGGTGTCGCCGCCGGCGAGCAGCGCCAGAATCGCCCATGCGGTTTGCGAGGGCGTGCTGGGCGCACTGACGTAGCTCGCCAAGCGGTAGCTGTCGCAGCTTTCACCCCATCCTCCGTCGAAATTCTGATTGGAACGTACCCATTCAAGCGCGCGCTGGACGTACGCCTCGCGATCGCTTACGCCGGCGGCCTGGAGACCGCGCAGAGCAAGGAAGGTCCCGTAGATGTAATCGACGCCCCAGCGTCCGTACCAGCTGCCGTCGACTTCCTGGTTCTTGATGAGGTATTGAATGCCGCGCTGGATCGCAGAGTGCGAGCGCGTGTAGCCGTAAGAGCACAAAGCCTCGAGCACCCGTCCGGTGATGTCGGGACAGGTGGGATCGAGCATCGCGTTGTGGTCAGCGAAGGGAACAAAGCTCAGCGGGCGCCAGTTGTTGTCGACGTCGAAAGCGGCCCAGCCTCCGTCCTTCGATTGCATGTCGAGCAGCCATTGGATGGAGCGGCGTTCGGCGGCTTGCTGCTCAGCGGTGCTGGATGCTCCGGCGCGATTGAGCGCGAGCAGCACCATGGCTGTGTCGTCGATATCGGGATAAAACTCGTTCGCGTATTCGAAATACCAGCCGGAAGGCTCGGTGTCTGGCCGTTTGACCGACCAGTCGCCTTTGCGGCGGACTTCCTTGGTGAGTAGCCAGTCGGCGCATTTGCGTAGAGCGTCGCGCGGAGGATCAGCGGATTCACCCACAGCGAATCCGGCGATGGCGCTGTCCCAGACCACCGAAAAACATGGCTGGAAGAAGAACCCGCGATTGTCATTCACCATCAACGCGTCAAACTGCTTTTGCGCTTCGATGCGATCGCGATGCTCAGACGGATAGCCAAGCAGGTCGAGCGCCATGATCACGTACATCATGGGCGGGTAAATGGCCGCGACGCCCCCGGAATAATGCGTATGCTCGAGCATCCACTGCTCGGCTTTTCGGATGGCGCGCTTGCGGATCGATTTCAGGCCGTATTTTTCCCAAAGCTTCAAGACCTTGTCGAGGCGCAAAAATATGTTGTGCCAACTGAACCATTCGCGCGAGCGCGTGTACTCGGGATGGCCACCCTCGAGAAACAGTTCTTTCAGATCGAAGCCCGCAGGAACAGGCCGCCTGGGGTTCATCGCGTGGACGATCGCCAGAGGGATCACGATGGCGCGCGTCCATGAGGACATTTGGTAAATGAAATTGCCGAAGAGGACGATCTCGGGCGGAATGGACGGCGCGTGTTCGCGCGGGTAGAGATCGAACAGGCTCAGATTGATCTTGACGTAAGAATTCGCCGCGTGGAGACCGCCCAGCGTAAGGATTCGTTCCCGGGCTTGCGCAAGGCGTGCGTGCTTGTAGTCGAGACCAGCGACTTTGAGCGCGAAGTAGGCTTTGACGGTCGCGCTGACGTCTGCAGGACCTTTCGGATAAATATTGAAACCGCCGTCGGGAAGCTGCCGATCGAGTATCGACTGAACCGCTCGGTCGATCATTGGGCGCGTGGACGGATTCCAGACGCCGTTTACCGGCGGATGCAGCCAGAGTTGGAGCAGGATGTAGTCGGACTCGAGCGTGCTATCGGCGGTAAGGTCGGCAGCCCAGAAGCCTTCCTCGTGCTGCGTGCGCAGGAGAAAGTCGAGCGTGCGCTGCGCCGCTTTGGACGTACCGGACAACAGGCTATCGACAACCTGAAGCTGCGGCATCATGCTCGTACGATGGTAGTGAGTTGGAGCGCAGAACGCTCCAGGTCGGAGGGAAGGTGGAAGCGAACGTCTTCCTCCTTCAGCTCCATTTCTTCCATGTAGTCGAAACCGAACTGGGTTTCGAGGGACTGGATCAGTTCCTGCACCAGGTTCTCCGGGGCTGAGGCGCCGGCGGTGACCGCGACCGTTTGGACTCCTTGGATCCATTCGGGGCTCACTTCGCGGCTATCGTCGACAAGATATGCCGGCACGCCCTCGTTCTGGCAGACTTCGACGAGACGGCGCGAGTTGGAACTGTTTTGCGAACCGACGACGAGCAGGAGGTCCGTGAGCGGCACGACGGCTTTGACGCCCAGCTGGCGGTTTTCGGTGGCGTAGCAGATGTCCTGTGTCCGTGGTCCCTTGATCGCCGGGAATCGCTCCTTGAGCCGGTTCACGATGTCGCGCGTCTCGTCCAGGCTAAGGGTGGTCTGGGTGAGATAGGCGATTTTGGTTGGGTCCTTGATCTCCAGGCGGTCGACGTCGTCGGCCGAAGAGACCAGCACCGTGGATTCGGGCGCTTCCCCTAAAGTCCCGATGACTTCGTCGTGGCCGGCGTGTCCGATCAGGACGATGGTGTAATCCTGGCGGGCGAACTTTACTGCTTCGAGGTGGACTTTAGTGACTAACGGGCAGGTGGCGTCAATTACTTGGAGATTGCGCTGTTTGGCCTCTTCGCGGACAGCAGGAGAAACCCCATGGGCGCTGAAGATGACACGGGCCCCCTCCGGGACCTCGCTTAGCTCTTCGACGAAGATCGCGCCGGCCTGGCGCAACTCGTCGACAACATGGCGGTTATGTACGATTTCCTTGCGGACATAAACCGGAGCGCCGTAGAGGTTCAAGACGATCTTGACGACATCGATCGCACGGACGACGCCGGCGCAAAATCCTCGGGGGCGCAACAGAATGATCTTTTTGACCTTACCGCTGGTGCGGGTGCCGTCCATGAGAACTGATTGTAGCAGGGAATCTATTTTTGAACGGGTTCGAAAAGTTCTTGACACTGAGAACAATTGACCTTAGGATCGAACTGAACACGTTCAAATACGTGCAGCAAGAGGAGGATAGGCAAATGTTCATTGTTTCTGCATACTTCGTCTACGCGGTTATCAGTCTCAGCGTCACGATTTGGGTTGCGCGCACGTTACGTCGGCGAGGTAGGGTCTTCCTGGTGGACGCTTTTCACGGCCAAGAGGAAGTGGCCGACTCGGTGAACCACTTGCTCGTGGTTGGCTTCTATTTGATCAACGTCGGCTATGTGGCATTTGCGTTAAAGAGCACGGAGAATCCAGTGAACTTGCGGCAGGCGATCGAGCTGGTGAGCGACAAAATCGGGCTGGTCCTGCTAATACTCGGTCTGATGCACTTCTTCAACCTGTATGTCTTCTCGCGGATTCGAAAAAGAGCGAAGCAGGCGCAAACGCCCCCCGTGCCCCCAGCTCCGTTGATGCCGACGGCACCGCAAATGAGCTGACTAACACGATTTCATGGAACCCATTCTTGAATCGCCCCGAGCGGCGAGAAAGTCGGAAGCGACTCGCGGCCGCATCTTGGAATCGGCGCTGAATCTTTTTCGCGAGCGCGGATTCGATGAGAGCACCATGCGTGACATCGCCTCGGCGGCTGGCGTGGCTACGGGAGCCGCTTATTACTATTTCGAGTCGAAGGAAGCGCTGGTCATGGCGTTTTACCAGGAAGCGAACATCGCCATGCACGAGCGGATCCAGGCGGCGTTGTCGAAGAAGACTGAATTAAAATCGCGGCTGCGAGCAGTGGTCGATGTGAAGTTCGATTACTTCGCGCCGAACCGGAAATTTCTGGGCGCATTGCTCCGGCACGCGGCAGATCCCGAACATCCCCTTTCGCCCTTCAGCAACGAGACGCGCGAAATCCGCGAACGGGACATGCTGCATTTTTCGGAGGCGCTGGACGGGAGCAACCTGCGCCTGCCCGAAGACTTGCGCCCGCACTTGCCTAAGCTGCTGTGGCTCTCGCAAATGGGTTTGATCCTGTTTTGGATTTATGACCGGTCGGAAAATCAGGCGCGCACGGAGCGGCTGGTGGACAAGAGCTTGGGGATTGTGGCGAGTCTGCTGAAATTGTCGAAGTCGCCATTCTTACGACCGGTGCGGAGAACCGCGATCGAGTTGCTGGAGGCCCTGAACTGAACGGGGCATTCAGTTTCAGGTGGGCTTCTCAACGTGATCGATCGTAAACATTTCAATCGGCGCATTGATCTTCTCGAGCTTTAAGCCGAGTTGCTGCTCAGCGGCCGTGAAAAATATTTGGATGGTCGTCGTTCTCCGCAGTTGAGTAATTAGGGATGAACACGTACGCTCCAGGGAGGCCGGTTCTGTCGACCACCTTGCGGCTCACACCCCGAACGCTCGCGAGATAGTTCGACAGTCTTGTCATCGTCCAACGGTCGGGAGCCTCGCGTTCCGAGGCCGCCTGCTTGATCGCGCCCTTGATCCTGACCTTGCCACCAACAGAGAACTTGGGCCGGCGCTTGTTGACTACCAAAGCATAGGCGGAAATCTGCCTCGTCTCGCTGTACATCTTCAGTTTGAACCGATCGACAAACAAAGGTCGAACCATCATCCTGCACTCTTTTTCGGTGACGTTTACGTCGGACTCCACGCCGGCCAATTCGAAGTGACCTGGTAATCGTTCAAAATCGAAGGCCCATTTCATTTCCCACAGAAGAGGTGTCTCGCGAGAGACGAATCCCCCGCCGTTTTCCCACTGGAATTCGACCTGGAAGCGCTGTCCCTCCCGTCGTCGGCTTGACCGAAACGATGTCGAAGGGCGGTATTCGATTGTCCGGCGCCGTTGGGCTCTTGCTCAGACACCATTGCGGCCAACAAAGCGAACGTGCCGGCGATATGCCTGATCGTATTTGCCTCGCGCGATGTGTCGCTTACAACCGTTTACCTAAGAAGACGGAGCAATTTGCCCATTCGCGGAGAGCCGAAGAATCATGTGCTGTTCGTCGACATACGCTGAGCCGATTTTCAGCGCGCGCGGCTCGGTGCCGAACACCTCAAACCCGAAGGAACGATACAGCTCGACCGCGGCAATTTGAGATGAGGCCACGGCAAGCAGGATCTGCTCGAGGGAGGGGTCGCGCTTGGCGTCGTCGAGCAGGCGGACGATAAGAGCGCGACCAACACCTTTGCTGCGCTGCGACGGAGCTACATACACGGCGTAAATGCGTCCCTTGTGCCGCTCTTTCTCGCCCGATTCGCGCATAAACGTGGCCATCCCGACCAGAGAGCCGTTTTCGAACGCACCGAGGTTTAGCGTCGTTTCAGGCGCCTCGCGAAATCGCTGCGAGATCAGTTCGACCGGCGTGGCTCGATGTTCTGTGACCGCTTTACTGAAGGCGAACGGTTCAGTCTCGAGCGCTTCCAGCCGAAGCTGCCACCATGCGGCGGCGTCGGCTTCGCGTAGAGCGCGGATTTCCATGATCCATGGTAGCCGCGCATTCCCATTGGTAAGGGTATCGTCACAATCGTCTGCTACCCTGGCGGGAGCGAGCCTCGTTCGCTCAGATAATCAAAGGAGAAGATTTCTATGTCGAAGCAAGAAGAAGCCGGATTGATTCTCAAGCTGTACGAACTGCGCCGTGAGGAAACCATGCGCAAAGCGCGCGACTGGTATTTCCGAGAATTCAACCCGCAGTCGTTTGCCGAGTTCAACGAAGCTATGATGGGCGCGCATAGCGGTCATCTGCGCATGGTGGTGACTTATTGGGATATGGCGGCGGCGCTGGTGAACAACGGCGCGATCAGTCTGGAGCTTTTCACGGAAGTAAACGGGGAACACATCGGCGTGTTTTCTAAGATTGAGCCGATACTGCCGGAAATCCGGAAGATGATTGGCCCGCAGTTCGCTGCGAACCTGGAAAAGCTGATCGATGCGACGCCGGATGGACGCAAGCGCGTGGCCGAGATCCGGGAGCGGTTCAAGATGATCATCGCCGAGCTGGCGAAGCGCCAGGCGGCCCAGGCATAGCGCTACACTTCTGTCTGCTTGTCTTTGGTAGCACTGCGCCGTTTTCGAGCGCAGTGCTACTCTGATCGATAAATGAAGTCGGCCGTACTGATCTTGCTGATCGCTTGCAGCGGCCTTTCGCAAAGCTTCGAAAATGTCACGGTGGACCGGATCGCCACCGGTTTCGTATTCGCTGAAGGGCCAGTTTGGTCGCGAGACGGGTTTCTAGTTTTCAGCGATGTCCCAGAAAACAAACTGCTCGAATTGAAGCTAGGGCAGAAGCCTGCGTTGTTGCGCGCGAATTCGAACGGCGCGATGGGCAATGCCTTCGACTCGCAAGGGCGGCTGTACACTTGCGAAACGCACGCTCGGCACATCACGCGGACCGATAAGAAGGGCAGGGTCGACGTTTTCGCCGAGCGCTACGAGGGCAAGCGATTCAACGCACCGAATGACATCGTGGTGCGCAAGGACGGGCAGGTTTACTTCACCGATCCCGCGTTCGGCAATCAGGAGGACACGCGGGAGCTCGATTTTTTCGGCGTGTATCACGTCTCGCCGCGCGGCGAGGTCGAGCTGATCGCGAAACCGAAAGGGAGACCGAACGGGATCACGCTGTCGCCAAATGGCCGACTGCTCTACGTTGCCAACTCCGACGAGCGCAATATCCGCGCGTACGATTTGGATTCCAAGGGCGCAGCATCGAACGAGCGCGTGCTGGTCTCAGGAATCGAGGGCATTCCCGACGGGCTGCGGGCGGATGAGAAAGGCAACTTGTACGTGGCGGCCAAGCGGATCGAAGTCTTTTCGCCCGACGGGAAATCGCTAGGCTCAATATCGCTGGCGGAGACTCCGTCGAACCTGGCGTTTGGCGACGAAGATTTCCAATCGCTGTTCGTGACTGCGCGCACGTCGGTGTACCGGATACGCCTGGACGTAAAAGGAAGTGTCCAGTATTAGCGACGACCGGCGTTATCCCTCACGGCCGTATCTGGGCGTGGGCGCTCTGATTTTCGAAGCATCGAGTATTCTGCTCGTCGAACGAGGGAAGGAGCCGTTAAAGGGCTACTGGTCGCTGCCCGGCGGAATTCTCGAGACCGGCGAGAAGCTCGAGGATGCTGTCCGCAGAGAAGTGCTCGAAGAGACAGGACTTGAAGTGGAGCCGATGTCCATTTTCGATGTTTTTGAACGGATCATGCCCGATGAAGCGGGGCGCGCGGAATATCACTATGTTCTGATCGACTATTTGTGCCGGCCCGTGGGCGGGCGATTGCAGGCGGCGAGCGATGTCAGCCGAGCGGCCTGGGTGGCGGAACAGAATCTTTGCGAGTATCGTCTTACAGAAGGAACGCTCCCTGTGATCGAGAGAGCCTTTGCCAAACTTCAGCGCTGACTTGCTTGAATTCGACGCGCTGCGCGGGCTTGTTGCCCGCTACGTACGCGGTCCGTTGGGACAGGCGGAGATCGCAAAGCTCGAGCCGCGGTCGGACCGTGCGGCGCTCGAAGGCTCGCTCGGGGATGTCGCCGAGGCGATGGCTTACTTTGAAGCGTCCGAGCAGCGGCAGACGGCTGCGCGCGGCGCGGCGATTCGCGTCCGATTCGATTCCATTCCGGAGATCGCAAAGGCGCTGTCGCTGCTGAGGATCGAAGGCGCGGTGCTGGAAGCCCAACAGATTCTCGATTTCACGCGGCTGCTGGAGCAGGCAGGAGAGATCCGCGGCGTGCTGAATCTGGCTGCTCCGAAATACGAGCGGTTGGCTGCGCGAGCGGCGGCGCTGTTCGATCCACGTGGGATCCTGCGCGAGCTGAGCGGCAAAGTTCTTCCCGATGCGACACTCGCGGACGATGCCAGTGTCGCGCTGAACCGGTTGCGACGTGACATCGAGCGGCAGCAGCGAAGCATTCAGGCATCGCTCGAGCGGTTCTTAAGAGCGCATCATGACGACGGAACGTTACAGGAAGAGTTCATCACGCTGCGCAATGACCGATTCGTGGTCCCGGTGGTCGCCGGCCAGCAGCGCAAAGTTTACGGCGTAATTCACGGCGCGAGCGGCAGCGGGCACACGCTGTTCGTCGAGCCGCTTGAAACCATCGATCTCAATAACGAGCTTGTCAGGCTGCGCGAGGAAGAGCAGCGCGAAGTCCACCGCATCCTCCGGGAACTCACCGGGCTGCTGCGCAATCAGATGGTCCAAATCGAAGCGACGGTGGAAGCGCTGGCCGAACTCGAGGTGTTGTTTGCGATCGCGGAATTCGCACGCGAGTTCCGCTGCACTATCCCGCGCTTCAGTCCGGATTCGGATCGGCAGCTGATTCTGCGTGAGGCGCGGCATCCATTGCTCGAAGATGTGCTGCGCAGGCAGCAGAAGAAGGTGGTGCCGATTTCGTTGGCTCTCGACGGAGCCGAACGCACCCTGTTGATCAGCGGTCCAAACACGGGCGGAAAAACCGTTTCGATGAAGACCACGGGGTTGCTGGCTTTAATGGCACTAGCCGGGCTTCCTGTTCCCGCGGCCGAAGCGGAATTTCCCCTGTTCGAGCAGGTGCTCGCCGACATCGGCGATCAGCAATCAATTGCTGAAAGCTTGAGCAGTTTCTCATCGCATATCGCGCACGTGCGGGATATGCTGCTCGATGTGACTCCTCAGTCACTTGTGCTGCTGGACGAGTTGGGCCGCGCGACCGACCCGGAGGAAGGCGGAGCGCTGGGCGTGGCGATTCTCGACATGTTCCGGTCGAATGGTGCTTTCACTCTGGCCTCTACGCATTTGCTCGCGTTGAAGGTCTACGGTGCGACGACCGAGGGCGTTGTGAATGCGTCCATGGGTTTCGACGAGACGACGCTCGAGCCGACATATGTGCTTCGTCTGGGCGCGCCGGGCAAATCGGCTGGGCTCGACATCGCAGAGCGGCTCGGGCTGTCCCCGGAATTGATCGAGCGGGCACGCAGCAAGATGTCGGGGCAGGAGCGGGACATCGCGCGTTTTTTGGACGAATTGCATCAGCGTGTGGACTCGCTAGCGGCGGCGGAACGAGAGATGCATCGGCAGACCGACGCGTTGGCAAGCCGCGAGAAGGCGGTGGCGCAGGAGTGGGAGCAACGGGAGACGGCCAAGTTTAGAGAGATGGAAGACCGGCTGGAAGCCGCGATCGCGAGGTTTGAGAAAGAGGGGCGCGAGACCATCCAGAAAATTCAGGAAAGCGGGGAGCAGCGTAAAGCGTTGGAGCATGCCGAGCGCCGCGTGGCAAAAGCAAAGCGCGAGTTTCAGGAGCAGGCCCGCGAGACGGTGTTCGGCGGGACAACGGCCGCCAAGACGCGCGTTGCGATTGAAGAGGGTTCGCGAGTGCGTTTGAAAGGCGTGCGGGAACCGGCGCGCGTGCGGCGAAAGTTGAACGACGATCGGATCGAAGTGGATGCGGGATTGATGAAGCTGCAGGTTTCAATCGACGATGTCGAGGAAGTTCTGTCCGGCGCGCCTGACCAAGTGCGGCTTCCGCGCAATGTATCGTTCGAGCCAGGCCCAAAGTGGGACGTTTCCTATCGCGAGATCAACGTGATCGGCCAGCGCGCTGAAGAAGCGCGCGACAACGTGGACAAGTTTCTTGATTCAGCGAGCCTGGCGTCGGTGGATCGCGTGCGGATCGTGCACGGGCACGGCATGGGCATCCTGCGCAAGGCGATCGCCGAGCTGCTGGCGACGAATCCGCATGTCGAGAAATTCTACGCAGCGTCGCCGGCCGAGGGCGGGACCGGCGCGACCGTTGTGGAGTTGAAGTAGGACTTAAGACAGCGAATATGGCGACGTCGACCCGCCTGACCATCGACGATTTCGAAAAGCTTCCCGACGAGGCTGCCAAGCACCGCGAGCTGATCGACGGCGAGCTGGTAGAAGTGTCTGGAAACAATTTGCTTCACAATCTGTTGCGCGATTTGCTCGTTCGGTTGCTCGGGGCCTTTGTCGAAGAACGAAGGCTGGGACAAATCGCCTCAGAGCAGGAGTACGATTTCGACGGCAACGCCCACGGCCCGGATGTGAGCTTCGTCTCCGCTAGGAGACAGCCGCTGCTCGATCGCAAGCGCCGCGTACAACGGCTGGTTCCTGATCTGGCGATCAAAATTGAATCGCCGAACGACACGTTTATTTCACTGACGAAGAAGGCGCAGCGCTATCGAAAGTGCGGCACGAAAGAAGTTTGGCTGCTGGCGATCGAAGCGCGCGAAGCACATCTATGCTCCGAACCGCGAAATATCATTCTGGACGAAAACGGTGAATTTCGCCCGGATTTGATTCCCGGCTTCTCCATTCGGCTCGGCGAGTTGTTCGATCGGGTTTAAATCTACGGCTAGCGTCAGCCGATAGAATGGAAGTAGTGTCCACGGCAACTTCAACTTTTTGCGTCAATTGCGGCGGCGCGCTCGCATCCGACGCGTTGAGCTGTCCCGCTTGCGGCAAACTGACTCATGCGCAGGAATTTGACGCCCTGGCGCAGCACGCCAAGCTCGCTGGACAAGCAGGCGACTGGCACGCCGCGAAACTCGCGTGGGAAAAAGCGCTCCCGCTGCTTCCCCGAGGTTCGAACGAATATCGCACCGTAGCCGCGCGGATTGAGAATATCGACCACCAGCTCTCCGGTAAGAGCGTCTGGGCCAAGTGGGCGGCCAAGCTCGGGCCGGTGGGCGTGGTGCTTTGGAAATTCAAAACCATCGCCCTGCTTGCGCTCACCAAGGCCAAATTCGTACTGCTTGGGCTGACCAAGCTCAACACGCTATTGAGCATGATGGCGTTCTTCGCCGTCTACTGGTCGATGTTCGGTTGGAAGTTCGCGCTCGGCTTCGTTCTGTCGATTTACATCCACGAAATGGGTCACGTGATCGCGCTGCGCAGGTACGGGATCGCGGCGAGCGCCCCGATGTTCATTCCGTTCATGGGCGCGTTCGTGCGCATGCGGCAATATCCTGCGAACGCCGGCCAGGACGCGCGCGTGGGACTGGCCGGCCCCATCTGGGGACTCGGCGCTTCGGTAGTGGCATGGCTCGGAGCGCTCATCACCGGGCAGCCGATCTGGTATGCGATCGCGCACACCAGCGCCTGGCTCAACCTCTTCAACTTGATTCCGGTCTGGCAGCTCGATGGCGGCCGCGGGTTCCGTGCGCTCACACGGAAGCAGCGTGGAATGGCGTTGGGCGCCGTGGTGGCGATGTTCATCATGACCCAGACGACCATGCTGTTGCTGATCGCGGCCGGCGCGCTCTACCGGTTGTTCAGTCACGATTACCCGGAAGAAGAAGATAACGGAGCGCTGACACAATATATCGGGTTGATTGTGCTGCTTTCGATGCTGGTCATGATGACCAGCGGGGCGGGCATGCACGCAATGCGATAGAATCGGTGCTCCGAAAGGAGCACCCACATGCAGCGCGTTGCATTGTGCCTAATTGCCGGCGTCGCGAGCCTATCCGCTCAAGGACCGGCGGTTCCAAAGGAAACGCTCCCACCGATTTTGACACCCTGGGAGGCGGCGCCGCCTCGCACCCGGGAAGCGAACAATAGTGCCTTTCCGCCGCATCGCGTGATCGGCAATGTGTATTACGTCGGAACGCAGGATTACGCGTCCTTCCTCATCACCTCCGACCAGGGACACATCCTAATCAACCCCGACTTTGAAGATTCTGTTCCGCTGATCGAAAAGGGTGTCGAGCAGCTCGGCTTCAAGTTCCGGGACATTAAGATCATCCTGATCAGCCACGCGCACGGCGATCATTGCGCGGGCGTCGCGAAGATGAAGGAGATGACCGGAGCGCAGTTCATGGTGATGGACGCCGATGCGCCGGTGATGGAAAAAGGCGGCGCAGGGCGCGGCG
>DASQJA010000139.1:0-8258 GCA_035631275.1 Bryobacteraceae bacterium
ACGGCGAGAATCGCGTTCGCGCCGAGCTTGCTCTTGTTCGGAGAGCCATCCAGCTCGATCATTTTGCGATCGATCGAGGCCTGGTTTTCAGCCTGCATTCCCGTCACTTCCGTCGCGATTTTCTTGTTGATATTTTCGACGGCCTTGCGGGTTCCCTTCCCCAAGTAGCGCTTGGCGTCGTTGTCCCGCAGCTCAACGGCTTCGTGTTCCCCGGTGGAAGCTCCTGAGGGGACGGCCGCGCGGCCCACGGATCCATCGGCCAGATGAACATCGGCCTCAACGGTTGGGTTGCCGCGCGAGTCGAGTATCTCGCGGCCAATCACTGCGACGATTTCCATACTTTCTTATTTTCAAGGACAGAAGCGAGCGTTGTCCAACCAGAGGGCCATTTGCCGTACTAGTATCTGTAACGCTAAATTCAAATGGCAGGCACTGGAATGGCCGACACTCCGCAAGAATACGCACTACCGTTGAACAGCGTCGCTGCCGCTGCGAAGGAATCGGCCGACGCACGCCGCGAGTCCGAAGTCGTCGCGCTGTTCGATCTGTTGCGTCGACCTCTCCTTCGGTATTTGATGAGCCTGGGTCTCGCGGTCGCGGACGGCGAGGAGATCGTGCAGGAGGTCTTTCTGGCCCTCTTTGAGCACCTGGGGCGCGGGGGATCCCGAGAAAATCTGCGCGGGTGGCTGTTTCGCGTCGCGCATAACCTCGGACTGAAACGCGCACGACGGACCCGAAGATGGGAGTCCGCAGAGGATGCGGAGCCGGTTTCGGATTCGGCGCCCAATCCGGAGCAGCAGGCCGCTTGCTCCGAGCGGCAAAAGCTGCTGATGTTGGTACTGCGCGCGCTCCCTCAGCAGGATCGCCGATGCCTCTCACTGCGCGCTGAAGGCTTGCGCTATCGCGAAATCGCAGAGGTGCTGGGGATCTCCCTCGGATCGGTTTCGATCTCCATCGCGCGCTCGGTAGCGCGATTCTCCCGCGCTGCCGGAGATTCGCGTTAGACCGTCAGACGGCTCGCAAACCGGGCAGATTTTAGTGTGTCAAACCGTAAACGTTACACGATTGGAATTCGATCCGCGTATCCGAGCAGCGTCTGGCCGGCGCGGCTAATGCGTTGACTTCATACGGCGCATCCGGCGAAACCGCCGCGCCAATCGCAACTGGCATCCCCGTTGCAGCATCAGGCCCCGAGCACGGAGCGGAGTTAGTCGAGTTAACCCGGCCGGCTTAAGCGAAAAAGGAGCCTGTTTATGTCACAAATCGATTCCTATAAGTCAGACGAGACGCCCCGGACGCACCCGCGCTTCGTGTGGGTCTTAAGCGGCGGATTAGCCGTCGCGCTCGGATGCAACCTGTATCAGGCCGTCCAGACGCGGCACGCCCAAAGAGATCTGGCGTTGCTCCACGAAAGCACTGACAAGCAGATCGCGAAACTCGCCGATGCGGAATCAGCGGAAGTGCAGTTGAACCAGCAACGCTTCGAGGCGATGCATTCCGGTCTCAAGACCGATTTGGAGGGAGCCACTTCCGCCACGCTTCGCCAGGCAAGGTCGGAAATGAAACGCAGCAACACGCAAATGGCAGCGAATCTCGAGGAACGCCGGCGCGAGCTCGAACAAAAGAACCAGGAAGTGGCGAGCCAGCTTGCCGACTTGAAGCAGGATACGTCCACAAAACTCGATGACACGAGCAGCAAAATCCAAACGACGAACACCAAGCTCGATCAAGTATCGAGCGACGTGGAAAAGACGAGTTCCGACTTGAAGCGGATGGTCGGCGACATGGGAGTGATGAGCGGCGACATCGCCACCAATGGCAAGGAACTGTCCGCTTTGAAAGAACTCGGAGAGCGGAATTATTTCGAATTCGATCTTTCGAAATCCAAGACTCCGCAGAAGGTGGGTGACATCCGGGTTGTGCTGCGAAACGCCGATCCGAAACATAGCCGCTTCACGCTGCAAGTCTTCGCTGACGACAAGATCGTCGAGAAAAAGGACCGCACGCTCAACGAGCCAGTGCAGTTGTACGTTGCGGGCAATCGCCAGCCGTACGAGATCGTGGTCAATCAGATAAAGAACAACGAAGTGATCGGATATCTGGCGACTCCCAAGATCAAGACGCCGCGCGGCCACTCCTCTACGGCCACCGGCTTCTAGTTCCCGCTTGCCTCCTCGAAACCGGCATCAGCCTCCTCGGTCGATGCCGGTTTTTTTCGCTCGAGCGCCCGAAACTGGTACATTTTGGAAATGGTGCAAAAACTCGCGGCGTTCTTGCTTGTAGCCTCTGTATGCGCTGCGAAATTCCCTGCCGAGGAGTATCGAGCGCGGCGAGCCAATCTTCGCAAAGATCTCAAGGGCGTGGTGGTGTTGTTCGCGCATACCGAGGGCCGCGATCAGATTTATCGCGTCACGCCGGAGCCGAACTTCTATTATTTAACCGGCTGGACCGAGCCCGGGGCGAGGCTCCTGATCACACCGGCTCGCGAAATCCTTTTTCTGCCTCACCACAATGAACGGCTGGAGCACTACGAGGGACACCGAGCGTCGGCCGAAGACAAGGACGCGAAAACTGTAACCGGTTTCGAGGAAGTGCTAGCGATCGAGAAATTCGAGTCGGAGCTCGACGCGGCGCTGGCGAACTACGAAAATCTCTACGCGCTGCTCGGACAACCGACGACGGAAAAGCTGAGGGCCACGCACCCGTTTCGCGAAATTTCGGACGGGGCGCCGCTCGTCACGAAGCTTCGCGTCAAGAAATCGCCCGCAGAACTCACCGCCATCCAACACGCGACGGACGTGAGCATGGAGGCTCACCGCGCCGTTTGGAAACAGATGGTGCCTGGCATCGGCGAGTATCAGCTCGGAGCGACCTTCGAGAGGGTCTTCTTGGATCGCGGCTGCGACGGGCCGGCGTATTCGACCATCGTCGGTTCCGGACCAAACAGCACAGTCTTGCACTACTCCGAGAATCAACGACGGATGGATCGCGGGGAACTGGTGGTGATGGACGCGGCGGCGGAATGCGACAGCTACGCGAGCGACATCACGCGGACCGTTCCCGTCGGCGGTAAATTTTCCGCGCGGCAGCGTGAGATCTACTCCATCGTGTTGGGCGCGCAGAAGGCTGCGATCGCGGCGCTCAAGCCCGGCGCGCGGCTCTCGGGATCGGGCGACACGCTCACGAAAGTCGCGAAGGATTACATGGACGCGCATGGGAAAGACATGTTCGGCGAGGGCCTCGGAAAATACATGCTTCACGGCATCGGCCATCAGGTCGGCATTGACGTGCACGATCCCAATATCGAAGGACCGCTCGAAGCGGGAATGGTGGTGACCATCGAGCCGGGCATTTATCTGGACGAAGAACGCATCGGCGTACGGATCGAAGACGTAGTTCTGGTGACCGATCATGGCGCGCAAGTTCTGAGCGCTGCGCTGGCGAAGGAGCCTGACGAGATTGAAAAGGCGACCAGCCGCTAAGCAGACCATCGGCTACATTGCGGTGCTTGCCGGGAGCCTCGCGGTGGCAATAGTCTCGAGTTGGCTGGTCGTGGCCGATCAATTTGACGAATCGGTTTACGACTTCATGTTCCGGCTGCATCCGCCGCGAACCGGAGCCGCGCATTCGGTTGTTCTCGGAATCGATGATGCCTCCTTTAATGCGCTCGGCGGCCCGCGCGCCATCCGCGGGATGCTGGCGAAGTCACTCGATCTGCTGGCGACGGCGCAACCGAGAGCCGTCGCCATCGACTTGGTTCTGACAGACAGCGAGGACAAGAGCGAGGACCGGCGTCTGGCCCAGGCCATGCAAGGCGTGAACAACCTTGTTTTGGTGACGGACCTCGCCGAAGGCCGCTGGCAGAATCCGCTGCCGGCCTTTCGCGCGCACGCTGCCGGTTTAGGGCACGACAAGGCAGACCAAAACTCCCGCGACGGTGTGACGCGCGAAATTCCACTCGAGGAACGAACCGATCGCGAGCGCTATTGGGCGCTGGCGCTCGAAACATTTCGGGTGGCGCGCGGTCAGCGGATCATTCTGGAATCGCCGCGGGATTTGCAAGTGGGGAGCGAGATCATTCCTGCCACACGGTCGGCTGAGGGAAATCGTCCGCTGCGCGTGCTCTTTTCGCCCCAGGCGGTACCCGAGATCTCACTAAAGGACCTGATCGACAGGCCCGCTATCGCCGCTCAGTTTCACGACAAGACCGTGTTCGTGGGAATCACGTCAATCACTGGCGCGCAGGATCGGGTGCGCACACCGCTCGAAAACGGCCGAATTTCAGGCGTCGAGGTGCACGCGCAGTTGTTCGAGACTCTGGAGGGCGGCCGATTCCTCACCGACGCCTCGAACCTCGCCGTGCTGGGCGTGTGCTGCCTCGCCGGCGCGCTGGCCGGCGTGATCTTCGCTTTTCTATCCGGGTGGTCCGCCTATCTTTCCGCGGCCGCGCTGCTTCTCGCCGCGCATGCAACTCCGTTCGCCGCTTTCCGCCTAGGCATCGTGTTTCCGTATTTTGCGCCCTTCGCGGTGGTGTGGCTGACCTGTGCGGCCGCGGCCAGCTATCAGCATTTTGTTGTGCGCCGCCAGCTTCGTAAGGCTGAAGCGGATCGCCAGCGGTATCAGCAAGCGATTCACTTCGTAACGCATGAAATGCGCACCCCACTCACCGCCATTCAAGGCTCGAGTGAGCTGATGGGCCGCTACAGCCTGACCGACGAGAAGCGCAAACAAATCGCCGACATGATCAATCAGGAATCGAAGCGGCTGGCTAGGATGATCCAGACGTTTCTCGATGTCGAGCGGCTCTCGGACGGGCAATTGGAGCTGAAACGCGAAGCGATCCCCGCGCAGGACTTAATTGTGGTCTGCATCCGACGCGCGCAACCGCTAGCCGACCGGAAACAAATCGCCATTCGAACCGAAAGCCTGGAGGGCGCAATCGAAGGCGACCGTGAATTAATGGAATATGTCGTCTACAATTTGTTGACGAACGCGATAAAATATTCGAACCCTTCGACGACAATTACGCTAGCCTGTCGAATGGATTCGGGCCGGGTGCGCTTATCAGTTCAAGACCAAGGCATCGGGATGGATGCCAAGGAATTGCGCCAGATTTTTCAGAAATTCTACCGGACCAAGCGGGCCGAGGCGTCCGGCGAAGCGGGCACCGGAATCGGTCTGTCAATCGTCGAGCAGATCGTCCATCACCACTTCGGCAAGATGGAGGTGACCAGCCAACCCGGTCAGGGATCGTGCTTTACAGTTGTGTTACCGGCCCACTCGCGTGCGTCCCAGCCTCCCGCTGTGTCAGTCTAGAGAAATAGGATTGGGTACAAGTGCAACGTCTGTTGATCGTTGAGGACGATTCGTCCGTCAGAAATACAATCACCACGTTTCTCGAATTGGAGGGCTATGCGGTGGACGCTGTGTCTTCTACGCGCGAAGCGTTGGAACGGTTGCGCGATGATGCTTACCCGATCGTCATCTCCGATATTTACATCGACGAGCGAACCGGGCTTGACGTTCTGGATACCGCGCGCCGCAAGAATCCGAACTGCGCGGTGATCCTGATGACCGCGCGCGGCACGATGGAGACGGTGATGAAAGCCACGCAGGGCGGCGCGTTCGACTACATCGCGAAACCATTCGAGCTGGATCGCATGCTCGACACCGTCAAGCGCGCAGAAGCCGTGGTGAACGATCAGGACCAGGAAGCAGAAACCGAGATCGACGACCTGCCCGAGAGCGAGATGATCGGCAGCTCACCGAAGATGGTCGAGATCTACAAGACCATTTCGCTGGTTGCGCCGACCAATGCAACGGTGTTGCTCGAAGGCGAGACCGGCACCGGTAAGGAAATGATCGCGCGCATGATTCACAATCACAGCCCGCGCCAGAATCATTCGTTCGTGCCGGTGAATTTTGCTTCCGTGACACCAACCTTGATCGAGAGCGAATTGTTCGGCGCACTGAAGGGTGCGTACACGGGCGCGGACCGCGATCGGGTCGGCGTTTTCGAGGCCGCCAACAATGGCACCGTGTTTCTCGACGAAATTGGCGATCTCGAACTCAGTCTTCAGCTCAGCCTGCTGCGCTTTTTGCAGGAGAAGGAGATTCGCCCGCTGGGATCTTCGCGCAGCCGTAAGCTGGATGTTCGCGTGATCGCCGCTACGAACAAAGATCTCCAGAAAATGGTCGAGCAGGGAAAATTTCGCGAGGATCTTTGGTATCGCCTAAATGTCGTGCGCGTGCTGCTCCCGCCGTTGGTAGAGCGCCGGGGCGATGTCCCGCTGCTCGCCCATCATTTTCTAAAGAAGTACAACGAGCGTTACGGCCAGCAAGCGAAGATTGTCACGTCGGGACTCGCGGCGCTTGAAAACTATAGCTGGCCTGGCAACGTTCGCCAGCTACAGCACATGATGGAGCGGCTGACCATCCTCGCACCTCAAGGTCGGATCGACGAGGCGGTGGTGAAGGAAGCGATCGAGCTCACCGAGCCGCGGGACAGCGCGAGCGACACTTTAGCCGATACGGAAGCCGATCACATTCGACGCGTACTCGCCGCTACGGGCGGCAACAAGAGTCGCGCCGCGAAAATTCTCGGCATCGAGCGCAAGACGCTGTACCGCAAGCTCGAGCGAATGGGCCTGTAGCGCGCCCCCGCAAAGTGCGCCGCGGCACCGTCATCTTAAACGCAACAAGGCCCGCCGCACTCCGTTTTGCGGTTTTAGGGTGAAGCTAGAAGACCACTTTCGCAGCGATCTGCAGGTTGAACGGCTCGCCGGGTCCAAGTCCGGGCGCTCCGTTGAAATCGCCGATGGTATCGCCGACCACGCCGTTCGGCCCCACGGCGAAAGCACCGGAAGCAAGATTGATGCGGTTAAACACATTGAACATTTCCGCTCGGAGCTGAAGCTTGAATCGTTCCTTGAGCGGAATGTTCTTGAAGATCGATAGATCCAGATCAGCGAAACCGGGGCCCACGAGAGCGTTCCGGCCGAGGTCGCCATTCGGATTCCTAGGTCCAGCGCAACCGGGGCCAGGAATGCAGAATGCATTCGGATTGATCCATGGCTCGCCGCCCAGGGCAGCGCTAAACACGTGACTCACTCCCGCGTAAGGATTCGCGATCAGGTTCAACCCGGGGCGCTGCGTGCCGGAGGCGTCTGAACCGGTCTGCGGATTGAACGGCTGACCGCTGTGCAGCGAAAGCAGCGCGCTGAGTACCCAGCCATGAGTAAGAATCGCCGGCCCGTGCGACGATCCAGGGATGTCCCAACTCAGGTACGTAGTGAAATTGTGCCGGGTATCGAAATCGCTATTCGCGTAGTCGATGTTCAGGTTAAAGCTGTCGTGCGGGATCACGCCGCGGTATTCGGTGACTTCATCGAGTGCGTGGCCCCAGGTGTAAGCCATCTGCCCGCTGACACCATGCCAGCTCCGCAGTTTGAAAATCGCTTGGAGCGCGTTGTAGTTGGAGGTGCCTTCGCTCTCTAGCTGCAGAATCGATCCGTAGTTTGGATATAGCGCATTAAATGCGCCGTTCTGATTGATGTCGGTCATCACCGAGAGTTTGTGACCGTTGCTTCCGACATAACCCACCTGCAATAACGCGGCGCCACCGAGGGATTTTTCGATGTTCAGGTTGTAATTGTAAAAGTAAGGCGGACGGAAATTCGGGTTTACGCCGAAAACGTTGAAGACCTGGGAAGAGCTGAGGCATCCGGGATCGGTGGCGAAATTTCCTTTGCAAGTGGTGACATGCGGAAAAATCGAGACGCCGCCGAGCTGCGCCGTCTGCCAGTTATAGCTGTTCCGTGAGTAGCTGTCTACCGGATGGATGCCCACCGGATTGTCTTCCAGCCCATCGGCGGCACTAATTGGCGGCCGGAAATCCAGGAACGGATTCATGTTGATCTGATCGAAGAACACGCCGAAGCCGCCGCGAACGACGAAGCCGGAGCCGGGCGAATAAGCGAATCCGAAGCGCGGCGCCAAGTTGTGATAATCGGGATGAAAGATCTGCCCGAGGTTTTGTCCTTGCACTTTCAGACCCTGGCCCGGAATAAATTCGCCGAGATCAGCCGGGCCGTTGGCGTGGAGCGGTCCGAAGTACTCCCACCGCAGTCCGTAATTGATATTGAGCTTCGAGGTTACCTGCCAATTGTCTTGACCGAAGAAATCAAACCCGTTCACGAGCACGAAGCGCTCGGCATCGCCCACAGCGATGGATGAAGTACTGACGTCACCGGCAAGAA
>DASQJA010000140.1:0-15517 GCA_035631275.1 Bryobacteraceae bacterium
ATAGATAACGCGCGTGGACCTCAACCGCTTTAGAAAAGCTCATGGCCGCAACCATCGCTGCATATCGAATGGCGTGAAGTTCCATGTGCCCGCCATCTTTCGGTCCGCTTCAGCTCGATTACGACGAGGTTGGCATCATCAATTCCAAGCAAATCGACTCGCCGCCTAGTGTCCTCCCATTCGCAGACTCTTCAGCGATGCTCAATGTATTGGGTGCGATTACCTCCATCTGTTGCTTTACCAGCGTAGAGGATCCCCACGCTCCTTGATCGCGTCGTGAGTTAGCTCGTAGATCGCCAAGTGGTCGCCTCACCGTGAATTGTACGTCACACGGGGCCATTTTCTTAGTAATGTGCGAGCTGGCGGAGTCCATTGCAAGGCTCTCATAATTCCGGCGTCGGACGTGAGCACTATGTGAGCGGCCAAAAAACGAGACGGGATCTTCTGGCTCTGCCAACGGTAGGACTCCGGAGGGGCTTACACGCCCCAGCAGTAGTCTTCGACTACTTTGTCGATGCTTTCGTCCTGCTCGGTCAGGCGCATCAGCTCCAGGCGGATCGCGTCGACTAAGGCCAGCCAGCTTGCTTCGATTACGTTTTCACTCACGCCGGCAGTGGACCAACTGCGGCGGTGATCGGACCATTCCACCAACACGCGCACTTTGGCGGCCGTACCTTTCTTCGAATCGAGCACGCGGACCTTGTAGTCGGTGAGTCGCACGTTCTTGATGTTCGGATAGACGGTGGACAAGCACTGGCGCAGGCACAGGTCGAGCGCGTTCACTGGGCCGTTGCCGTTCGCCGTCGCGGTGTGGACGCTGTCCTGAATGCGCAGCGTCACGGTGGCAGTCGTTCCGCCGACCATGCGCGTCGTGATCTCATAGCTAACCACTTCGAAAGGGTTCCAACCGGGATGCAGCGCCTCGCGAACCAGCAGCTCGAACGAGCCTTCGGCGGCTTCGAGCTCGTACCCTTGAAACTCCATGTGCTTCACGCGATCGAGCAATTGGCGGCGCGCCTCGGCATCCAGCCGCTCGCCCAGGCCGTGCTGTTTCAATTTGTAGAGCACGTTGCCTCGCCCTGAAAGATCGCTCAGCAAAACACGTTGCCGGTTTCCGACCATCTCCGGCTTCACATGCTCGTAGGTCGCGGAGTCCTTAAGCACAGCACTCACGTGCACACCGCCTTTGTGCGCGAACGCGCTGTGGCCGACGTACGGCTGATCGTTGCGCATCGGAAGATTCGCAAGCTCAGCGATGTACCGAGCCACGGTGGTCAAATTTTGGAGATTCTCGCGGCCGATGGTCGTGTGGCCGAGTTTCAGCTCCAGATTCGCGATGATCGAAGCCAAGTTGGCATTGCCGCAGCGTTCGCCGTAGCCGTTCAGACAGCCCTGCACGTGCGTGCATCCCGCCTCGACAGCCGCGATGCTGTTGGCGACAGCAACGTCACAGTCGTTATGCACGTGGATGCCGAGCACGCCGTCGAAACGCTTGCGAACATCCGTGACTACTTCGATTATGCGATGCGTCAGGTTCCCGCCATTGGTGTCGCACAGCACGAGAATATCGGCGCCGGCGGATTTTGCCGCTTCGAGCGTGCGCAGAGCGAAATCCGGGCTGACGTTGTAGCCGTCGAAGAAGTGCTCGGCGTCGTAGACCACTTCGCGCCCAGCGTCTTTCAAGAACTTCACCGTTTCCGAGATCAGCTTCAGATTCTCTTCTTCCGTAACGCCGAGCGCACGTTTGACGTGCAGCTCCCAGCTTTTGCCGAAAATCGAAACAGTCGGTGTTTCGGCTTCCAGCAGCGCGCGAACGTTCGGATCCTGGTCGACTTTATTCTTGGCGAAGCGCGTCGACCCGAACGCGGTCAGGCGCGCACGTTTCAGCTTCACATTTTTGGCGCGATGGAAGAAATCCTTGTCCTTGGGATTGGAGTTCGGCCAGCCGCCTTCGATGTAATCGATCCCCAACTCGTCCAGCTTCTGTGCGATGACGAGCTTGTCGTCGACGGAAAATGAGACGGCTTCGCCCTGCGTGCCGTCCCGGAGAGTTGTGTCGAACGTTTGGATGCGCATAAGGTATATCTCTTTAAGGTGTTCACACGAGTGTGAACACTGCACGCACGGGCGCGTGCGCTACGCCGGCACGCCGACCTCTTTCTTCTTTTTGAGAAATGGCATCATCTGGCGCAGCTCACGGCCCACGCGTTCGATCGGCTGATCCTGTGCTGCGGCGCGCATCGCAAGGAACTTGTGGCGCCCGGTTTTGTTTTCGTTGATCCACTCGCGCGCAAACTGGCCGGTTCGGATCTCGCCGAGAATCTTCTTCATCTCCTCGCGCGTATCCGCGTTGACGATGCGAGGGCCGCGCGAATAATCGCCGTACTCTGCCGTATCGGATACCGAGAATCGCATGTAGCTGAGGCCGCCTTCGTAAATAAGATCGACAATCAGCTTCAATTCATGCAGGCACTCGAAATAGGCGATTTCGGGAGCGTAGCCGGCTTCCACCAGCGTCTCAAACCCGGCGCGGATCAGCTCGCTGACACCGCCGCACAGCACGGCCTGCTCGCCGAACAGGTCGCTCTCGGTCTCTTCCTTGAACGTGGTCTCGATCACGCCGGCTTTCAGACACCCGAGCGCGAGGGCGTATGCCAGGGCGTTCTGATGCGCGTTGCCCGATGCGTCCTGATGGACCGCGATCAGAGCAGGAACGCCGACGCCTTCGGTGAAAAGCTCGCGCACACGATGGCCGGGGGCTTTGGGCGCGATCATCGAAACGTCGACGCCGTCCGGCGCCTGGATCTGTCCGAAGTGAATGTTGAACCCGTGCGCGAACATGAGCGTCTTGCCGGACTTCATGTGCGGGGCGATCTCTTTGGCGTACAGGTCGGACTGGATGTGATCGGGCACCAGGATCATGAGCACGTCTGCGGTCTGAGCGGCCTCGCTGACGGGAACCACCTTGAGTCCCGCGGCCGCCGCCTTTGCGGCGCTGTTGCTTCCCGCGTGGAGCCCGACCATGACGCTCACGCCGCTGTCGCGCAGATTGAGCGCGTGCGCGTGACCCTGGCTCCCATAGCCGATGATCGCGACTGTCTTGCCATTCAGCAACGCAAGGTTGCCGTCTTTTTCATAGAATCGTTTTGCCATTGTTCCTCTAATTTCGAATCGTGCCGGCTTCAGCAGTTGCCGTCTTCGGCACCGGAGGCGAAAGGCGCAGCTTCTTCGCTTCCAGCGAGACCGCGACCGTGCCCGAGCGTGTGACTTCGATTTCGCCGTAGCTACGCATCACGTCGACGAATTCGTCGAGCTTCTCCGACTCGCCGGTCGCTTCGAGCGCGAAGCCTTCGGTGGACGAATCCACGACCCGCGCGCCGAAAATTTCTGCTTCTTTCAGGATCGCGGTGCGGCTGTTCAATTGTGTTCGCACTCGGACCAGAACCAGCTCGCGCTTCACGGCCGGCGAGTCGGTGAGATCGGTGGCCTGCAACACGTTGATCAGCTTGTTCATCTGCTTAATCACCTGCGCGCGGAGTTGCGGGTCGACGTCGACCACAATGCTCATGCGCGAGAGCCCAGGATCGAGCGTGCGCGCGACTGTCAGGCTTTCGATGTTGTAACCGCGCGCGCTCAGTACACCTGTAATGCGCATCAGTGCACCGGGTTTGTTCTCTACTAGGAGTGAAATTACTTGAAGCATATTACACCGTAGCGCACGCACTCGTGCGTGCCGTGTTCGCGCTCTCGCGGAACAGGCGTGGTCGATTGAAATCTGGCGTTCACACGAGTGTGAACGCTGCACGCACGAGTGCGTGCGCCACAAGGTTCAACTACCAAGAAGCAACGGATCACCATCCTACGCCTCCACCGGTTGCGGCGGCCCCAGGACCATTTCATTGATCGCGCCGCCAGCCGGAACCATCGGGTAGACGTTCTCGTATGGCGAAACGCGAATGTTTAGCAGGTACGGCCCATTCTCGCGCACAGCTTCCTCGAGCGCCGGCGCCAATTCCTGGGGCTTCTCGATGGTGCGGCCCTTGAATCCGTATGCGCCCGCGAGCTGCTTGGCATCGGGAAAGGAACTCAGTTCCACCTGGCAAAGCCGGTTGTTGTAGAACAGCTCCTGCCATTGGCGGACCATTCCGAGGTAGCCGTTGTTGACGATGACGATTTTGATCGGAAGCGCGTGATTGGCGATGGTCGCAAGCTCCGGGATCGACATCTGGAACCCACCATCGCCGACAATCGAAAACACCATCTTGTGCGGGCAGGCGAACTGCGCGCCGATGGCCGCCGGCAGCCCGAAGCCCATCGACCCCAATCCGCCGGAGTTGATCCAGAGCCTAGGCTCGTTGAAGCGGATGAACTGCGCGGCCCACATCTGATGCTGCCCGACATCGGAAGTGACGATGGCGCGGCCGGCCGAGAGCCGGTCGATTTCGCGCATGACGTGCTGCGGTTTGATCTCGGTGGCCGAAACTTCAGGCGTTAGCGGATGCTCGGCCTGCCATTCGCGGATCTGCACCCACCAGGCTCGGCGCTCATCGGCGTGACGCGCGCGATGATCGTCAGCCAGCTCGGCAAGAACCTTGTTCAGCTTATGCAGCACGCGCTTGACGTCGCCGACTATAGGCAAATCGGGCGCCCGATTCTTGCCGATCTCGGCCGGATCGATATCGACGTGAATTACTTTGGCATGCGGGGCGAATGCCGACAGCCGTCCGGTCACGCGATCGTCGAAGCGGGTGCCGAGCGCGATCAGCAGGTCGGTATTGCTCATGCCCATGTTGGCGGCGTAACTTCCGTGCATGCCGGGCATGCTGACGAAGTTGGAATGCTCGGCCGGCAGGGCGCCGAGTCCCATGAGCGTGTTCACGGTGGGCGCGTCGAGAATTTCCACCAGCTCGCGCAGTTCTTCCGACGCTCCGGCCGCGATCACGCCGCCGCCCGCGTAGACGAACGGGCGCTTGGCTTCCCACATCATCTGGGCAGCGCGCCGGATCTGTCCCGTGTGGCCTTCGGTGAAAACCTTGTACCCTGGCAAATGGATCGACGAGACGGGCGCGTAATGCGCTTGAGCTTGGAAAACATCTTTCGGGATGTCAACCAGCACCGGCCCTGGACGCCCGCTCGAGGCGATGTAAAAAGCCTCGTGGATCGCCTGCGGCAATTCTGCAATCGTCTTCACTAGGAAATTGTGCTTGGTGCAAGATCGGGTAATTCCGAATGTGTCCGCTTCCTGGAACGCATCGCTCCCGATCAATTTCGTCGAAACCTGGCCGGTAATCGCGACGATAGGAATCGAATCCATCATCGAATCGACTAAGCCCGTGACCAAATTCGTCGCACCCGGCCCCGACGTCGCGCAGCAGACACCAACGCGGCCGGTCGACCGCGCGTAGCCTTCCGCCGCGAACGCAGCGTTCTGCTCATGCCGCACCAGGACGTGGCGAATGGGGTGGTCGTAGAAGGCGTCGTACAGCGGTAGCGTCACGCCGCCTGGGTATCCGAAAATACAGTCTACATTCTCACGGGCCAGGCACTCCAGTAGGATCCTGGCTCCGGACATGAGTTTGGTCTCTGCGGCCACCGTGGTTCGATGCGCTGGACTCGTCGACATTGGTTGCTCCCTCATTCGTCTGATAAACCTGGTTGCTAAAGCAAAAGGCCATCGGCTGGGTTCGTTTTCCCCGCCGATGGCCTTTCGGATTCTATTTTCCGAAGCCCGTCAGGCGGGGCCGGGTACGGCGACCGTAATAATAGGCAGAAGCTCCGGAATGAGACCAACCGAAAGGACGGTTCGCAGGCCCGGTTGGGCAAAGACGAAGCCAGTTGTTCCTCGGTTGATCACTGTGAAACCAGAGTACCTGAGGTGCTAGGGCAAATGCAAGAGGGTATTTTCATAAATAATATTAATCCTGGCATTGTCGACGGTTGTTCCGTGATTTGACCGCGAAGCGAGTCAATAACAGCTCGGCCCCGCGAATGCGGTGAAAGACAGTCCGCCAGCATTATCGGTCGCGGATGGCCGTAAGAGCCTTGGCGCCAATCATGTAAAGGACGCTGCAACATCCAAAGCAGAAGATCCTGGCCAAGTGCGGCAAGTACCCTAACCCCAGGGTCGAAAATCTCTTTTCATAAGTTTTCGCGGGCCGCTAGGCCCTCAAGAGACAGGTGTGAATCAGCCTGAGGCGGATCAAACCGGGCTGCCCAGTCTTTTTCGCTCCGGTCTGGCATCTTTGCGATTGTCCCAGGTTTGGAGCGGATCGGTCGAGGGTTAGTAAGATCGTCGGTCTTCAGGACTGTCGCGTCTTGGGTTCGTTTTGGCCGTTTTATAATCACGGCTTGGGTATCTCCCCGCAAAATCGACCCAATCCGCACCTTCGGCTTCATGCGGTCAATGTCTATGTTCGCGATCACGATGAAGCGCTGCGGTTTTATCTCGACAAGCTTGGGTTCGTTTTGGCATTTGACGCGAAGACGCAAGCGGGGGATCGCTGGGTTGCTGTATCGCCGCCCGACGGCAGCGCCGTTCTTGGGTTGTTGGCGCCGAAGCCGGACTCGCCCGAGTATAATCTCATTGGTCGATCCACTCGTATCGTTCTGCTGACCGACGATGTCACCGCGAAGTATCGGGAGTGGCGCGAGCGCGGCGTGCGTTTTACGCATACGCCTCGGCTGAGGCGCATCCAGATCCACTATGACAAGGGGCCGGCGTCGAACGTACCGGAACCGGTTTGGGGCGGCGTATTTACACGTTTCCGCGATCTCGACGGCAATTCGTTTGAGCTGGTAGGATTCGACGAGGTTACGCGTCAGATCGACGCCGAGCGGCGCTGGAGGGAAGAGCAACTGGAGGCCGAGCGCCGCGCTGCACAGGAGTTGGAGATTGCGAAACAGGTCCAGGCGCGGCTCTTCCCGCAAACGCAGCCTGCGCTCAAGACTCTGGATTACGCGGGCGTCTGCGTCCAGGCTCGACAGGTCGGTGGGGATTATTACGACTACATGGATCTTGGCCGCGAGCGCCTTGGGCTGGTGATCGGCGATATTTCGGGGAAGGGAATCGCGGCAGCGTTGCTGATGGCGAACTTGCAAGCCAATCTGCGCGGCCAATGCGCGACCGCCATCGACGCGCCCGAATGCTTCTTGCAGGCAGTCAACCAGCTTTTTTGCGCGAACACAACGGATGCATCTTTCGCGACCTTGTTCTTCGCGGAGTACGACGACCGCTCCCGGCGCATGCGCTACGCGAATTGCGGCCATCTGCCTGCGCTGCTACTGCGTGGGGACGGGACCGTCAAGCGGCTCGATTCCACCACTACCGTGCTGGGTGTTTTCTCCGATTGGGATTGCCCGGTGGAGGAATGCCAGCTCGATACTGGCGACACGCTAACGCTTTATACAGACGGAATCACGGAGGCTTTCAACGATTCCGGTGATGATTTCGGCGAGCGGCGGCTGATCGAAGCGCTGAGCCGGTCGCAATCGCTCGCCCCCGCCGAAATTTTGTCATCCGTGGTCGAATGCGTCCACGAATTCAGCGGCGAGCAGCAGGATGATATCACGCTGGTGGTCGCGAAGTGCCGGCCAGATGAGCAGTCGCAAATGCGGTTCCCTGAGTTGGGTTAGCGCTTGGGCAGGAAACGGCGGATGCCGATGTCGTAGAGGATGCCGCCGATCAAGCCGCCCACGAGGGGTCCGACTATCGGGACCCAGAACACGCGCGGGCCGTCGGTCAGACCGTTGTTTTTGAACCCGGCGGCCACGGTCAAAAGCCGCGGCCCGAAATCGCGCGCGGGATTGATCGCATAGCCGTGCATGCCCCCGAACGCCATTCCGATGACGACCACAATCAAGCCGACCATGAGCGGTTGCAGAATCGCCGGCGGCTGGTTACGCTCGTCCGTGACGGCAAAAATCATAAGCAGGAGCAGCGCGGTCCCGATGACTTGATCGAGCAGGCCGGCGGATGGGATTTCGGGGAAGGCGGGAAACGTTGTGAACACACCCGCGGTGTGATCCAGATTCGGATCGGCATTGAGGAACGCGGGATGGTAATTCCAGAAAACGAGAGCAGCCGCGACGAATGCACCGGCGGTCTGGGCGATAGAATAAGGAATCACTTTTCGCCAGGGGAATCCCCGCAGCGCCGCCAGTGTGAGGGTGATGGCCGGGTTCAGGTGCGCGCCTGAAATTCTGCCCGCGATGTAAATTCCCATGGTGACCGCCAGTCCCCAGGCCAGCGTGATGTTGGTGTAACCGCCGTTCACGATTTCGCCTGGGATGTGGTGGCTGAACAACACCACCATGGCGACGACGCCGTCGCCAAACAGGATCAGGACCATGGTTCCGAGAAACTCCGCAAGCAGTTCAGCGATGAGGGTCATGTTGAAGGGTGGATTTTATCATTAACGCCGCCGCGCGCTCGCGCAGGGCGAGCCTTTGGCATAGCCCGGATTTTCTGAAGCTCTGGACCGGGCAAACCATCTCCGAGCTAGGCTCGCGCATCACGCGCGAAGGTCTGCCGTTGACGGCGGTTCTGATTCTGGGCGCAAAGCCGGCCGAGATGGGCTTTCTCGCGGCTACCGGCGCGGCGGCAGTGCTCCTATTCGGCTTGGTGGCCGGAGTGTGGGCGGATCGTGTCCGGCGACGTCCGATCCTGATCTCGATGGACCTGGTGCGGGCGGTACTGCTCGCGACAATCCCGCTGGCCGCCTTTTTTCATCGGCTTTCCATGGCTCAGCTTTATGGCGTGATCGCGCTGACCGGGTTCTGTACCGTTTTCTTCGACGTCGCGTATCAAAGCTATCTGCCGTCGCTCGTCGAGCGCGACGAGCTGCTCGAAGGAAATAGTAAGTTGGCGCAAAGCAACGCGGTCGCCGAAATCGCCGGGCCGGGATTGACCGGCGTTCTGGTCCAGCTCATCACCGCACCCATCGCGATCTTGTTCGATGCGCTTTCGTTTCTTGCGTCAGCGTTCTCGGTTTGTACCATCCGCAAGCCGGAGCCGCCGGTCCAGCCTGCGTCCGAGCATCATTGGACGCAGGAAACCGTGGCTGGATTGCGCTTTGTGTTCGGTAATCCGCTGCTGCGGCCGATGGCTTGTTTTTCAGCCTGTGCATTTTTCTGCTTCGGGGCGATGGGCACACTGTATGTTCTTTACGCGATCCGGACTCTGTCGCTGCCGCCGGCCGCACTCGGACTCGCGATCGCGACCGGCGGCGGGGGCTCGATGCTCGGCGCGACGTTCGGTCCGCACATCGGACGCGCCCTTGGGCTGGGCCGCACATTCATCGTGTCGATCGCCGTTGTTGTATGCTCGCAGACGCTTGTCGTTTTGGCGCATGGTCCAGTGAGCCTGGCGCTTGCGTTCCTGGTCGCGCAGCAGCTCATAGGCGATGCTGCGTTCACGGCATTTAATATTCACGAAGTGGCGCTACGCCAATCGGTCGCGCCCGGTCCAGTGCTGGGGCGAGTGAACGCGGCCATGCAGTTGCTCACACGCGGTATCTATCCGCTTGGTGCGCTTGCCGCCGGCGTGCTAGCGCAAAATATCGGCATTCGCGCGACGCTCGCGGCAGGCGTGAGCGGTGTCGCACTGTCGATGCTGTGGCTGATTGCCTCGCCGCTGCGCCGAGTTCGCGAGATTCCCGAGTAAATGCGCCAAATGCGCTAACCTACCTCCAACGCCCATGCTGAACGACGCTCGTTTCGGTGTGCGGATGCTTCTCAAGTCGCCGGGATTTACGGCGCTTGCGCTGCTGACGCTGGCCCTGGGTATCGGCGCGAACACCACCATGTTCAGCGTGGTGAACTCGGTACTGCTGCGACCCCTGGCGTACGAAAAGCCTGAGCGCATCGTCCAGGTTCTTGACATAATCCCGGGGGCGGGGGCATTCATCACGTCTTCGTTTCCGAAGTTTGGATTTTTTCACGCCAACGTGCGCGGCCTGGAAGCGATCGCGGCCGAGAGCGGCGGGCGATTCCAGATCAGCAGTTCGCCTCCCAACGCACCGATCGAAGTCGCCGGCTCGCGCGTGTCGGCCGATTTTTTCCGCGTATTCGGAGTGAAGCCAATGGCTGGCCGGACCTTCTTGCCCGGTGACGACCAGCCGGGTGCGAAGCCGGTGGCAGTGCTGAGCCACGCGCTGTGGCAGAGCCGTTTCGCTTCCGATACCAACGTGATCGGCCAGAGCATCGACGTCGACGGATCGCCCGCGACCATCGTAGGCGTGATGCCGGCGGGCTTCGATGATCCCGCGGAATCCGAAATCTGGGTCCCACGATTCTTCGAACATTCGGTCATAACGCCGGTGCAAATTCAACGCGGAGCTAGTTACTTGTTTTATTACGGCCGGCTGGCCGATGGCGTCGAATCGAAGCAAGCCGAGACCGAGATCGCTGCGCTCAGTCAGCAGTACGACGCTTCGCACAAGGGCTTCGGCGATACGGGGCGCGCGATCCAGGTCATGCCGCTGCGCGATTTTCTGGTGAATGACATTCGCCGCACGCTTATGGTGCTGTTAGGTGCGGTGGCCTTCGTGCTGCTGATCGCATCGGCGAACGTGGCCAACCTGCTGCTCGCCCGCGCCATGGCGAGGCAAAAGGAAGTCGCGATTCGCGCGTCGCTCGGCGCCAGCCGCGGGCGACTGCTGGTGCAGTTCCTAACGGAGAGCCTGATGCTGGCTGCACTCGGCGCCGCGCTCGGCGTTCTGCTCGCTGTATGGAGTATGCATTTTGTGAGGCGGATTGACCCGGCGGTTCTGCCTCGCGCATCGGAGATCCGGATCGATGCGACCGTTCTGTTTTTCACGATCGCGGTAGCTCTTTTGACCGGAAACGTGTTCGGCCTTGGCCCGGCGATGCATGCCTCGCGGGCCGATTTAAACGAAGCGCTGAAGTCTTCGAGCCGCAGCTTTTCAGGCGGTGGGCGGCTGCGCGGCGTGATGATCGTTTGCGAGGTTGCGCTGGCGATGATCCTGCTTGCGGGCGCGGGGTTGCTGATGCGCAGCTTCCTGCGGCTGGAGAGCGTCTCGCCTGGATTTGAGCCACGGAATCTTCTCACGATGCGAATCGGACTGGCGAGCGCGCGTTATCCGCAACCGGTGCAGCGCAGCGCCTTTTACGATCGCGTGCTCGAGCGGGTCAGCGGCATTCCTGGCGTCCAGAGCGCGGCCATCGGCAATGTGCTTCCTCCAAACGGACGCGGGATCGGTTACTTCTTCAACATCGAGGGGCGGCCGCTGCTCGAATCGACCAAAGCTCCGACGGCGTGGCTGCAAAGCATCAGCCCGAGTTATTTCCGGACGATGGGCATTCCACTTCTGGGCGGTCGCGGTTTCACGCGTTCGGATACGGCCGACAGCCCGCCGGTCGCGATCGTCAATGAGGCATTGACCCGCCGCTACTGGCCCCACCAGAATCCGATCGGCCAGCACTTGATCTACGCGCGGGAGTCGATTCGCGTGGAGATCGTTGGCGTGGCCGCGAACGTGAAGCTCGGCGGGCTCGGCGAGAAAACCCCGGACAACGAAATCTACGTCCCTTACAGCCAGCGGCCTTTTCTGACGGTCTTCCTGGTGACGCGCGGATCGTCAAACGTCGCGTCGGCAGCGCGGCGCGAGATTCTCGCGATCGACCCCGAGCAGCCGGTGGCGAATATCCGAACCATGGACGAAGTGATTGCGAAATCCGTCTCGCAGCCGCGGCTGCGGACCACGCTGATTGGATCGTTCGCGGCACTGGCGCTGGTTCTAACGATGATTGGGATCGCGGGCGTGGTGGCGTGGTCGGTGTCGCAGCGAACAAGCGAGATCGCGATCCGAATGGCGCTTGGGGCGCGGTCGTTCAACGTGCTCGCAATGATCGTGCGGCAGGCGTTCACGATGATAGGGACCGGTCTTGCGATCGGCCTGGCGGGGGCGCTCGTACTGACGCGCGTGTTGTCCGGATTTTTGTTCGGAATCGTCCCGGAAGATCCGGCGACTTTCGCCGGTGTGCTGTTGTTGCTGGCAATTGTGGCGCTCGCGGCGTGTGTTTTCGCCGCGAGCCGCGCTTTACAAATCGATCCCGTCAGCGCGATGCGTTCGGAGTGATGAATGCGCGCAATCGTTTTGCTGTTGATCTGCCCCTTAGCAGTTTTGTGTCAGGAGAAGCTGGAGTTCGAGGTGGTATCTGTGAAGCCGTCCGCGCCGTCGAATGGAAGGGGACCGAAGATCGGCTGCCACGGGGGGCCTGGAACCGACGATCCAACACTGCTCGTTTGTCAGAATTTGAGCCTGCTAGGGCTGGTTGGGAGTGCCTACGGCGTCAACTCTTTCCAAATTTCCACGCCGCAGTGGATGAAAGAGACGCAGTTCGACATACGCGCTCGGGTTCCACCGGGAACCGCCAAGACGCAGCTTGGGAGTATGTGGGAGAACATGCTGGCTGACCGGTTCAAACTCGGGATCCACAGGGAGACGAGAGAGATTCAGTCGTATGTTCTCGCGCTGGCGAAGGGAGGTCCGAAATTCAAAACGAAGGCTACATCGGAAGACGGCAATGCTGCCGCTGCGGACGAGGCAGCCGTCAATGATGTGGGGCGACGACGGGAAGGGCTCGTGATTAATCGCGGTTTGTGCCACCTCTACGCATCGGAGATGACCATGGCGCGACTGGCGGGCCTGATGGTGACTCAGCTCCGTGGGCCCGTCCGCGACGTGACCGGCTTGGACGGGAAGTACGAGATCGATCTTCATTGGGCCGGAGACGTTTTCGTTGACGCGTCGCAGGGCGAAGCTGGCCCTCGGCTTGCCGATGCGTTGCGCGATCAGCTCGGGCTACGGCTAGTGTCGAAGAAGGGGCCGGTTGAGTTCATCGTCGTGGATCACTGCGAGCGTGTTCCGAGCGACAATTGATCATGCGAATTATTTGCGCCGCTGCCGCGCTCATCTCTATGGCCTTCGCCCAGACCCGCTCTGTCTCTGATGCCGAGGTGAAACGCGTCCACAGTTCGGCGATCCTGATCGACACCCACAACGACATCACTAGCAGGACCGTTGAAGGCTACGACATCGGCGAGGCCAAGCATGACGGGCACACCAACGTCACTGCTCTGAAGGAAGGCGGCGTGGGCGCACAGTTCTTCGCCGTGTATGTCTCGGCCGAATACGTGAATGGCAATCATTCCGCGAATCGCACGCTGCAGATGATCGACACGGTGCGGCACGATATCGTGGGCCGGTATCCGAAGGATTTCGAGCTTGCCACCACCGCCGACGACATTGAGCGCATTCATCGCGAGGGAAAGATCGCCGCGCTGATGGGTATCGAGGGCGGGCACGCGATCGAAGACAGCCTCCGGCTCCTGCGAGATTATTACGCGCTCGGCATCCGCTACATGACGTTGACGCATTCAAACACCAACAACTGGGCAGACTCGTCCGGCGACATCAACGATCCGAAGATCCAGCATCACAACGGGCTCACCGATTTCGGCAAGGGCGTGGTGCGTGAGATGAACCGGCTCGGCATGATGGTGGATATCTCGCACGTCGCCGACAAAACCTTCTGGGATGCTCTGGCCGTCAGCAGCGCTCCGATGATTGCGTCGCACTCCTCCTGCCGAGCGCTCGCAAACGTTCCGCGCAATATGACTGACGACATGATCGTCGCGTTTGCCAAGAAGGGTGGGGTGGTCCAGGTGAATTTCAACTGCGGCTTTCTATCAGAAAAATCTGCTGAGGCGGGGAAGAACGTGAAGCCGAGCACGATACCTGGGATGCGCGGCGAGGATGCGACTGCCGCCGAGTACAAGAAGAAGGTCCCGCCCGCGACGCTAGCCGATGTTGTCGCGCATATCGATCACATCGTGAAGATCGCAGGTGTCAACGCGGCCGGCATCGGAAGCGATTTCGACGGGGTTTTTTGCACGCCCACGGGCCTCGAGGATGTGTCCAAGTTTCCGAACCTCACGCGTGTGTTGCTCGAGAAGGGCTATTCAGCTGATGACATTCGGAAGATCTATGGGGGGAACACACTGCGTGTGATGCGGGCGGTCGAAGCTGAAGCGAAAAAGGAACAGGCCCTCAAGTAGCACGCTGTGGCGCACGTATTCGTAGGAGCAGCGTTCGCACTCGAGCGAACGCTGAGATCTCGCTCTCCCGGACGCTGTGGTGGTTTGAGACAAAGCGTCGACACGATTGTCGAGGCGGCACGCACGAGTGCGTGCGCCACACACACGGTAACATAGGAGATTAACTCATCAGGAAATTAGACTCGTTGAAAGATTGCCCGATGTGGAAAGATCGACCGATTCCCTGATTCATCAAACTATCTTCAGATGGCACTGCGCTTTTACAACACCCTTACACAGCGAGTGGAGCCGTTCACTCCGCTGCACGACAACGTTGTGCGCATGTATACTTGCGGGCCCACCGTCTATAACTACGTCCACATTGGGAATCTGCGCTCGTTCACCGCTCAAGACATCCTCCGGCGCTGGCTGCAGGCACGCGGCTATCAGATGGACCACGTGATGAACATTACCGACGTGGAAGACAAGATCATTCGGAATGCGTCTGCGGAGCACAAATCGCTCACCGAGTATACGGAGAAGTACACGCAAGGCTTTCTCGAAGACACTGCAGCGCTGCGCCTCCAGCGGCCCGAGCGGCTGGTGAAGGCCACCGAGCACATCACGGAGATGGTCCAGGCGATTCAGGATTTGGAGCGCGGAGGCTACACCTACGAGAGCGAAGGCTCCATCTATTACCGCATTTCGAAGTTTCCGGAATACGGCAAGCTGTCCCATAACGATTTCAGTGGCATTCGGGCCGGCGCGCGTGTGGACGTGGACGAGTACGACAAAGCTAATGCGCGCGATTTTGTGCTCTGGAAGGCGCGCAAGGACGGCGAGCCGTTTTGGGACAGCGCGATCGGTCCGGGCAGGCCGGGCTGGCATATCGAGTGTTCCGTGATGGCAATGAAGTACCTGGGCGAGACGCTCGATATTCACGCGGGTGGCGTCGATCTGGTGTTTCCGCATCATGAGAATGAGATCGCGCAGTCGGAGGCGATCACGTCGAAGCCGTTCGCACGCTTCTGGCTGCACTCGGAGTTTTTGAACATCGACGCGCAGAAGATGTCGAAGTCGGCCGGGAATTTTTATACTTTGCGCGATCTGCGAGAGATGGGTTATGCGCCCGAGCCGATCCGCTACCTGCTCGCGTCGGTCCCGTATCGCAAGAAGCTGAATTTTACGTTCGACGGGCTGAAGGCGGCGGCCACCGCGATCGACCGGCTGCGGAATTTCAAACTGCGCATTGAGACGGACAGATTCGCCGAAGGTGCCAACGAGGCGCTAATCGAGCGGACCGAGTCGGCGGCAAAACAGTTCGGCGACAGCTTGGACGACGATCTCAACACGGCCGAGGCCCTGGCTGCGCTCTTTGAATACGTGCGCGACGCCAACACGGCTATGGACTCGGGCGAGTTTCGCGCGGGGAACATCCCGGCGGCGCTAGAGCTTCTG
>DASQJA010000141.1:0-2572 GCA_035631275.1 Bryobacteraceae bacterium
CCGGGGTGGGCACTCAAACCTGACCTATCTGCTTCGCTTCGGCGATCGCGAATGGGTGATGCGCCGGCCGCCGTTCGGTCCTTTGCCCGTCGGTGGCCATGACATGGGCCGTGAGTATCGTGTGCTGTCGCGGGTCTGGGAAGTATTCAAACCGGCCCCGCGTGGGATGTTGTATTGCGAAGACCCGGCGATAGTCGGCGCACCGTTCTTCGTAATGGAACGGCGTAAGGGAATTCTGATCCGGATGCGGCAGGCGTTGCCGCCGGAACTACCGATGGATCCGGCCTCGCTGCGAAAGTTGTCGGAGGGGTTTGTCGACACGCTGGCCGATCTGCATGCGGTGGACTACCAAGCTATCGGGCTTGGCGAGCTTGGAAAGCCCGACGGATTTCTCAAACGGCAAATCACCGGATGGATGGGGCGTTGGGAGAAGGCCAAGACGCGCGAAGTTCCGTTGATGGAAAAACTCGGCGAGTGGTTTCTCGATCACATGCCGGTTTCACCGCCGCCGTCCCTGATTCATAACGACTACTACTTGCACAACCTGATGATCGATTTTGCCGATCCCGCGCAGGTCGTCGGGGTCTTCGATTGGGAAATGTCGACGATTGGCGATCCGTTGGTCGATTTTGGAGTCGCGCTCGGCTACTGGCGCGAGCCGGACGATCCGGCCGATCTGCTCGCAACTGGCGAAGGGGAAGTGCATACCCTGCGACCGGGGTTTATGAGCCGCGCTGAGCTGATACAACGGTACGCGACCCGCACCGGACGCGACATGAGCGACATGCCCTTTTACTGGGCGTGGGCGCATTGGAAGAACGCGACGGTGGTGGAACAGATCTACGTTCGTTATGTGCGCGGTCAGACCACGGACCCGCGGTTTGCGGGCATGGGAACGCACGCGCCGGCTCTCGCTTCGGCGGCAGCGCGCATCGCGCGCCGGCTCGGGTTCAGAGACTGATTCTTGGACTGAGCGAGAAAGCGTCCTTCCCCGATCACGTCGGGTTCGCCACTTGTGCGCCCTTTTCGGGGCGGGGGAAACTGCGCTATCTAAGGGGATCGGGGGACCTAGTGTGCCCTAGCTTTACCTGGAGGAAGTGCCCGCTTGCACGCATTTAATTACGAAGCTCCTTCCACGCTGGCCGATGCGCTCAAGATCATGAAGGCGCACGGCGACAAGGCGCGTCCGATCTGCGGAGGCACCGACCTGCTGATCCAGATGCGCGCCGGTGTCCGACAGCCCGATTTTGTTGTCGATATCAAGCGCATCAAGGAGATGCGCGAACTCAAGTTCAGCGCCAAGTCGGGGCTGCGGCTGGGTGCGGCGGTGTCGTGCATCGACGTAGCCGAGAACGCCGATATGCAGCGCTATTACCCTGGCCTGACCGAGGCGGCGCATCTGATTGGCTCGCTGCAAATCCAGAATCGCGCATCGGTGGGCGGAAATCTGTGTAACGGTTCTCCCGCTGCGGATACCACACCCGCGCTCATCGCGCTCAGGGCGCGTGCGCGCATCGGAGGGCCGCGCGGCGAGCGCGAAGTGCCGGTCGAAGAATTCGTGGTTTCTCCGGGCCGCACGGTCCTGAAGCCGGGAGAATTGCTGGTGCAGCTGCTGATTCCAGCGCCTGCGCCTCATTCGAGCGATGCGTACCTGCGCTTCATACCGCGTAATGAAATGGATATCGCGGTGGTGGGCGTTGGCGCGTCGGTCACGCTGAGTGGCGACACAGTAAAGGCAGCGCGCATTGGTCTCGGTGCGGTTGCCGCAACTCCCCTGTTTGCCGACAAGGCATCGGAGTCGCTGATCGGTAAGAAGCTGGACGAGCACGCGTTGGCAAGCGCGGCTCGGCTCGCCAGCGAAAAGGCGTCCCCGATAGATGACATGCGGGGAACCGCCGAGTATCGCAATCACGTGACGGGTGTTCTGACGCGACGCGCACTGACGCTCGCGGCGGAGCGCGCGCGCAAACTCTGAGAGTGAAAGAGACGAGAAATGGCGAAGAAAACCCTGGTTGAAACCAATATCAACGGCGAAGCGGTGGAGTTCCTGTGCGAGCCGCGGCAGAGCCTGCTCGAATGCCTTCGCGACGTCCTGGAACTGACGGGTAGCAAGGAAGGATGCCTGACTGGAGACTGCGGCGCCTGCAGCGTGCTGGTCGAGGGCCGGACGGTGTGCTCGTGCCTCATGCTTGGGGTCGAGGCTCAGGGCAAGAACGTCCGCACCGTTGAAGGGCTCGCCGACGGAGCTACGCTGCATCCTCTGCAACAGAAATTCCTCGAGCATGCCAGCCTCCAGTGCGGTATCTGCACGCCGGGATTCCTGATGTCGGCGACTGCGCTCCTGGAACGCAATCCCAAACCGACCGAGGCCGAGGTCCGCTATGCGCTAGCGGGGAACCTGTGTCGTTGCACGGGATACGATAAGATTGTGAGGGCGGTACTCGACGCGGCCCAGTCCATGAAGTCCGGAGCCAGCACCAGCCGCGCCGCGTAAGCCGAACACGCGAAGAACCAAGAGGTCATAGCTATGGAAGGGACCACTTCTAACGGCAAGTTCAAGGTAATCGGAACC
>DASQJA010000142.1:0-2883 GCA_035631275.1 Bryobacteraceae bacterium
TGGCATTTCGTCCACTTGGGATCGCGCGCCGTCGGCGGCGCCGCCATGGTCATGACCGAAGCGGCAGCGGTATTGCCCGAGGGCCGTATCAGTCCGCAAGATTTAGGGATTTGGGAAGACGGGCACATCGCGATGCTCGCACGGATCTTCCGTTTCATCGAGGAACACGGCGCAGTGCCGGGCATACAGTTGGCGCACGCTGGACGCAAAGCCAGCACCGAAGTTCCATGGAAAGGATTGAAGCCGCTCTCAGAATCCGAAGGTGGCTGGCGGCCGATCTTCGCGCCGAGCCCGGTGCCGTTTTCGGAGACATATCCGATGCCCGAGATGCTCGACCAGCGCGGTATCGCGCAAGTGGTGGAAGCCTTCGCCAACGCGGCTCGTCGCGCGCTCGATGCGGGCGCGAAAATCATCGAGATCCATTCGGCGCATGGCTACCTGCTGCATGAGTTCCTGTCTCCGCTGAGCAACTTTCGAACCGACTGCTACGGTGGGTCGTTTGAGAATCGCACGCGCGCGCTATGCGAAGTTGTACAAGCTTTGCGGTTAGTTTGGCCTCAGAGCCTGCCACTGTTTGTTCGTATCTCGGCCAGTGACTGGGCCGAGGGCGGCTGGACTCCGGACGATTCGGTGCGGCTCGCGACGGAACTTGGGCCGCTTGGAGTGGATCTTATCGACTGCTCGTCGGCCGCCATTCTTCCCAATATTCGAATACCGGTCGGCCCCGGATTTCAGGTTCCTTTCGCCGAGAAGGTGCGGAGTGAGAGCGGTGTCATGACAGCGGCAGTGGGAATGATCACCGCGCCGGCGCAGGCCGATCACGTCGTGCGAACCGGCCAGGCGGATTTGGTCTTGCTTGCGCGCGAGCTGCTTCGCGATCCGTACTGGCCGCTACGCGCCGCCGATGAATTGAAACAAGACGGACCATGGCCGAAACAATATCTTCGCGCCAAACGGGCTTAGATCATTTCGGCGCGCTTGCGGAGCGTGACAAGGACAGCGAGTCGCGCTCGCCCACGTCGGGTGGGGGAAAAGTTTTTGAAAACGAGAACGCGCGCTGTGAATCGCCGAACTTCTTCCGTAACTCGAGACGCTCCTGACCTTCCGCGACGGTCGGGATGTGTCCGGCCGGAATCCACCAAAGCGCGAGATAAGCCTCCGCCATTCTCTCGAACCACTTCGCCCGGTCGCGCATAACGCTGAGATGCCCGCTACGGTAAACGAAATTCCGAAGCGATTCGACGGATTCCCAAACGGACATGTTGATCAGGATGGCAGGATCTTCGTAAGCAAAGATGGAGGTGGCATCTCCGCTTTCAGTCTGAAGGCGCCAGACGAAACCCGGCGCTTGGTCGGCGATCGCGTTGATCGGCTTAAGCTGCGCGGCGAAACCCGCCATGACATCCGTGTCCATTGGACCGCGCGCACGAACGACGTTGATTTGCGCGAGGTGGTAGTCAGTAGAGGCCATAAAGTGATGGTAACGCGCGCCCTTTCCGGGCTAGACGCGACGGTGCGCAACGATTTCGAACATGCCGGGAGTGAGCATCCTGGCGGCTGGCATGGACTCGAAGGCTTCAAAGGCCTGCCAGATCGCGTCGGCGCGAGAGCGAGTGAGGAAGCCGAATTCGACCAGGCGCTCGCGGCCGACGTAGATAAAGGCACGGAGCCAGGCCCATAAGAGAGTGTTCGGTTCAGGAGCGTCGACGATCGGCCGCGCATGTTGGATTTCGAGACCCACTTCACCGAGCCAGGCGGGAAGACGCAGGGCAATGTCGGGATCGCCGCCCGTGTCTCGCCAGCTTGTCATCACAGCCGCGACATATTCGTCGAGCTCGGGGCAAGCGGGCGAGGCGCGCCAGGTTCCGTAGTCGAAGTATTCGTGGAGAACGAGCGCTCCGCCGGGATTGAGCGAGGCTGCGATTTTCGAGAGAACTTCGCGCGGGTTGTTGACGAAACAGAGCACCCAGCGGCACCAGGCTCGGTCGGCGCGGACCGTTGGAAATTCGCCGGATTCAAGATCGATGCCGTGCGATGTGATGTTGCCGATGGTGCGATCGCGGCTGCGCGCACGGAGGGTTTCGAGGAATCGATCGGATTTGTCGACGGCGATGACGTGACCTTCCGGGCCTACAGCTTCCGCAAGGTCGAGCGATGCGAATCCAGGACCGCAGCCGACGTCGAGCCAGGTCTGGCCGCGCTGAATTCCCGCAGATTGCCAGGCGGCAAACGTGTGGGCGCGCCAGGCGTTGTGCTGGAGGCCGAGACGCGAGATTTCCTCGTCGTGGGTGCCGAGGACGTAGTCGTTTTCGGTGGTGGGCATCGGACCTGAGAAGAGAATACGCGATGGGCTGCGTGAGGGCCATCCGATTATTGCGGTCGAATTGTATGCGAGGTGGTAGGTACCGATTGAAGCGTGCGGATCTGAGGAAACCGAAATGGATATGGATGAGTCGAAAGCCATATCGATTTTCGATCTGAGCCCATCGGAAAAGCTTCAATTAGTCGAGGATTTGCGGGATGATCTTGCGGCCACGCCGGAAGATGTCCCGGTTTTGCGATTGGCAGAAGCAAGAGTTGACGCGTAGAAGGGCGAACTTAGAGGGGAGTCCTGGTTCGGCGCTTTCGTGGTCGGACGTGGAGCGCAGAGTGCGGGAACGCAAGTGCGCGACGAATTGATTCGCAGACTCACCGCGACGTTAGCTGCTCCAATTGAATCGGAACGCCAAGTCATCTATATTCTCTCGAGTCACGAAGGTTGTTGGATCTTGAGAAAAGACACGAGTCGTTCTGGTTGCGCCTGATGTGCACATGGACCTTACACACCGACTTGGGCAATAAATCTGTAAGGAGAAATCTTGAACAGCTGGACGCCGTTCTCGG
>DASQJA010000143.1:0-6913 GCA_035631275.1 Bryobacteraceae bacterium
CTGATCGATACGCCCGGCTTCAACATTTTCATCAACGACACGAAGGCGTCGCTGGCGGCCGCCGACGCAGCGCTCGTCGTCGTGGACGGTGTGGCGGGCGTAGAGGTGCAGACCGAGAAGGTCTGGAGCTTTGCCGAAGAATTTCAACTGCCCCGCGCGGTCGTGATCAACAAGCTGGATCGCGAGCGATCGAGTTTCGATCGCGCGCTGGCGAACGTCCAGGAGGTCTTCGGACGTTCATGCGTTCCGGTTCAGTTGCCGATTGGTGCGGAGAAGGACTTCAAGGGCGTCATCGATTTGGTCCGAATGAAAGCCTATACGTACTCGAGCGACGGCGACGGGAAGGGCAAGGAAGGCGAGATACCCGCCGATCGTGCTGAGGCCGCGCAGAAGGCGCACGAAGTGCTGATCGAAATGGTGGCCGAAGGCAACGACGCGCTGATGGAGCAGTATTTCGACAAGGGCACGCTCGAGCCCGAGCAGATCCAAAACGGCCTGCGCCAGGCGATTCGCGAGCGCAGAATTTATCCCGTGCTCTGCGCTTCCGGGCTTCACAATGTTTGCTCCGACGCGGTGCTGAACTTCATGATCGAGAATTTTCCGGCGCCGACTGAGCATCAGCCCGTGCTTGGCGCCGTGAACGGGAACGAGGCGCAGCGGGCGATTAAGGACGCTGAGCCAGTGTCGGCGTTCGTGTTCAAGACCGTTGCCGATCCGTTCGCGGGGCGAGTGACTTACTTCAAGGTGATGTCTGGCGTGGTGAAGAACGACGCGAACCTCGTGAATGCGCGTACGTCGGCGGGTGAGCGGTTGGCGCACATCGGCGTGCTGATGGGCAAAACGATTCAGCCTGTTACGGAACTGCACGCGGGCGACATCGGCGCGGTGGCCAAGCTGAAAGAGACAGTGACGGGCGACACACTGGACGACAAATCGTCGCTGATCTCGTATCCGCCGGTGAAGCTGCCCGAGCCGTCGATCGCGTTCGCGATTTCGGCCAAGAGCCGTCAGGATGAAGACCGGCTGGGGAACGCTGTGCAGAGGATTCTCGAAGAAGACCAGTCGCTCAGGTTTTATCGCGATCCGCAGACTAAGGAGTTCTTGCTCGCCGGCAGCGGGCAGCAACACGTGGAAGTGATCGTCAGCCGGCTGAAGAAGCGCTATGGCGTGGATGTTGAGCTGCACGCGCCGAAGATTCCCTATCGCGAGACGATTCGCGGTAAGGCGGACGTCCAAGGCCGGCACAAGAAACAGACTGGCGGTCACGGACAGTTCGGCGATTGCTGGATTCGCATGGAGCCGCTGCCGCGTGGCGGGAAGTTCGAGTTCGCCAACGAGATTTTCGGGGGATCGATTCCGCGGCAGTATATTCCGGCCGTGGAGAAAGGCATCGTGGAAGCGGCGGCGAACGGATTTTTGGCCGGCTATCCGGTGGTGGATTTTAAGGTCACGGTCTACGACGGTTCTTATCACGACGTGGACTCGTCGGAAATGGCGTTCAAGCTGGCAGCGCGTAAGGCGTTCAAGGCAGCGATGCAGCAGGCCAAGCCCGCGATTCTCGAGCCGATCATGAACGTGGAAGTGCAGGCGCCGGTGGAGTACGCCGGCGACTTGATGGGCGACCTGAACGGCCGGCGCGGGCGTATCCAAGGCATGGACACCAAGGGCGCGACGCAGATCGTCCGCGCGCAGGTGCCGATGTCGGAGATGCTCAGCTATCAGAACGATCTGATTTCGATGACGCAGGGACGCGCGACGTATTCAATGGAATTCGATCACTACGACTACGTGCCCGCGCTGCAGGCCGATAAGATCATTGCAGCCGCCAAGGCACTCAAGACCGGCGAAGAAGAGGAAGAAGAATAGTTCCGGCGCTGACCCTGTTTTGAGCCGCGCCTTTCATGCCGCCTAGCCGCGTAGGCTACGCGCCACAGTCGCGCTGTCCGGCTACGTCGCGCGAAACGGACCGCGACCGCTTTGGCTTCGCTACGACTTCCTGTTGGTTTGACGGCGCGGGTTCGCCTCCTTCGCGCTATTCTGGGAGCATCGGATCAGTTCTTACGTAGTTCATGCTAGGAGGATTAGTGTGTCTTTTGTATCCTCGAACGCTCCCACCGATTCGGCAGGCCTGACACGACCCATGGTTCAGGCGCTTTTCGTGTCGAGCTGCCTGCTGGCTATTGTTTCCTGGTACACCACCTTCGCGGGAATGCGGTTGTATCTATCGATTTGGTTTGCGGCCCTGGCCTCGATTGGCGTGCAGACGGCGCTGGTGCTGGTGGCCTGGCTGATCGGGTTCACATCATCCGCGCGACACTCTGGTCGGCGCGTACTTCTGATCGGCGTGTACGTTGTGACGGCGATCATCTCTATTTCGTTTTCATATACCAGTCTGTACACGTGGTTCAGCGCGCGAGAGCGTCCGGCGGCCGTCGAGCGCCGACTGTACGACACACTGAACGCGTCAGCAGGAGAGACGCAAAAGCTGCTGACCGCTGCGATCGCCGAACAACAGAAGCATATTTTGGCGCTACAGGAGATGACCGAGGCAGAGAAGACACATGGTCACATCTCTCGCGCCCAAGATGCGGATCCTTACTTAGCAGGAGTGCGCGCGGCGGTTGCGCGAGAGGCGCAGACGTATGCGGAAGGATATCGGGAAGGGTCGGGCGAGGGCGTGCGCTACACGGCGTTCGACCGGTACACGAAGTTGGCCGAGCAGTCGTTAATCGAGATGCAGCGGTCGCAGACGCAGCTTGCTGGGTTCCTGGCGCAGGTCAAGCCGCTCGATCCCACCGAGAAGCAACTCGCCGCGTATCGGCAGGCCTATGACAACGTACCGTGGAGCGACGTCGAGCGCGTGTTGCATTCGGGCGCAATTGCGCAGCCGGCGGTTCCGGCGTACAGCGATTTCGTCGACAGGACGGTGTCTGGGCAGGAGGATTTGCTGGTCGCGTTTGAGGAGCTGTTCACTGCGCCGACGCCGAGGCACGCGTTTGCGCTTGCCCTGGCGACTTTCATCGACGTCATCGTGTTTCTGCTGGCATTTGCGTCGGGGCCGTATTTCTTCGGCGCGGCGGAGCATCGCTGGGTGTCGGCGGGGGCAGCGCTCGAAGGTATCGATCATCAGATTTTCACGCGGGATTTTCTGCGCAAGCTGACGCCGGGGCCTCGAGGGACCGCCCGAGTGGATGTAGCGGCGTTGACGCCGGGAGAGCAGCAGGTATGCTTGTTGCTCGCGGCGAAGAAGTTGGCGGTGGTGTTAGAAGAGGACGGCAGAACTCACTACATGCTGGAGCCGGGAATTCACGAGCACTTGCTTGAATCGCTGGCGTCGCAAGGATTTCCGCTGCGGGCGGCCCCGGCAGCGTCGCGCCTTTAAGTCACTCCTTGGGAAAGCAGAGCCTGGGACCGCCCGCGCACGCTTTCCGGGCCTCATTTTTTCCGGCGGCGCGGCCGTTCTGGCTCGACCAGCGAGAATTGGAGCTTGCGCTCGATCGGGTCGACACGATCGAGCAGGACGTTCACCGTGGATCCGATACTGAACTCGCGGCGAGTGCGCTGGCCGATGATCTTATGCGTATTTTCGTGAAAGGTGTAGCGGTCGCCGGGGAGTGAGTCGATCGGCACGAGGCCTTCGATGAAGAGATCCTGAAGCTCGACGAAGAAGCCGAAGCGCGTCGTGCTGATGATCAGGGCGGGGAACTGCTCGCCGATCCGAGCTTCCATGAATTTGGCTTTCTTCCACTCCACCAGCTCGCGCTCGGCTTCCGCTGCGCGGCGCTCGGTATCGGAAGAGTCCTCGGCGATGCGGGCAAGGCGCTCGAGCGGGATGGCGTCGCGTTTTGTGTCGAGTCTGTCTCTATCCAACCAGGCGCCTAGGATGCGGTGCACGATCAAGTCGGGGTAGCGGCGGATCGGCGACGTAAAGTGTGTGTAGCTATCGGCTGCCAGCGCGAAATGGCCGTGATTTTCGGCGCTGTAGCGGGCCTGCTTTAGCGAGCGGAGCATCAGGTAGCTCAAGATGCGCTCTTCGGGTTTGCCTTCGATTTTCGCTACAAGTTTTTGATAGTTGCGCGGCGAGACCGGGATGTCGCCCGGTGTCTCAATGGTTTGCCGCGTCTTGCGGCCATCACGCCCGCGCACCGCAACCTGGAAGCGCTTCGCGCGCAGCGCGCCGATTCCGAGCGAGTAACCAAAATGCGTGGCGATCTCTTCGAATTCCATGACGCGCTTGGGATCGGGGTGTTCGTGGATCCGATAGAGCGAAGGAATGCCGAGCTGCTCGAGGTGCGAAGCCACGGCCTCGTTGGCCGAGAGCATGAATTCTTCGATCAGCCGATGCGCGATGTTGCGCGGGCTGCGTGTGACGCCGGTCATTTCGCCGAATTGATCGAACTCGATAAGCGGCTCCGGCATGTCGAAATCGATGGCGCCACGCTGCAAGCGTTTGCGATTCAAGATCAGCGCGAGATCACGCATCAGCTCGAAACGCGGGATCAGCCGCTGGTAACGTTCTCGTAGCGCGGCATCGTTCTCGAGCAGCGCGTGGACATCGGTGTATGTCATTCTTTCGGCGCTGCGGATCACGCCGCGGCAGAAGCGCTGCGCGACGACGTCGCCGCCGTGGTCGATTTCGAGGATGACAGAGAGCACCAGCCGGTCGACCGCCGGCTTCAGCGAGCAAATCTCAGTGGACAATTCGAGTGGGAGCATCGGCACGGCGCGATCCGGAAAATAGACGCTGGTTCCGCGTAGGAAGGCTTCTGCGTCGATGGGCGAGCCGGGTTGTACATAGTGACTAACGTCAGCAATGTGAACTTGCAGCGCGTGGTTGCCATTCGCTAAGCGATCGACCCAAACGGCATCGTCGAAATCGCGGGCGGTCTCGCCGTCGATGGTAACGATATCGAGATTGCGAAAATCCTCGCGCCCTTCCAGCTCTTCGTGGCGGATGACGCCAGTAAAGCTTTGCGCCTGCTCGAGTACAGGCGCGGGGAACTGATGCGGGATGTGGTGCTTTCGGATGACGATTTCGACGTCCACGCCGAAGTCGTCCGGATGCCCAAGGATTTCGATAACGCGGCCGACGGCGCGCTCGGCGCCATCGGGAAACTCGAGTATTCCGACGTTGACGATCATACCGTCGAGATCTTCTGGACCAGAGATTTTAAGTGGCGCGACGCCCACGCGATGACGATTCGCGGAGGCGTTCGGCAGTTCCATGTCGTCCGGGATGTCGATCCATTGGCGAATGCGCTCGTCGTGCGGTATCACGTGGCAGCCGCGCTTGCTCACGCGAAATTCACCGACAACAGTCTGGTGGGCGCGCCGAAGGATTTTGATGATCTCGCCATCGGCGCGTCCATCGCTCTCGATTCGCGAGATGCGCGCCACCACGCGATCGCCGTGCATCGCGGTCTGCGCCGACTCGCGCGGGATGTATATGTCGCCCCGGACTTTTTCAATGGGCCGGTCCGAAATGAGAAAGCCGAACCCGTCGCGATGCATGTTGAGCCGGCCTGCGGCGTATTCAGGGCTGAAGCGCGTGGCGATGAAATGCCCGGACCGCACTTCCACGAGGTCGCCTCGATCGGTCAAACGATCGAGAGCTGTTTCAAGTTCCTCGCGCGATTCCCCGCGCGAACCGAGCTCGCGGACCAATTGCTTGAAGGTGGCACGCGCGTGCGGGAGACGAGAAATGTGGTGGAGAATGGCGGCGTCCGTCACCAGCCACAATTATAAAGGGCATGCCTTTGATACTTTTTGTCTCGGTTTTTTGCAGAATCGTCATTTTGCTGTTGTACACTCTGTAAAATGTCGACACGGCACTTTCGAGCCTTGGGGGCGTGGCTTTCAGCTCTTTTAGCGATTTTGTGGTCCGGTTGCGGCAGCCGTTCGAGGCCCGCATTGCACATTGCCGCGGTAGGGCCGATAACGGGTTCAACGGCAGCGCGCCGGCAAGGATTTGCAGCAGGCCGCGCAACTCGCCGCAATGGAAGCCAGGAGTTGGCGGTGGGTTGAACGGCCACCCGATTCAAATACATCTTCGATGATCAAGACGAACCCGCTCGCGCGCACGAACCAGCTGGACGAATCGCAAAGTCCAGTGCTGTAGCCGTGCTGGGACAAGTGGCAAGTTCTGCCGCTGCATCTGCGGGTGAGGTTCACAAAGCTGAGGAGCTTCCGGCGCTCACGTGCGCAGCCTCCGAGTCGCGGGTCACAAAAGGAAACGACTGGTATTTTCGGCTGCTGCGCGACGGCTGGACAAGGTCAATACCTGGCTGACTATGCGCGCTATCAATACGACGCGCGCGTTGATCGTGCTTCGCGAAAGAGGGACCGCGGGCAATGAATTCGCGGCCGCTGTACGCGACCGGGCTGAACAACAAAAGAGCCGTGTGCTGGCAGATATCGATTTCGCGCCAGCCGATGTGAAAGATCCGGGAAGCTTGGCCGAGATAGTACAAAAGTATCAAAACAGCCGCGAGGAAAGGTGATCGTGCTGGGCACGCAGTACGCCGAGACCATTGTTAAAGGCTCTGCGCGAGAAGATCGGCCCGTTTAAGACACTCGGGCTACAGCTCGCTCGCCACCGACTTGCTGGCGTCACAGTGCTCAAAAGACTGAAGCCGAACGGCGCTCGCCCGGCTTCTACACGAACGGATTCACAGTTGCGGCGCCGCAGCGCGGACATCGCCAGATATTCGCAGACCGCGTTCGCCAATCGTTTTCGCGCGCGATATCGCACCGATCCTAGTCCGAAGCGGTGCGCTGGTGCGAGTGCGCGCAATTAGTCATCCAGGCAATCGGTGCGACGGGGGTGCGGGGTTCCGACACGTGCGCGGACCGGCGCCCGATTCGCGACCGGCTGGCTGGCCGCAACAGCCGAGAGACGGCCGCCACAGGCGTA
>DASQJA010000144.1:0-4697 GCA_035631275.1 Bryobacteraceae bacterium
CTGCGTGAATCCAACACTGGCCGCATGGTGCGCCGCGATCAGCACTCGCGCCAGAACCTCGTCAGGAATCGGATCCGGCAAGAACTCGCGCATGTCGCGCCGGCGAAAAATTGCCTCGTAAAGGCCGCGCTTCAGTTCCACCACGAAGGGAAGCCCATGCGCGGATGACTGCGGCGAATTTTCATTCTCCCGCAAGATTGTGCTGCTCCGTCTGACGGCGAACGGCGCAGGAGGGTGCGCGATGGCCGCGCACCTCCCCGGCCGAGGTTTTATGCTCCGGCCGCCCTGCGAGCGGCGCTGAGTGCGGCTTCGTAATTTGGATGCTCCGCGACTTCCTTGACGTATTCGACGTAGGTGACGTTGTCGTTCTTGTCGACCACGAACACCGCGCGCGCCAACAGATGAAGTTCCTTGATCAAAGCGCCATATTTCTGGCCGAATTCCGCGCCGCGGTAATCGCTCAGCGTTGTCACCTTGTCCACCCCGGCCGCTCCGCACCAGCGCGCCTGTGCAAACGGAAGATCCATCGAGATGCTCAAGATCTGCACATCACCCGGAAGCTTGGATGCCTCTTCGTTGAAGCGCCGCGTCTCCGCGTCGCACACCGGCGTGTCGAGCGAGGGGACCGTGGTGATGACTTTGACCTTACCTTTGAACTGGTCGAGCCCCGCCGGTTGCAGTCCTTTACCGACGATGGTGAAGCCCGGAGCCTTCTGGCCGGGCTTGAGTTCCGGGCCGACCAGCGTCATGGGGTTACCCCTCATCGTAACGGCGCCTTTGCGTTCTTCCGCCATGCGAAAAATCTCCTTATCTCCGGATTGATCGTTAGGAGCAGAATTCCGAAGACCCGACTCTAGTAGGTCGCCGGAAATCTGCCAAGTTCCCACTTGCTCGCGCGCCGGAAGTTCTCTCAGCGCTTCCGGGACAATTCCGCAAAGGGGCGATTAGGCGGCACGAAAAACCTTCAGGTCGTGGGCTGGTCGACGCGACCAGAAACCCTAGTGGACCCGGAAGTGATGAACTATCGGCCCGATGATCGCACCGAGAACGAGAAGGGCATTCACGGCAAACGTGATCATCGCTCCCGGCCCGCGCTTCTCCGGCGCGGTGATGTAACCCGTCCCATAGATGATTCGTCCGACCAGGAAAATCAGCCCCGCCGCGATCGCCAGCGATACACTCACGTAGTATGCAAACAGCAAGAGCGACGGAATAAAGACTATCAACGCTTCCATCGAGTTCTGATGCACCCGAAAGTAGCGCTCGAAGGTCGGGTCTCCGGTCGTGGCGGGCGCCGGTACGTGGTAGGTACCGCGCGCTCTTCCCACCAGGACGCCGAAAATCATGTATTCAAGTACTGCGAGGCCGACAATCGCAGCCACCCCATTCATGGTTCGCTCCTCTCTGTCCCCCGCCGGACTGCCGCGCGCATGGTGACCCTTCAGCTCGAGTAACGTGCGCGCCGTTCGGTTTCCTCTCGATCTGCAGCTTCCTTCGAGGGTCGCTCTGGCATCCAGCCCTTCGTGTAATCTCGTTCTTCCCAGCTGCAATCGTTGGCGTCCCAGACGTAGGGCAGTTCAACGACTGTTCCTGGCTGCGCAATCGTCTCAAATTCGTGCATCGCATCCAGGACGATACGTTTCTGCAACTTCGGCTGATTGGGTTTGCCCGTCTGGTGGCCGAGCGGAAAATTCACAAACACCGCGCGTGGCGGCTTGACCGCCCTGGTTATATCGAGCGCCGAAGTCATGCACAGGGTTGGAATCCGGGCCTCCTCTACTACGCGCGCTATCAGTCCGACGGACTGATGGCACACGGGTCAGGCAGGTACCAGGTAGAAAGCATCAACCTTGGCGCGTTTGAGTTCATCGGCGATTTTTGGGGCGAGTTCGGTGCGCACCGTGCGCGCAGAGTAGATGCCGCCCATGAAGCTAAAGCATGGATCGTGCAATTCGCCGATCACCTTTTCGCGCTCGAGCTCCTTCAGCCGTTCCCACGGAAACACGCAGTTGGGATCGACTTGTGCGTCTTTGGTTGGATATCCGAAGTGCCAGATATTCAAATCCTCGCGCGTCGCGCTCTTGGGAATGTGCCGGTAAGACGCATCCTCGCGATGGAACCGCGGTTGGTCACGGTACATGATGCCGCCCGAACTGATGAGTGCCACCCTGCACTGCGCGATGGGCTTGGTTAGCGGCGTCCAGGGCACGGACTCGTTGGTCACCCAACGATACGGATTATTGAACTCAACATACAACTCCCGAGTCCGCGGAATGTAGGACACTGGCATGTTGGTAACCTCCGGTCGCGAGCCTAGGTCGCCTGCGGCGGGAACATCATCTTGCCCGCGTGAAATTCGCGTGCCACGAAATCGATAAAGCCCCGTCGCACCGGCCATTCGAGGCGGCTGTCGCGCCAGTGAATTCGCCCGTCCGGGCCCACCAGCTCGCTGCTGATATCATGAACCTTGGCAAGGGCCTGCACTAGCCGCTGACGGTCGCCCCGCACCGCGGGAATCGCCGTCATCCTGGTAGTCCAGGCTTTAAGCCGCGGCATCTCGCTGAGGTCAATCCCGATCGTCCGCGCCGATGGCACGTGACAAATCGCGGCCAGGTCCGCAACGCTGAGCGAGCCGCAGAAGAAGTCGCGCTGGCCAAGTTCGTCTTCGAGCTTTTGCAGCAACTCCGCGAATTCCGTGCGCGACGCCTGGCTCATCGCCGCCGCTTCCGGCGCGGATTTTCGTGCCTCCGCTATCCAGTAGCCGTAGGTGACTGCGTCACACCCACGATCGCACAAATCTTCGATCTGGCGCATTCGTGCGCGTTGATAAGGATCGGATGGTCGCAGAGGTGGGCTGGGAAACGCATCTTCCAGGTATTCGCAGATGATCGTGGAGTCCGCGAGCGTGCGCCCGTCATCAAGAATCAACGCTGGAACTTCTGCGCGCGGGCTGGCCGCGAACAGGTCCTGTTTGTGGTCCAGGGAATAACAGCGCTCGACAGCTTCGTAACTGAGGCCCTTGAAGTCCATTGCCATGCGGACTTTGCGCGCGTATGGACTGGTGGCGAATGTGAACAGTCGCATCGATCTCCTCCTCGCCGAACCGATGAAGAGATTAGCTACTAGTGCCGAAGAAATACATGCGTATAAGCGGTGACCGCGCGCCACGTTCATCGAGACCGCGAGTCTCAGAGACCCGGGAGGTCCCGGCAGAACCGGCTGCTGTCCTTACGGCCCGATGGCTGATTGGGTTCTTACTTGAATGCAGGCAGCACCTCGCGGCCGAAACGTTCCAGGGATCGGCGCGCCTTGGCCGGATCCAGACCGGGTAGCTGTGCAACCGTAATCAAGTCGGTTATCGGGCCCGACTCGATTACTTCCGTGATGCGCGCGCGGACTTCCTGGGGTGGGCCGAGAATGCTGGTACGCTTCAACCGCTCGGGATCGGGCCGGATCAGCACCTTGCTCATGTCGGTAGTGCCGGCCGCCGCGCTGAGCCACTTGCCATAGTGCTCGGCCTGATACATAAGCGCCGCGCCGACCTCGTGCCATGCCTCTTGCGCCGTGGCGGCGATGTAGACGACGCGGCTGTTGACCAGGCTGAAGTCCGCCGGATTGCGTCCGGCCTGCTTGAGCGCCTCGGTATAAATTCCCATTTCCTTGCGTCCGCCTACGCATGCAAACGACATCCCCATCTGCGCCGCACGCCGGATCGCTTTCGGTGCCCCCGCCCCCCACAGCAACTCCGGATAAGGACGGCTCGTCGGGGTGGGCAGCACCCGCACGTCCTTGAAGTGAAAATATTTGCCGTCGAAGCTGAAGCGTTTGCCGGTCCACGCCAACTTCAGAATTTCGATAGTCTCCAGGGTACGTCCCAGCCGCTCCGCGCGGGGTACACCGAACCCATCGAACTCTTCCTGCCGGTAGCCCTGCCCCAACCCCAGGCGCAGACGGCCGTTCGAAATAACATCCACTACTGCCGCGTCTTCAGCGAGTTTGAGCGGATGCTGAAAGGGCGCAAGCAGCACGAAGGTTCCGATGCTAACGCGCTTGGTGCGCGCCGCGATCGCGGCCGCGGCCGGCAGCATCGCCGGAAGATAGCCATCGTCCGTGAAGTGATGCTCGGTTAGCCAAATCGAGTCGAAGCCGAGCGCCTCGGCCAATTCCACCTGCTCCAATGAGTCACGATAAAGCGTGGCAAAACTGCGCTCGGACCCGGGCGGATTCCGGAAGTCAAGCTGATAACCGAATCTTACTTTGCGCATATTCGCGACCTATGCGTGCTCTCGCGATTCTCAAAGTACGTGAACGTTTTCAAGAGTCCAGCGCGTGGACCGACTCTGGCCGACGACTGTCCTCGCGGAACTGATCTCCTCAGGGTCGCGGCTCGCGGGTTCTATGATTGGTCCTGGCCCGGCGGCCTGCGGTTGCTCACCCGTGCTCACCCCACCGACAGCCCACCGTCCACGATCAGTTCCGTCCCAGTAATATAAGAAGCGTCGTCGGAGAGCAGAAACACGATCGCTTTGGCGATCTCCCACGGAGTGCCCTGTCTGCGCAGCGGGATGCGTGGTGCGACTGCCGCTTCGCGATCACCGATTTCGCGCCGCACCATGGTGGAATTGATCAGTCCGGGCAGAATCGTGTTAACGCGGATTTTGTCTCGCGCGTGGGACGCCGCCGCCGACCGTGACAAT
>DASQJA010000145.1:0-2892 GCA_035631275.1 Bryobacteraceae bacterium
CTGCTTTAATCCGGATGGTGTGGTGGGCGCGGAAGCGGACTTCGCGGCGCGGCAACTTACCTCGACAGCAGAATTGTTCGGAGAGGGTGCCTCAACGGTAATATTATCGGCATCGGTCAAAGACGTGGAACAGCTCGAGCAAATCTTCTCCAGCCGGGGAATTGAGTGCCACCCGCTGGGACGGGTAACTGCCGAAGCGCGGCTTCGGCTGGTGCCGGTCGTGGACGAGGATGTGCGCGAACTGGAGCGTCGCTATGAAGAAGCGCTGCCGAAGAGGCTCGCCGTCAATGACTGAAGTCGATGTGCTGAGCGTGGAGGAATCGAACCTCGACGCCTTCCACGAGGAGTGCGGGGTATTCGGCGTGTACGGCCATCCGGAGGCTGCCAACCTGGCATACCTCGGGCTTTACGCGCTCCAACATCGCGGACAGGAATCCGCGGGCATCGTTTCGTCCAACGGCAAAGCGCTGATCGCGCATCGCGGAATGGGACTAGTCGCGGATATCTTCGACAGCGACATCATCGGGAGTCTGGAGGGGACCAGCGCGATCGGACACAATCGCTACTCAACAACCGGTTCCACTTCCATCAAGAATTGTCAGCCACTGGTGGTCGAGTACAAGCGCGGCGGCCTGGCGGTAGGGCACAACGGCAACCTGGTCAACTTCGAGGAGCTGCGCGAACGGCTCGAAGCCAACGGCTCGATCTTTCAGTCTTCCTCGGACAGCGAGGTCATAATCCATCTGATTGCGTCCTCGCACGCGCCAACCCTGGTTGAGCAGGTGAGCGAAGCGCTCACGCAGCTGCGCGGGGCATACTCATTGGTCTTGCTGACCGAGTCTTGCCTGATTGCGGTCCGTGATCCACATGGTTTCCGCCCGCTGGTGCTGGGCAATCTCAACGGCGCCTCGATCGTTGCCTCGGAGACCTGCGCACTCGACCTGGTCCGCGCGGAGTACATCCGCGAGGTAGACCCGGGCGAGATGCTGGTGATCGACGAAAATGGAGTCCGCTCGATAAAGTCCTTCGCGCCTACGCCACCGAAGCGATGCGTGTTCGAATACGTCTATTTCGCTCGACCCGACAGTCTGCTGTACGGGCGCAACGTCTACCAGGTGCGGAAGACGCAGGGTCGGGCGCTGGCACGGGAGCGCCCGGCCGAAGCCGATATCGTGGTTCCGGTTCCGGACGCGGGAAACGCGGCGGCTCTTGGCTTCGCGGAAGAATCCGGCTTGCCCTTCGAGATGGGTTTGGTGCGTAGCCATTACGTGGGCCGGACTTTCATCGAGCCGCGCCAGTCGATTCGGCATTTCGGCGTCAAGATCAAATTCAATCCGGTGGCCGAATTGTTGCGCAACAAGCGCATCGTGTTGATCGAAGATTCGATAGTGAGAGGGACCACCCTGCGCAAGGTCATACCGATGCTGCGGGAGGCGGGCGCGCGCGAAGTACACATGCGAATCGCCGCGCCGCCGACTACCCACTCGTGCTTCTACGGAATTGACACGCCGACTCGCGAGGAACTGCTTGCCTCGTCGCATTCGGTAGAGGAAATTCGCCGCTACATCGGAGCCGACTCGCTGGGTTATCTCAGCTGGGAAGGGCTCTACTCGTTCATCAATAGCGGGCGCGAGGAGTTCTGCGATGCGTGCTTCACGGGGAATTACCCGGTGGAGATTCCGCGCCGCAGCGAGCCTCATCAGCTCCATCTTTTTGATGCGAAGGAACGCGAGGCCGAGCGGATCTCCGCGATCTCCGCGATCGCGGAGCGCTAAACTGAGGCTCCGCCGGCGACTTCCCCATCCTCGAGCCCGGTTGGAGGCACTGCTCCCAGGCTATTTCTTCCGCGTTCCGGCATCCCGGTGCGCAAGAATCCACCCAGCGTCTACGTAATTTCAGGGTCGCTTCCCGGCTTCCCTGAGGATGGCGGTTTTCGTCCCACTGCCGCAGCGCATGGGAAGCGGCGTCGCCTGCACATCGGGCACTAAAGGATGAAGGCTGGCGGCTCTACTGCTTCGAAAGGGACCCGGGGCGCCCCGACTTCACATTGAGGAGTCCGCGATGGTTTGCATGAACTCGTCGATGGGGCGATGGGCTATGAGTATGCAGACGAAGTCACCACGCGGATATTTGCTCACGCAGATCGAGTAGCCCTTGTACAGGTAATAGGAGTGCTCGCGGGATTCGTGGATCGGGCCGGTGGGAAACGTCCCCTGAAAATGTTCGTAAGTGCACAGAATGCCGCCCTTGTCGCCGCGGTAGAATGTGTACGCAACCAGGTCACCGCTGGGCAACCTCTCGAGCCGACCGCCCGCCAGTTGAAATCCCGAAGGACCAAAGTTCCATAGGTAACCCGGCATCTTGTGGCCGAGATAGGCGTCGGAAATGTCGGCGGGGCTTCCCGATGGCACGTTGGGCTCGAACTTTTTCTCGAAACTCTGGAGGTGGTGAACCTCTTCATCAAACAGCGGAACCGAATCGGTTGAAAACGCTTCTTCCAACGCCTGATCCGGCGGCGCGGCCGGATGTCTGGGGGGCGAGAACGTGCTCAGCGTGGTCAATCCGATCACCAGCAGAGCCGCGATTGCGCCGGGTACCCATACGCGGGGACGCAACCACTTCGATTGCCAAGCACCTCGGACGGCCGGGATCGGCCCAGGGAGTGATTCGCTCGCCTGTTCATGATCCAGTGCCAGGCGAATATGCTCGCGAACCTGCGTGGGTGTTTTGAACCCGCCGAGATGGTCGTGCAGGGTCTGCTTGAGCGCGCGCTCTTCCTTGAGGCGCTCGCGGCATTCTGCACATCCCCCAACATGTTCCTCCGCGACCCGGAGTTCGTCGTCAGTCAACTCGCCGTCGGCATGCGCCGAGAGGAAATGCTCTATGTAAGTG
>DASQJA010000146.1:0-19714 GCA_035631275.1 Bryobacteraceae bacterium
TCGTCACGGCATCGTGCGTAATCGCGTAGCCGCCTGCGATCCGCGTGCGCGATAACCCCAGCGGAGCCCAAGAAAACGCCGCGCGTGGAGACGCGGCAGAAGCGCCAATTGCCCGATCCCAATCCTCCCGAACGCCCGCCACCACTTGCAGCCCTTCTGCGATGCGCCAGGTGTCCAAAACGTACACCGTTGCTTCCCGGTCGCCAACGCCGAACCGCGCAGCATTCCCGAACAACGTCTGGGAAATAACTTGTCCGGATTCTCCCAATACCTGATAGCCCGTGCGGATGAAATTTCCGTTGTAATGCAGCCAGTCGAGATCCGTTCCCGCCTCGACCTGATGTGTCCCCGCCAAGTGAAACTTCGCCAAGTATGCGTGAACGAGTCCCTGGTCCCGCACAGCCGACTGCCTGGAATTCACAAAGTAATTACCGCTCATTCCCGTGGGAGTCAGAATGTACAGTCCGGTCCCCTGCGGTACTTGCGCGTTGGAAAAACTCGTGTGAGCGAAGCCGAACTCCACTAGCATTCCGTGCCCGAAATACTGTTGATCTTTGATGTTGGCGAGGTACTCGCGCGCCCTCATGGTAGTTGTGGTCGATACCGGTGCCAGCGCACCGAGACCTTGCCGCCCCTGGTCACTGATATTCGCCAGAAAGTCTGCGAACACGATGTTCGCAGGCGTCAGATTCAGCTGCGTGTGCAGTAAATTGTTGCCCGCCCAACCGCTGCGTGTATCTTGACCATGCGGAAGCCCGGTGAACACGCTCTGGTTGTACTCAAAATCGAATGTGTCCGAGAACCACGCCCGTCCGCGAACAATCGGCCCGGAAATTCCCACCCGCGGATACCAGTTACCGAGATGCAGGCCGTGCCTCAAATCGAGTCCAGGAATAAAGTCCGTAGCCGTATAGTGGAAAGCATCGGTGCCGTTCTCGGTGTGAATCGACAGCACGCCGCCCGATCCCTTGCCGAACTCTGGTGAATACCGGCCCGAGTTGAGATCGATCGAGCGGATGCCCTCCACCGCCAGCCCCGTTTGAAGTTGCCCTGTGATCGGATTCGTGACATCGAATCCGTTCAGCAAATACTGCACTTGGTTTTCTTGCGATCCGTTCACGTGAAGCAGGCCGTTGGAATCTGCTACCACGCCCGGAAGCAGCGAGAGAGCGTTTCGCAAGCTGTGGCTGCTCGCGTACGGAATATTGTTGACCTCCGTACCCGTAAGCTGCTCCTCATTGTGCGTCTGCCCGACATCCACTGGCGACGTCTCGGCATTGACGTTCTCCGATTGGAACACCTCGCGCACAGTCGCGACCGAAAGCGTCAGTTCTTCAGCGCCTTGGATGTGCAGGGCCCGATCCTTCAGCGGATAAAATCCATCGCGCTCGACAGTGATGAGATAATCGCCCGGCGCCGGAAGTGTGATGGTGAACGCGCCGGTCGGATCGCTCTCGGCAGTGCCTGCGCTTGCAGGCTCAGAAGCCGGGCGCATTCTCACGTTCGCCCCGGCAACCGGCGCTCCGTCTTCGTTCACGACGCGGCCATGCAAGGTCACGCTCGCGCCGAACGCCGAACCTGCGAGTACCGCCAACAGAGCACAAACTACGAATACGCGCCCCTGGAGCCAGGACGCAAACCGCGTTTGGTCCGCGCGCTCGCACTGCGATGAAACCCTGAGCAGCACCGGATTCCCTCTACTATTTCACGCCGGACGTATCGACGCAACAGTCCACCGCCAAGATGCTATAGTCTACTGAAAAGGAGCGACCCATGGACTCACCCAAAACCAGAATCCCGATCGAAGCCATCCAACTCTACAATCTCTTCATCCACGGTGAAATCAGCCGCCGCGACTTCATGGACGGTCTCCAGAAATTCGCAGCCGCCGGCGTCACCGTCGCCGCGCTTGCGCAGGCCCTCATGCCAAACTACGCCCTTGGCCAGCAGGTCCCGAAGAGCGATGAGCGCATCAAAGCTACCTACGAAACCGTCCCCTCGCCGCAGGGCAACGGAAGCATCAAGGGGTATCTGGTCCGGCCGGTCAGCGCCGACACGCGCGGCCCGATGCCCACGAAGCTCCCCGGTGTCATCGTCGTCCACGAGAACCGCGGCCTGAATCCTCATATCGAGGACGTCGCGCGCCGCTTAGCTCTCGCCAATTTCATGGCCTTCGCTCCTGATGGCCTTACTTCGGTCGGCGGATTCCCGGGTGACGACTTCAAAGGCGGCCAGCTTTTCTCGAAAGTCGACGGCAAGAAGATGGCAGAAGATTTTGTCGCCGCCGCGGCGTGGCTCAAGTCGCGCCCCGACTGCTCTGGCAAAATCGCCGCTACCGGTTTCTGCTATGGCGGCGGAGTCGCCAACAATCTAGCCGTTCGCCTGGGCGCGGACATCGCCGCGGCCGCGCCTTACTACGGGGCCGTTCCACAGAAGGAAGACATCCCGAAGATCAAGGCCGCAATCCTCGTCCATCACGGCGAGCTCGATACGCGCCTGGCCGCGACTTGGCCCGCTTACAACGCCGCGCTCACCGAGATCGGCGTCCCGCACGAAGGCTACATCTACCCCAACGCCGTCCACGGCTTCAATTGCGATGCAACACCCGAGCGCTATAACAAAGCCGCATCCGATCTCGCCTGGCAACGCACCATCGACTGGTTCAACAAGTACACCCGGGCTTAGGGTCGCGCTCGCGTCTGACGGCTCTGCCAAATGTCAGACAAGGATGAAAGACTCGCGACTCACCCTCCGTCTCCCAGCCGCGTTACGGCGGCGCCTGAGAGACGCCGCCGCGCCTGAGCCTTCTTACTCCCTCATCCTCCACGGCGACACATTCGACCAACTCGCCAGCGCCTTAGTAATGAAATCCGCCGGTTCCTTCGCGTGACAACCGACGCACGCATTCGGAACTTTTAGCGTCTCCGTCATTGCCGGCGTAATGAATCGGAACGTGTGCGCCCGGACATTCACATCCGCGATCGTCTGCTCGATCTTCGGCATATGACACGCCACGCACGCTTCTCCCGGGCTCCCCGCCTTATGATGCGTGTGTGTCTCAATACTCGCGCCGCGTGGCCCGTTCGGCGACCGCGGCCCATGGCACTCCAGGCATACAACGTTCGCCGGCTTGATCAAGTCTGCATCATTCTCGCTTCCGTGAACGTCATGGCAACTGAAGCAAGTCACGCCGTGCGTGTACATCGCGCTGCTCACAAAATCGTTGCCCTGCATTCGATTCTTGTGCGCCGTCCCGTCCGCAAAATGCGTGAAAGTCTGCTCCCCTAGCTTGTGAGGCTCCAGCTTCCAATAATCCTGCAGATCCTTCCCCACCTCGAACCCGACCGGCCAATCGTAATATCTGCCTTCGATCGGATTCTTCAGTGGCTGCCCCTGCGAGTGGCATTGTATGCACACATCATTCGCGCGAACAAAATCCAGCCGCGCCGGATTTACGATGTTCGATCGTGACGGCTGCCGCGCATGCGCTGCTCCCGGTCCATGGCATTTCTCACAGCCGACGTTCCATTCCGTCAGCTGCTTCGTTGCGATGTTGTAATTGACAGAATGGCAGCCGTCGCACAACGGCCCCGTAGGACGCTGCATATTGTCGGGTGGATAGAAGGCGGTCCACCAATCCGTACCAGGCGCAGCGTTGTAAGGACGCCACACTTGATGCGTCACGTCCCATTGGGCCGGAAGTACGAAATAATCGTCGCCGATTTTCGTGAAATAGCGCTGCTTCCACTTCGATCCATATGTGAACGCGATCTGATCCTGGCTGAACTTCACGAGCGGATCGGGCTTCGACAGATCCGGAATGATCGCGTCGGGATGGACCTTAGGGTCGCGAACAACGTTGGCCATCCGCGTCTTGCTCCACCGCGCATAAATCGCCGGATGGCAAGTTTTGCAAGTGGCCGACCCAGCATAATCCGAAGACTGCGCCGCGAGACCGCTGGAGGCCAGCAGCAACCCCGTTAGAATTCTCATTTGACGAATATTCTAACGTTGTTCGCTTGTTCGCTCGTCTTCAGTGTCGCAAGGTTTGAAAGCAGCCCCGCAGGTCCCAATCAACTGCGCCGTTTTACGAATGCTCTTCCTAATAGGACCAACATTCCCACCGCGGATAGTGCGAAGCTCGCTGGCTCGGGCATAGCACTGGGAGGCGGGCTCGTGGAATGTGCACTTAACGTGATCTCGCCCGCGTCAACAGACCTGGAGAATACGTTGTGCTCAGACCCGCCGGGTGATTTGCGGCGAGTCCGCGGCATCGCCTGCATTGTCATACTCAATTTCGAGTACTCGCGTCAGAGAGGTGTGCGTCAGCGAAATTAAGTCGCTACAACACGTCTGCGCCGTACTGTTGGTTGGGTCATACGCGAAAGCGGTGAAGTCTCCGCCCGACAATGTTTTAGACCAGTTTGTATATCGGTTAGTGCTTGTGTCATAAACGAATGATCCGGTCGCGGTCCCGCCATCACTTTGAACGTTATTCCCTCCAAATTCCAGCTGACCGCGTCGCCTCGCGCGCTGCCCGCCACCGCCCCGAGTGAAATAGATACGCCACCCATTGCGATCTCGACATTTTCTCCTCTTTGGCGTCGTCCGTCGGCCGCGACACGCCACATAAGAGAGAACGAAAACGGGCGGGTATTTTTGGCTCCAAAGGATGGCCACGTGAGTTTCGGCCGATTCGGCAAGCCGACCTCGCCTGGCAGCGCACCATCGATAGGCACGAGATATGATGGCGAGTCCTGACCGCACAGGTTGCGCTTAAGAAAGCCGACCTTTGGAGTTCCCATCAACGTTCTACCCCCACGGGTATACAACATGAAGACTCAACCCTCCGCTAAAACGCCGAACGTTTCAGCCGTCCCTAAACACCTAGCACCTAGAACCTAACACCTGCTAACCCACCCCCACGTACAATAAAAGTACGGATGGTCATCGACGGCATATACTACGCTCTCGCCCTCACCGCCGGAGGCGCTGTAGTCTGGTATCTCACCAAGCCCTGGTGGAGCCTCCCCTTCTTCGCCATCTCATTGTTCTGCCTGTACTTCTTCCGCGATCCCGAACGGGGAATCCCCGATGGCCCAGTAGCCGTCTCACCCGCCGACGGCAAGGTAGTCGGCATCCGGCCGCTTGGCGGCCCATCTCAAACCGACGCTCCCGCCCGCATAAGCATCTTCTTGAACATCTTCGATGTCCACGTGAATCGCGCCCCCATCGCCGGCACCATCACCAAAGTCGACTACACCAAGGGCCAATTCTTAGTCGCCAGCCGCGAAGTCGCCAGTTCCCACAACGAACGCAACACAGTCACAATCGACGGCGGCGACACCAACGTCTCTTTTGCCCAAATCGCCGGCCTGATCGCGCGCCGTATCGTCTTCAACAAACAAACCGGCGACCACGTCGCAAAAGGCGAGCGCGTCGGTCTCATCAAGTTCGGCTCGCGCGTCGATGTCTTCCTCGGACCCGAGTGGGAAATCGCGGTCAAACCTGGCGACCGCGTCCAAGGCGGCTCCAGCGTGCTCGCGCGCAGGAAGCAGGTCTAAAATGGCTTCTGCCAAGCTCACCTGGAAAGAGCGCTTCACCGGCCCGCGATCCGGCACTCGACGCCCGCGCCGCGCCGCCTACGCGCTCCCCACCTTCTTCACCGCCGGCAACATTTTTCTCGGATTCCTTGCCATTCTCCGCTCCATCCATGGCGCGTTAATCGCTGGAACCGGCCAGCTCGGATCCAATGGGCACTTCGAAATAGCAGCGAAGGCCATCGGTGTTGCCGTCGTGCTCGACGGATTGGACGGACGCATCGCGCGCCTCACCAACACCGTCAGCGACTTCGGCCGCGAAATGGACTCGCTCGCCGACGTCATTACCTTCGGCATCGCCCCCGCGGTCCTCGCCTATTGCTGGGGCGTCCAAACCGTGAAGCCCGGCGGATTCCTGCCCGACCATCGTATCGGAATCTTCGTCTCCTTCTTGTTCCTGCTGTGTGGAGCTGCGCGTCTGGCCCGCTTCAACGTCCAGACCAATCCCATACCCAAAAATCCCGGCCGGCCCGACCGCAAATATTTCGTCGGACTTCCCATCCCTGCCGCTGCCGCGGTGGTGGCCGCTGTCGTCTACGCCTGCGATTCGGTCCCGCTCGAGCAATGGCTTTGGTCTGTACTCTGGCTCGCGCTGTTGGCCCTGCTTTCGTTCCTCATGGTTAGCACCTGGCGCTATCCGAGCTTCAAAGAGATCAGCCTCACCGGGCCGCGTTCACCGCTCACCGTGATCTTGTTCGGAGTCTTGATTTATCTGATCTGGTATTACTCGCAGCCTGTCTTACTCGCACTTTCCATGCTCTACGTCAGCACCGGAATCTTCATCCGCGCCGGAGGCATCATTCGCCGCCGCTTCCGCCCGCACCAGCCGCCCCCTCAGCCTGAGCATCAAGCAGGATAAAAATGCATTCGCACCACACAACATCCAAAGGCGCCATCGCGATCGTCGGCGGAGAATCGCTGCTCGGCAAAGAAGTGCGCGATCTGCTCGAATCCACCGACTTACGCGCAGGCGTGACGCTCATTGCATCGGACGAAAGCGAAGACTCCAGCGTGATCTCAATTCGGCGCGACGAGCCCGAGATCATGACCTCGCTCCAGGCTTCCGACTTGAGCGCCGCTAGAGTCGTTGTACTCGCGGGCTCTCAGGAAGCGAGCCGCAAGCTCTTTGAGCAAATCCATCGCGATGCCCCGGGCGCCGTCGTCGTGGATGTGACCGACGCTCTCGAAGACCGGGCCGAAGCACGCCTACGCGCGCCCATCGTCGATTCGCCCCACTCTGATGCGCTAAGTCCGATCCAGGTCATCGCGCATCCGGCTGCCACCGCCCTTGCGCTGTTCCTGACCGAGCTCCAGAAAACTGCGGAGATTCGCCAGTCTGTAGTCTTGGTCTTCGAGCCGGTCAGCGAGCGCGGCCAGGCCGGCATCGACGAGCTGCAAAAACAGACCGTGGGCCTGCTCTCCTTCAAGCCCCTGCCAAAAGATTTGTACGACGCGCAGATCAGCTTCAACATGCTCTCGCAATACGGGTCGGATGCGCCGCAATCGCTCGGCGCCATCGAGCAGAAAATCGATCGTCATCTGGCCAGCCTGCTCGCGCGCGCCGGTTCCGTCCCCATGCCCTCACTGCGGCTGATCCAAGCGCCGGTCTTTCATGGCTACAGCATGTCGTTGTGGATCGAATTCGAAAATAATCCGGAAATCGAAACCATCCAGCGCGGCCTCGCGTCCAGCCACATTGACGTACGCACCAGCGAACACGAGCCGCCCACCAATGTCGGGGTCGCGGGTCAGAACGGCATCACCGTCGGATCGATCGCCATCGACCGCAACCACCCCCGCGCTTCTTGGTTCTGGCTGGTCGCCGACAACCTGCGCATCGCAGCCCAAAATGCCGTGGGGGTCATTCGTGAAGTTGTTCAGTAACGCTGTCGGCTTCGCGCTGATTTGTCTCTTTGCGTTGATCGGCTGCGGCTATCACGTCGCCGGCAAAGCCGACCTGGTTCCCAAGAGCATCCAGACCATCGCCATCCCACCCTTCGGCAACGGCACGCTCCGCTATCGGCTCACCGACCGCCTGCCGCAAGCTCTCAGCCAGGAGTTGATCGCGCGCACCCGCTTCAAAATCATCGCTGACCCGAATGAAGCCGACGCCGTGCTCAAAGGCACTGTCGTTAATTTCGCCACCTACCCGATCCTGTTCGATCAGGTCACCGGCCGCGCTAGCGGTTTGCAGATCAACCTCACCATGCAGGTCAGCCTTACCGAGCGCGCCACCGGCAAAGTGATCTGGATGCGTCCCAACTATACCTACACCGACCGCTACGAAATCTCGATCACCAACACCAATCAATATTTCGATGAAAGCGCTCCGGCCGTCGAGCGCCTTTCGCGTTCGGTCGCGCGCGACGTGGTAAGTTCCATCTTGGACAACTTTTGAGCCCCGAACAGTTTCTGCAGAAAGTCGGCAAGTCCCCGCCCGCGCCAGTCTTCCTGTTCATTGGACCCGAGCTGTACGACCTCGCGCGCTGCCGCCGCGCCCTGATCGAGCGCGCCTTGAAACCGGAAGAACGTGAGACCGGCTTCGAACGTCACGACCTCTCGGAAACCACGCTGGCCACGATCCTCGATGATGCCCGCTCACTTTCGCTCTTCGCCAGCGACCGCGTGATCTGGATCTCGAGCGCTGAAGCCGCTCTGCCTCGCGGCCGCGCAGCAGCCTCAAGCGACGACTCGCCCGCTGGCGAATTGGCCGACTACCTGAGCCAGCCGAATCCTGGCACAACTCTCGTCTTCGAATCCACCCGCTACGATTTCGACGGTGACGACCGCGCCAAGCTCGAACGCGTCCAGAAATTTTATTCCGCAATTCCTGACACGGTCGAGTTGCGCCCGTACACGCTCGAAGCCGCCCGCGCACTCGCTCAGGATCTCGCCGGCGAAGCAGGCCTTCAAATCGGCCTCAGCGAGATCGGCCTCCTGGTCGACTCACTCGCTGCCAACGCCAGCCGCGTCGCCGCCGAAATCGAAAAGCTGCGCCTCTACGCCGGCACCTCGCGCCGCATCACGCAGGACGACATCGCGCGCCTGGTCCCCAATGCGCAAGCGTCTAACATTTTCGCGCTGGTCTCGGCGCTCGGACGCGGCGACCGCAAGCGGTCCCTGCTCAGCCTTGATGCGCTGCTCCGTGAAGGCGAGTATCTTCCGCTCGCGCTTACTTTCCTAGCCACGCAATTTCGCCTCGCGATGGTCGCACACGAAGCAAACCTGCGCAGCACACAACAAGTCCAGGCGCACTTCACCAAACTGGGAATCCGAATGTGGCGCGACCGCGCCGAGCAGGTGAATCAAACTCTGGCCGCATTTCCCGGAGAGAAGCTCGGCCAAGCCATCGACAAAGTCTTCCACGCGGATCGCGGATTGCGCGACGCCCGCCCCGACGACCGCGTAATTATGGAGGAACTAGTCTTGAGCCTGACCGGGTAACGCACTGATGGCGCACGCACTCCTACGTGCCGCGTTCACAGACCTGTGAAAGCCAAACTTGCTACGCGAGCGCTTTGAGCCGCGTCTGCAAGCGACTCTTGTAGCGCGCGGCCGTATTCTTCTTGATGATGCCCCACTTCGCCGAGCGGTCGATGATCGAAAAAGTAGCCGGCAACGCCTCAGCGGCTTTGGCAGCGTCTTTGTCTTGAATCAGCCTGCGGAACGCGCGAATCTGGTGACGAAGCCGCGTTTTGCGCGCGCGATTCACGGTCGTCTGACGCTTGGTCTGGCGCACTCGTTTGAGCGCGGAAAAAGTATTTGCCATTCGCTAACTGGAATCCTTACAGTAGTGTACAGCCTTCAGGATAACGTAGCCGGAATAAAAACTCAAATTAGCCAGTAACGAATTGGAAGCCATGACCAGATACACTAGACGCGCGGGCATCGGATTCCTGGCTGGCCTCGGGGCCTCTTACCTCCTGATCGCGACCCAAGAAACCGCGGCCGCCGGAATCGTTCTCGCCATCGTGGTCGGGATCGCCTACAACCTCGCCTTCCCCCTGACACCGCGCGCCTACGCCGACAGCGCCATGACGGCCGCAGCGCTAGGCGTTCCCGCCTGGCTCTTCTTCGGCGTGATCCTGTTCCCGCTCTTCTCCGGAGAATTGCCAGAGTGGACGAATCAGGGCATGCGCGACCTTTTCCCGGAGCTGATCGGCTGGGTGCTTTACGGCGGCGCGCTCGGCCTGATCAGCCAAACGCTCAGCGACCTTGCGCTCGCCAGGCTCGGCCCCGAAGCCGAGCCTCCCCTGCCCGAGCCTCTGCCACCGAAACGCATCCTGATCCTGGGCGGAGGTTTCTCCGGCATGACCACGGCGCAAAATCTCGAACAGGTTTTCGGGCCAGACCGCTCCGTATCTTTCACCCTGGTCAGCGACACCAATGCGCTGCTCTTCACACCGATGTTGGCCGAGGTCGCCGGCAGCAGCCTGGAGCCGAGCCACATCAGCACGCCGCTTCGCAGCAGCCTCCGCCGCACGCAAGTCGTTCGCGGCCGCGTCACCGAAGTGAAGCTCGCCGAGCGCTGCGTCGGAATCGCAGTAGAAGGCGGCGGAACGCGCGAGCTGGTCTATGATCACGTCGTATTCGCGCTAGGAGCTGTATCGAACTATCTCGGCCTCAAGAACGTCCAACAACACGCCTTCGACTTCAAGTCGCTCCTTGACGCTATCAAGATCCGCAACCGCGTAATCGACATGTTCGAACGCGCTGATCGCGAATCAGACCTGGAGCGGCGCCGCGAGCTGCTCACGTTCGTGATCGCAGGAGGAGGGTTCGCAGGCGTCGAACTCGCTGGATCGCTCAACGACTTCGCTCGCGGGATTCTCGCCGACTACCCAAACATCGGCACTGAAGAATTGCAGATCGTTCTGGTGCATTCGCGCAGCACGATCCTGCCAGAGCTGAGCGAGTCGCTCGGCCGCTACGCGCAGGCCAGCATGGCCGAGCGCGGCATCACCTTTCGCCTGAATTGCCGCTTGACCGATTATCTCGATGGCGCGGTCGCGCTCAGCGACGGCCACGTCCGCGCCCGCACGCTGGTCTGGACAGCGGGAACCGCGCCCAATCCGCTCCTGCGCACGTTGGGTGTGGAAACGGACAAGCGGGGAGCTCTGATCGTCGAGAATACGATGGCGGTTCCGGGCCGCCCAGGTGTGTGGGCCGTCGGGGACTGCGCTTCGCTCAAAGATGCCAAGACTGGCAATCCCTGCCCGCCGACTGCCCAGTTCGCCTTGCGCGAAGCGCGGGTTCTGGCGCACAACATTCGCGCCGCGATAAAAGGTGACAAGCTGGACGGCTTCCACTTCGATTCGCTCGGCTCGCTCTGCGTGGTCGGCCATCATACGGCCTGCGCGGAATTAAGCGTTCCTTTCGCGCGCGACAAATCGATGCGGTTCCGCGGTTTTTTCGCTTGGCTGCTTTGGCGGGGCATTTATCTCGGAAAGCTCCCCGGACTCGAGCGCAAAATCCGCGTCCTCGGCGACTGGATCATCGAGTTATTCTTCCCCCGCGACATCGTGCAGACCATTGACCTGGACTAGCCATGCGATTCCTTTTGTGTGGCTTCGTCGGACTGCTGGGCGGCATAGCGCTGATGCCGGCCGTTCACGCGACCGTCGTTTCCGGTCCGCTTCTCGGACTCGGATACGGCCTACTGTTCGCACTCCTGTTCTCGAAATCAGCGGCACGTCCTGGTGCCGGGTTGATGTGGGGACTCGGATACGCGCTGCTGCTGTGGCTCGCGGCGGTCACCGGGCCGCTCGTTTTGCGCGCCAACTTCGCCGCGCCGGGCGAATTCCAGACCAATCAGGACAGCGTTCCCTTCCTGTTCGGCTATGTCTTATGCATCGGCGCCCCGCTCGGTCTTGCGCTCGGATTTTTCAATACCTGGAAAACGCGTCATGACGTCCCATTCGGCTACGGCCGCGCACTCACCGGAGGATTCATCGCGGGCTTGGCTGGCGGTTGGGCCCTTGGCGAGTGGATGGCGCAGGTCGACTACTTCCCAACCATCGCCAGACTGATCGGATCGAACTCCCGAATTGCGGGCGCATCGCTCTACTATTTCTTTGCGATCATCATCGGCATCACGTTCGGATTCCTGTTTCAACGCGAGATCCGCGGCTTCGGATCCAGCCTGACTTGCGGAGCGGCTTATGGAATCTTCTGGTGGTTCCTCGGCCCGCTGACCCTTCAGCCGTTGTGGCTCCGAAAGCCCATGGACTGGTCGATCGACTTCGCGAGTCAAGCATTCGATTCGCTGGTCGGTCACATCGTCTACGGACTAATTGTCGGCCTGCTCTACGCCGCGGTGGACCGGATGCTCGTGCGTTTCTTCACCGATTCCGATCCGATCCGCCGCGAACCGGAGGGCCCTGGCGTTCGGATCATTCTAGCGGCACGCTGGGGTGCCGTCGCCGGAGTCGCCGGAGGTTTGCTTTACGCCTTGGTTCTGCTTGCAACCGGCTCGTGGAGCCAAATCGCGGCAATCGTGGGAGGCTCGTCGCCCTGGCTCGGATTCGTCGTGCATCTGCTGATCAGCGTCATGGTGGGTGTAAGCTACGGCTTGCTGTTCCAACGCGAATCGCCGAATCTGGCATCGGGAATTGCCTGGGGACTCTGTTATGGGGTAATCGGTTGGTTCATCGGCCCGTTGACACTTTTGCCAGCTTCTCAAGGCGCACCCCTGTGGACACAGGCACAGGCGCGAGAACAGTTTCCGTCCTTAGTTGGGCAGTTAATTTACGGAGCCATCGCGGCCACGGCGTTCTGGGCGCTGGAGCGGAGGCACAACGAGTGGCTGTTGCTCGACCCTCGCATTGCCGCACGTGAGACACGGCTCCGGCGTCCCGTCGGAACGGCTGCGCCGGCTCTGTGGTTATTCGTACTGGGAATGGGAGTGTTGCTGCCGATTTTGCTCGCTTAGTCCGAGCCGAACACGCGAAATAGCTTCGAAAGCGGATCGAAGAAGCGGTCCACAACGCGCTCTTTGAGCGGGATGATGGCGTTGTCCGTGATCGTGATGCTTTCCGGGCAGACCTTGGTACAGCATTTGGTGATGTTGCAGTAGCCGAGGCCCTCCTGTTTGCGGAGGTCCGGAATGCGATCGGCCGTGTCGAGCGGATTCATTTCGAGCGCGGCTACGTAGACAAGAAATCGGGGGCCGATGAACTCGTCATGCTTGTGATGATCGCGGAGAACGTGACAGACGTCCTGGCAAAGGTAGCACTCGATGCACTTGCGAAACTCTTGCACTCGGTCCACGTCCTCCTGGTACACGCGCCAGGTGCCGTCGGGAGCGTCCGGTTTTGTCGGCTTGAACGGCTTGATGCCGGTTTTGACGCGGTAATTCCAAGAGACGTCGGTGACCAGATCCTTGATGTGCGGGAACGTCTTCATCGGCTGGATCGTGATGGGCTGGTCGAGCGGCAGCGTACTCAGGCGCGTCATGCACATCAGCTTCGGCATACCGTTGACTTCGGCTGAACATGATCCGCACTTGCCTGCTTTGCAATTCCAGCGCACGGCCAGATCGTTGGCCTGTTCGGCCTGGATCTGGTGGACGGCGTCGAGCACAACCATGCCTTCGGACACCTCGCAGCTATAGTCGCGATATTCCCCTTTGCCTCTTTCGCCGCGGAAGATTCGAAACGTTGCGGTGCTCACTTGTTTTCCTCGATGATTTGCTTGAGGTCGTTGCGCATGGGCGGCAGCGGCTCGCGCGCGATTTGCATCTCGCCGTCCGGACCTTTGCGGATGACGAGATTAAAAGTCGCGAAAGTGGGATCTTTTTCCGGATAATCGTCGCGGAAGTGCGCGCCGCGGCTCTCCTTGCGTTCGAGCGCAGCGCGCGTAATGGCCTCGGAAACTGTCAGAACATTGAACAGGTCGAGCGAGGTGTGCCACCCGGGATTGTAGTCGCGATTGCCGTCGACGGCTACGTGCTGCGCGCGCTCTTTCAGCTTCATAATGCCGTCGAGCGCTTCTTCCATTTCCCCCTGGCGCCGCACGATGCCGACTCTCGATTGCATCATATCCTGCAAATCGTGCTGAACTTGATACGGGCCTTCGCCTGTGCGGCCGAAAGGCTCGAGCGCATACTTGGCGATCTCATCGACGTATGTCATGTCGATGCTGACGTCGCCATGGTCCTTGGCGAACTTGGCGGCATACTCACCGGCGCGTTTTCCGAAGACCAACAGATCGGAGAGCGAATTGCCGCCCAGGCGATTGGCTCCGTGCAGACCTGCGCCGCATTCTCCGGCGGCAAACAAACCAGGAACGTCGGACATCTGCGTATCACCGTCCACGCGGACACCCCCCATCATGTAATGGGTCGTCGGGCCGATTTCCATCTGCTGCGTTGTGATGTCGATGTCGCCGAGCTGCTTGAATTGATGGTACATGCTGGGCAGCTTTTTCTTGATGTGCTCAGCAGAATTGGGCATCTTTTCCTTGATCCACGCGATATCGAGGTAGACACCACCGTGCGGGCTGCCACGGCCCTGCTTCACTTCTCGATTGATGCAGCGGGCGACGTGATCGCGCGTGAGCAGCTCGGGAGGTCGGCGTGCGTTCTTGTCGCCCTGAGTGTAGCGCCAGCCTTCGTCTGGATTGTCGGCGGTCTGATTCTTGTAGTTCGCCGGTATGTCGTCGAACATAAACCGCTTGCCCTGATTGTTGAGCAGAATTCCGCCTTCGCCGCGGACGCCTTCGGTGACCAGAGCTCCGCGCATGCTGGGCGGCCAGACCATTCCAGTGGGATGAAACTGGACGAACTCCATGTCCATGATCGCCGCCCCGGCGTGATAGGCGAGCGAGTGGCCGTCACCTGTGTATTCCCAACTGTTGCTAGTGATCTTGTAGGCGCGCCCGATGCCGCCGGTAGCGAGTACGACGGCCTTGGCGCGGAAGAGCTTGAACAGGCCGCGCTCGCGCTCATAGCAGAATGCGCCGGCGACCCGATCGCCGCTCTTGAGCAGCGTGATCACCGTGCATTCCATGTGAAAATCGATGCCCTTGTGGATGCCGTGATCCTGCAGCGTGCGGATCATTTCGAGCCCAGTGCGATCGCCCACATGCGCGAGGCGCGGATATTTGTGGCCGCCGAAATTGCGCTGGAGAATCTTGCCATCCTTGGTGCGGTCGAAAACGGCCCCCCAGGCTTCGAGCTCTCTCACGCGATCGGGCGCTTCTTTGGCGTGCAGCTCGGCCATGCGTGGATTGTTCAGATACTGTCCGCCGCGCATGGTGTCAGCGAAATGCACGCGCCAGTTATCGCGGTCATCGACATTACCCATGGAAGCAGCCACGCCGCCTTCGGCCATCACGGTGTGCGCTTTGCCGAGCAAGGATTTGGAAAGTACGCAAGTGCGGACGCCAGCAGCGGATGCTTCGATGGCAGCGCGCAATCCGGCGCCGCCTGCTCCGACGATCAACACATCGTGATCGAATGTCTGGTATTCGGCCATCAGAGAATTCTCCAATCCGTCCAGATGCCCATCGAGCACATCCTTACATACAGATCGGAGAACCCTACCCAGAAAAGACTCAGCCATGCGCAAAGCATGTGGCTACGATTCAGACAGGACACGCAGTCATACGCCTTCTTGCGCGCGGGGTGACGTGAGAATGTATCGAACAGGCCGCCGACCAGATGACGCAACGAGTGACAGCCCAGCGTATAGCTGCCGAGCAGGACTACGTTGACCAGCAGCACCAGTGTTCCAACGCCGATTCCGAAACCATTCGGGAACTGCGTGGCCTTGTAGACGTCGTAGCTGAGCAGGACCAGAAAGACCAGCGCCAGGTACATGAAGTAGCGGTGAATGTTCTGGATGATGAGTGGAAAGTACCGCTCGCCGAGATAGGTTTTGCGAGGTTCGCCGACCGCGCAGTTGGGAGGATCCGCCCAAAACGCTTTGTAGTATGCGCCGCGATAATAGTAGCAAGTGACGCGGAATCCGCCGGGAGCCCACAGGATCAGCATGGCGGCGGTTACAAAGCTCGGCATCCAGGAAGGCATCGTGCCAAACCACGCGCCCTCGCCCGGCTGACCGAACAATAGCGGAGCATACATGGGGGACAGATACGGGTCGCTGAAATAATATTTGCCCTGCATGCCGGCCCAGGTGGAATAGACCAGGAAAGCTCCGAGGCCGAGGAAGGTCAGAAAGGGATACAACCACCATGTGTCGCGCCGCGCGGTCTGACCGAATTTACCGCGCTCCAAGGGAACATCAAACGATGACATGTCTGGAAATTTCAGGCTATCGAACGGATAAGGACTGCGTCAAGCGCGTGCAATGCGGCCCTATACTGGATTCACAGGCACATGAACGTTGAACGTACCATGGAGTTCATTCTCCGGCAGCAAGCCAAAGCCGAAGTGCAGATGGCCGCCCTGCCCGAGCAGCAGGCGCGTTATGAGAAACAGCACGCTGAGGAGCACGCCGAAATCGATCGGCAGATAAAGCAATTCAAAAGCTGATCACCGCCGGGATGAAGATGAGCGTCAAGCAGGGCGAAAGCATCAAGCAGCTAACAGAAGCGCAAAAGGTTACCGAAGTGAAGCTGCAATGTTTGATTGAAGCTCTACGGCGGGGCGCTAATGGGCATGGCGCGAGGCGTTGAGGCACACCATGAACGTTGAACGGACGATGGAGTTCATTCTCCAGCAGCAGGCCAAAGCCGAAGTGCAGATGGCCGCAATGCGCGAGCAGCAGGCGCGCTATGAGAAACAGCAGGCTGAGGAGCACGCAGCGATCGCGCAGCAACAGGCCAAGACGGACCGCCAGATGAAGGCGATTCAGAAGCTGATCACGGCCGGGATGAAGATGATCGTAAAGCAGGGCGAGAGCATGAAGGAGTTGGCGAAAGCGCAGCGGGAACTCGCTGATGCACAGGTCAAACTTCAGGGTTTGATCGACGCTTTGCGGCGTGGGAGGAACGGCAGCGGTTCGAAACATTAAGTTTCGCTGCGGCCGGGTATAAGACAGGGGACTCAAGAGTACGCCCCGTCCGCCGATAAGACGGTTGTGCCAGCATCGGGCAGCGCTACCTAAGGCTCGCGAACGGGCTCTCCGCGTTTTAGGCGAGCTCCCGCCGTTTTCCCCGATTTTGAACCGGCTGATGGCGAATCTGGCTCAAGAAGACGTCTCTTTCGCCAAACTCGCGGACCTGATCGAAAAAGACACAGTTTTAGCCGGCAACATTTTGAAGCTGGTCAATTCGGCGCTCTACAGCTTTCCGGGAACGGTGAATTCAGTTCGACACGCTGTTTCCCTGCTGGGCGTCAATAAACTTCGCAACGCTACATTGAGCATGTCTGTAGCGCGCATGTGGAAGCAGGTGAAAGCGCCGCCCGGATGGTCGATGGCGAGTTTCAACCTGCACTCGGTTGGAGTCGCGATCCTGGCGGATCTGCTGGCGCAGAAACTGCGAATCGAGTATGCCGAGGGGGCCTTCGCGGCGGGGCTTTTTCATGACCTCGGTTGGCTTCTGGTGGCACTTGGCTGTCCGGATGAATTCAAGCAGATTGCGTTGCTTTGCCGCCAGGGCGAGCGATGGGCGGCGGAATATAAAGTACAGGTTCTCGGAATCTCTCACAGCGAGCTTTCGGCCGACGGTCTTGCGGTCTGGAACCTGCCGGAACCGATTCAGGGGGCCGTTCGATTTCATAAGACCCTCGAGCAGGATCCCGCCTCGGGGCGTGGGGAGCAGGTAGCGCTAAGCCGCGTGATCAACGTCGCCGATCGATACTTGGAGAGGATGGGCTCAACGGTGAGTGTTTACGAGACGAATCAGGACGGACTACCGGAATTGCCCGACGTTTTGGGTCTCGGGATTCACCTGGCAATCGTCTTGGAGCAATTCGAAGCCGAGTTCGCGGCTATAAAGCCCTACTTTTAATTGGGGATGGAATTCTCGCAGGACGGCAAGAAGAACTCGCCGACGGCGATGATTTCGGCGGGTCCGGTGAGAAACACGGAATCATCCCAACGAAGGCTCAGGGTTTCGGCGGCGGGAGTTCGAACTTCGACCGGGCTCGAGACCAGTTTGCGGAGAATTGCTGCCACAGCTGCACCAGTCGAGCCGGTTCCCGAGCTAAGCGTCACGCCGGCGCCGCGCTCGTAGAACCGAACGTCGATGGTGTGCGGATCGAGCGGGCGTACGAAAGAGACGTTCGTGCGTTTGGGGAAGTGGGGATGCGCTTCGATTTCGGCGCCGAGAGCTTCCCAGTTGGAGGGAAATTCATCGACGAACACGACACATTGCGGATTGCCGACGTCGAGGATAGTTACTTCTTGCTGCCCGGCTCTGAGCGGCAGAAGGAAATGGAGCTGCTCCGGATCGAACGCCGGCTTGCCCATGTTCATTTCGAAGACAAAATGTCGGCCGCGACGCGCGAGCAGCCGCACGTGTTTCGGGCCGGCGCCGGTGGTGAGCGTCACTTGATCGTTGACCGCTCCAGAGTCGATCAGCAAGGCCGTGGCGCAGCGAGTGCCGTTTCCGGACATTTCCGGCTCACTGCCATCGGCATTAAACAGGCGAATGCTCGTGCCGCTGATGAGGATCCAACCGTCAGCGCCAACGCCGGTGTGGCGATCGCAGATGGCGCGGGCCATTTGGGCCAGATCGCCCGGTGGAACGGAATTCGCCCAACTGAGCAGAAAGTCGTTTCCGGCGCCGTGCGCTTTGGTGAAGGAAATGATCATGTATCGTCGCGTCTATAGATTTCGATTACGGGAGCGTGCGGGACGGCGACGCTTTGTACCAGATGATAGCGTGGTCCGCCGCCGCGAGTAGCTTGTTCAACGGTCTTAGAAACGTCGTCGCCCGCGATGGCGACAACCCAACGCTGGCGCAGGAAGAGGTCGGGGCGGCCGGTAGCCGAAATCCAAGCTAAAACATTTCCTTGATGGACTGTTTCGCTGAGCCGAATTCCGGCGCTGCGGAAAATTCCAGTCAGGTCGCCGAAGCTGGTGAAAATGCCTTGGCCTGGCTGGTATTGCCGAGCTAAGAAGTCGGCAGCCGCGCTGGTCCAGGCGCGTCGTGCGGCGGAGTTGACCTGAGATTCCTTCCAGCAAATCCACTGGTCGGGCGACGGCCTGACGAGCCACGGCAGTACGGATAAGAGCACGAGGGCCACGGCAAGATAAGGGCGCCAGCGGACGGGGGAAAAGAGCACGAACGCGCCACCCGCGATCGCCAGCAAAGGAAGGGCGGCCAATGCATAGCGGGTGTTGTAGTAGCTGCCGAACCAGAGTTGGGGAACGTAGATGGGCGTACTGCCGGAGTGCATGCTCCACAGATAGAAGACAGGCAGCAAGGCGGCGAACAAGACCGGCCAGAGGACGCGCTTCCAGACCGCGGCGAAAATTCCCATGAAGGCTGCGCCGATCGCGCCCCAGCCAACACACAGGTGGACCGCCGTGCGGTAGAACAGCCAAGCCTTTCGCCAATCGTGATCGCCCGGGTATGGTTGAACGTGCTGGCTGAGCGCGAGCTGGTAGATGCTTTTTGCCGAATAGGGCCCATTGAAAAATTCCAAGGCGTTGCTATAGACGAACCAGTTGTGAGCGAACCAAAACAACGGGCCTGCGGCGGCAATGGCCGTGAAGACACCAGCAACGGCAAGATTGCGCGATCGCGCGGTGAAGACAAAGTACGCGGTGGCAAAGGGAATCACAAACCAACCTTCGTAGCGCGTCATGGAGGCGGCGAAGGCTGCGATGCCGGCGGCCGCAACCGCGCTCCAAGATTGGGTCTGCCGAAAAAGGACAGTGAAATACAGCAGGGCTGCGAAGGCGGCGAGCATGACAGGTTCAGTCATGGGCGTGGATTGCATGTAGAGCAGGTTTGGATTCAGCGCGAAGATTCCAAGCGAGGCGAAAGACGCGGCAGCGGATCCAGTGGCGCGGCGCATGGCGGCGAAGAGGAAAGATCCGGCGATCACGAAACAGATTGCAGAGGGTATGGCGCCCGCGAGCCCGCTGCGCCAGAGCGAATCGTTCCAGACCAGAGTGAGGGTTAGCAGATGAGGGAGCGGGAGCCAAACGGTTCCGAGCTGATCGTAGTCGCGGGTGCGAGTATCGATCATGCGGCGC
>DASQJA010000147.1:0-15251 GCA_035631275.1 Bryobacteraceae bacterium
TGCGTCTGCCGCGTGTCTTCGCAAGCGATCAAATCAGATTCCCGAAGGACCCGCAACGCGCGCATACTAGCGTCTTCGAGATTGCCAATTGGCGTCGCGACAATGTAGAGGGTGCCGGCCAGTCGCCTTCGAGACTAACACGCCGATGCAACTCGCTGATCGCAACCTGCCAGTACGAGGCGCTGCCGGTGCGCATCCAGGTCCGCGCGAATCACGGTGCCGGGACCCACTTCCCCGGCTGCCACCAATGTTGCCAGCGGCTGGATCAAGTAGCGCTGAACACACAACGCCGCTATTCCCGGCTCCGTATTCCGCGCTGGTGCCCTTTTGCAGCAAAAACTTCCGCGCCCCGCGACGAAACTTCCAACTGGAATGTCTCCGCGCCCAGCCGCCGCTCGATGTGATCCTGCAATTCCCGGATCTGCGAATCCAGAATCGCTGACAGCCTCTCCGGCCCCAGCGGCCGATAGGTAACTATTTCGTCGATCCGGTTGATAAACTCCGCGGCAGGCTCTTGCGGACCGCATGCGCGCCGACGGCTTCCAGCTTTGAGCTCCGATCCTTTCTCGGCATCAATAATTCAAACCCCAAAGTCCGGATGCAATTTCGTATTCATCTCGCGCGAGCCGAGATTACTCGTCAGGAAAATCACTGTCTTCTCGAAATTCACCATTGTGCCGTCGCCCAAACGCAGGGTCCCTTTGTCCAACACCCCCAGCAACAGCCTGGTCATCGACGGCGCGGCCTTCTCGATCTCATCGAACAGTACGATCGCCAAATCGCACCCTTCACTGGCCGCAGCGTTCAGCTTCTGCTGCGTTAGAACCGGTTGCGTCTCTCGATGCCCCAGATCCCGGAGGCGGCCCACTAATTTCATGACCTCCTGCTCCATCTGGAATTCCCCGCAGTCAATCCGCAGCAGCTTTTTCGAACTGTTGTGCAGTACTTCCGCTAGCGCCCCCGCCGTGCGCGTTTTTGCCGGTACCCGTCGGACCGAGCAAAAGAAAGACTCCAGCCGGTCTTCCTTCAGGTGCCAGACGCGAGCGATAAAGCTCGATGCACGGCGCGATCGCTCCAATCGCCCGCGCCTGTCCAATGAGCTTCCTCGACAAACAGGCAGCCCGTGCCCGAAAGCGCTCCCGCGGATACCGATTCACTTGGTTTGGAATGATTTCGCATAATGTCGAGAAGGTTTTCTACCTCGATTCCAAGTATGGCCCGAAGAACGCGCCGCTCGTTCCCCGAGCTAGGTCATGGGCAAAAATCTAGTAGCTTTTTTTCGAAAGGAATGAATGAATTGCGTCCGAAATACGGGGGCACGCTTTTCCGTCCCCGTACGGATTGTGAACGCGCGCCATCGCTTCGTAAACCTCCCGATCCTCGATCAAGCGCGTCGCTTCCTGCACGATTTTCGCTTCGTCCGTGCCCACCAGCTTAACGGTCCCCGCCTCGACCGCCTCAGGCCGCTCCGTCTTCTCGCGCAAAACCAGGATCGGCTTGCCGAGCGACGGTCCTTCCTCCTGAATCCCGCCCGAATCCGTGATCAGGATGTAGCCGCGCCGCATCAAATCGACAAAAGGCACGTACGAGAGCGGCTGGATGAGCCGAATATTGTGATGGCCCGCCAGATAACGTTGCACCGGATCTCGTACGTTCGGGTTCGGATGCACCGGATAGACGATCTGAACGTCATGGCGATTCGCGATTTCTGCGAGCGCGCGGCAGATGCGTTCGAAACCTTCGCCAAAGCTCTCCCGCCGGTGAGCGGTCACCACGATCAGCTTCTTATTCGGATCCAATTCCGTCCAATCACGGCCTCGCAGTCGTCCTTGAGCCAGCTCATCGCGCACGTACAAGACCGCGTCGATGCCCGTGTTCCCCGTGACAAGGATCGAACCAGGATTTACGTTTTCGCGCCTTAAGTTTCCGGCCGCTTGTTCGGTGGCCGCAAAGTGCAGACTTGTGAGATGCGACGTTAGCACACGATTCATCTCCTCCGGAAATGGCTGCCGGAGATCGCCTGTTCTCAAGCCCGCCTCCACGTGCGCCACGGGAATGTTCAGGTAAAACGCTGCCAAGGCGCCGCAGAAAGTGCTCGTCGTATCTCCCTGCACGATCGCCATGTCGGGTTGCTCAGCGACGAATACCCGTTCGAGTCCCGCCAGAATTCGCGACGTCGATTGAAATAGCGTCTGCCCCGGCAGCATCAGGTCCAGATCGTGATCTGGCCGCACGTCGAAAGCGTCCAAGACCTGATCGAGCATTTCTCGATGCTGCGCGGTGACGCATACGGTGACTTCGAAGCGGGAGGGGTGTTCGCGGAGATTGCGAACCACTGGGCAGAGCTTGATCGCCTCTGGCCGGGTACCGAAGATCAGTAGGATCTTTCGCATGGTTAACAGTGCCCCGGCTGCAGGGGGCTAAGCGGAAGGATGTTCTACTTGTGCCGGTAGGTGATTCGTCCTTTGGTTAGATCGTACGGCGAGAGTTCCAGAGTTACTCGATCGCCGGCCAGCACGCGAATCCGATTCCGGCGCAGCTTACCGGCCAAGTGCGCCAGCACGGTGCGATCTTGATCCAACTGCACGCTGAACAGGCCGCTCGGAAATTTTTCAACTACGGTTCCGGTCACTTCGATACTATCTTCTTTGCTCATCAGCCTCCTAGGAGGGATTTTCTAACACCCGTATCTTAGCAGAAGCGCCACAGCGGGCTGCGGCTTCCAGGCGCGGAAGAGAACACGCCGCAGACTTGCGTTGTGGCGTGAGTTTCTGAAAAAGCCCGGCGCTTCCAATGTGCAGAATGCCCCGCGGAAGTGCCTTCCTCAACTCGCAACTGCATCCGGCCCCGGTCGTCCGCCGCGCAACAAAAGGACCAAACCGAGTCCGGAAAGCGCGGCGCAAACCACCGATCCCCTCCAGGCAAGCGCCGTAAGTGCACGCCGTGTTGTGAGGTCCGCCAGTTCGATCTGCCAGGACTCCGGAAGAACGCGCGAGCCGAACACCAGCCCCAGCAAAATCAGAAGGAGTAAGGTGCGCACGGTCGACTTCGCCATCCCCGCCGAATAACGTCGTGCCAACAACGCGCAAAGTTCAGCTACGGCAATCGAGGCCGTAAGACTCAAGACAAGGGCCGACCCGAGAAACGGCTCTGGAGGAATCAGCAACCGCGGGCTACGATACACCATGTTCACCGTTACAATTGCGGTAGCAAGCATCCCAATCGCGACTCCCCACCCATATCCCACGATCCCTAACAATCTCCTCACGGTCGCACCGGCCCCCGCCGGACTGTCCAAAGACGACCAGAATTCAGACGCCGCGGGGGCTACGAATAACACCGCCATCAAAGCATACGCCAATACAACTATTGGCTGAAGCATCGTCAGCCCTTTGTACCAGGGAAGCAGTACACCGAAGACCGAAACCGCCCCTACCAGAATCAATGCTTGCCGGGCCATGCGATTGTTGCGCTACCCGCTACGGAGGAGCCTTGAAATCAGTTGCTCACGCTCCGTCTTGAGTGAGGGTAACTGTTAGTAAGTATAGCCCTCGGTCTGCAATGGTACTCTAGTATAAGTCCCTGGTAGGTAATTTTCACCCAGTTTAGCGCATAATGACTCCCCCAGACCACGCCGATAAGAAGTATATGTTCGATAGGCGTATTGAAACTCGGTTGCTTTGCGCGGACATGGTGGACGTGCACTGGAAGGACAAGACCGGCCGCATCCGTAAAGGTGTCGCGAACCTTGAAGACATTTCGCTCTCTGGCGCCTGTCTCCAGTTCGACCAGCCCGTTCCTCTTCAGACCGATGTACGGATCAGCTACCCCAAAGGCGAGTTGCTCGGCAAGGTGCGCTATTGCGTTTATCGCGAGATCGGCTATTTCCTGGGTATCGAATTCGAGCCCGGCTGCCGCTGGTCGGCCCGCAATTTCAAGCCGCAGCACCTGCTCGATCCTCGCCGCCTCGTAATCCGCAGCGTGAATCGCGCGTCCAAATTCGCCAACTAAGGTTGGCCAACGCCGCTTGCCTGTCTGGCAGTTCCGCATCGCGCTGCGGTCAACGGGCTCAAACACCGCCGCCTTGGCGAGCGAAATCTGCCGTGAGCGTAGACTCCGCACCTGATTCAGCGGGCCTATGAACGAGGTACTCATCCATCACCTGAAGCAGATGGTCCGGCGAGACCGGCTTCGAAACGTACGCGTTCATGCCAGCTTCGAGGCAGATTTCCCGATCGCCTGTCATAGCGTGTGCGGTCATGGCGATAACCGGCACTGTTCTCCAGCGCGGATCCCTGCGGATGGTGCGCGTGGCTTCTAACCCGTCCAACACCGGCATTTGCACATCCATCAGGATCAGGTCGAAGGGTCCCATTTGCTCGAGCTTGGCCAGCGCCTCGCGCCCGTCGTTCGCCAGCTCGATCGCGTACCCTCGCTTGGCGAGGACCGCCGTCACAACCTTCTGATTCACTCGATTGTCTTCCACCACGAGAATCCGCGCGCGGTCGAATGCCGCCTTGATTGGAGCTGCGGCGGACGATAGCGCCAACTCCTGAGGTGCGTCCTGGGCGTCGTACTGAAGTGTCGCGGTGAACGTGCTGCCGTACCCAAGCTCGCTTTCGACGCGCAGCTCGCCGTGATGCAGCTCCACCAGCTTCTTGGTGATCGCCAGACCGAGACCCGTGCCGCCGAATCTTCGGGTGACGCTGCCATCGGCTTGGGTGAATTTTTCGAAAATCGAGAGCAGTTTGTCCGCTGGAATTCCGGTTCCGGTATCTTGAACCGTGATTTCAAGCATCGACGCCGCGCCTTCACTCGCGGATTGGTGGCAGATCCACACCGTCACCGCTCCGTCTTCGGTGAACTTCACAGCGTTCCCAATCAGATTCCACAGAATCTGCCGGATGCGGAGCGGGTCGCCCACGATTTGCTCGGGCACCTCAGGCGAAACCTCGAATCGCAGCTCCACGCGATTTTCCGCGGCCTTCGCCTGATGCGACTTGATGCAGTCTTCAAGTAGCGTCCGGATATCGAACGAGATTTTTTCGAGTGTCATTCTACCGGCTTCGATCTTGGACATGTCCAGAATGTCGTTGAGCAGCAGCAGCAACGAGCGAGCGCAGCGGTGCGCCGTTTGCAACTGCTCGCGCACTTCAGGCGGCAGCTCATGATCGAGCGTGATGTCCAACATTCCCAGCACCCCGTTCATCGGTGTGCGGAGGTCGTGCGAAACGTTGGCCAGAAACTCGGTCTTCGCTTCGTTCGCCTTCTGCGCCGAACGCATGGCCTGCTCGAGCCGGCTGGTTCGATCGTGGATTCTCTTCTCGAGCAGTTCGCGATTCTCGCGAATCTGCTTTTCAGAAGAGGCCAGCCCCATAATCATCCGATTGAAGCTCTCGCCCAGAAACTGAATCTCGTCGCCGGTCTGGCTCACTTCGATTGGCTCGAGCTTGCCGTTTTCAACATCGCGAATCCCATTTTCGAGACGCGCGAGCGGGCGCGCCAGCAGCCGCGTTGCAAACCGGGCGATCGCCGCCGAAACCAACAATATGACCACGACCAGCAGAAAGCCTTTGCCTGTGTCGAAGGCATCGTGCCGCAAATCAAACGCCACGATCGTGACGCCAATCCAAAGAGTAAGTGTGGCGGAAAAGATCGAGAACTTCGTCGCCAGGGAATGCAACCAGGGGCGGCCCGGCCCCGGGATGCCTTTCGAAGGCTCTGCCATATTCCCTGAATCGGAGGTTCTACTCAATACTGCATAAGTAAGATGCCCTAGCGCCTTTCCACCTGGCACCGCGCCCGTCCTGTATTCGCTCTACGTTTCCCGAACCCTCCTGTGCAATCGCGCTTGGCTTCCGAATGTTATCTTGAACGCAATGGACCGGCTGAGGACCACTCTGTGCGGCATCGATCTTCAGAACCCGGTGTTGGCCGCATCGGGGACGTTCGGATACGGCATCGAGTTCACGGACGTCGTCGACCTGAACGCCATCGGCGGCATCGTCGTGAAAGGCCTCTCGCGGGAGCCCATCGGCGGTAACCCTCCTCCCCGTTTGTACGAGACCGAAGGCGGGATGATCAACTCGATCGGTCTTCAGAACATCGGCGCGCGCGCCTTCGTCGTCGAAAAGCTTCCTCACTTGCGCCGACTCCGGCCCGCGATTTTCGTCAACGTCTTCGGCTACTCGCCAGCCGACTACGCCGAAGTGATTCGCATTCTTGAGGACGCCGAAGGCATCGCTGGCTACGAGCTCAATGTGTCCTGCCCCAATACCAAGGAAGGCGGCATTTATTTCTCGAATGATCCAGTGCTCCTGAGCGAACTGGTGAAGATCGTCCGCCCGATCGCGCGGCGTCCGCTCATCGTGAAGTTATCGCCTAACGTCAGCCGCATCGAACCGCTGGCACAAGCTGCCGAGCAAAGCGGAGCGGACGCCATCAGCCTGGTGAACACCTTCGTCTCCCTGGCGATCGATCCGCACACGCGCCGGCCGCGCATCGGCACTGGGTTCGGAGGCTTGTCCGGACCCGCGATCAAGCCCATCGCTCTGCGTTTCGTTTGGGAGGCCTCCCGCGCTGTTCGGATCCCTGTAATCGGACTGGGGGGCATACGCAGCGGAGAAGATGCGGCCGAATTCCTGATCGCGGGCGCGTCGGCAGTCCAGGCGGGCACCGCGAATTTCTGGGATCCCGAAGCACCCGCCCGCATCGCGCGCGAGCTGGATGCGTACCTGAAAGAAGAAAAGCTCGACCAGGTCCAGCGCCTGGTCGGCACACTGGAGCTATGAAAACAATCATTGCATCGGACGCGGCGCCGAAAGCCATCGGCCCGTACTCTCAAGCCATCGTGCACGCCGGCATCGCCTACCTGAGCGGGCAAATTCCGCTCGATCCAGCCACCGGCCAGATCGTCGACGGCGACATCGTCGCGCAAACCGAGCGCGTTTTTGAAAACTTGAAGGCGGTGCTCGAGGCTTGTGGCGCGTCGTTCGAAACGGTTCTCAAGACTAGCGTCTTCCTGCGCGATATGGCCGACTTTCCCAAGATGAACGAAGTCTACGCCAGATACTTTGCCGCGCAGCACCCGGCGCGTTCCACTGTTCAGGTAGCGCGGCTACCGCGCGATGTCGGTGTCGAAATCGACTGCATCGCCGCGGTTCGATAGCCGTCGCAGCCGTTAGTGCGCCGTGTACTGCGGCTGCGGCGGACTCAAGACCACATCCAACGTCTTCTCGTCTTGATCCACATCGAAATTCTGACCGAAGGTCTGGTAATTCTTGGCGATCACTTGAACCAGAATGGTGCCCTGCGGAATGGGCGGGGTCTTCGCGATTCCCTCCTGGTTAGAGTGCAGCTCGTATTCGGTCCGAATTTTTTTCCCGAGCTTCACCTTCGATCGCCCCTGCACGAATTTGACAACCACGCTGGCGTCCGGGACCGGTTTGCCCGACTGCGTAGTGACGTGGATAGTGAGAGTGGTCATCTCCGGCCCCGCCGCCGGAAGAACCAACGCCAACGACAGAAATAAAATCAAACCCCGCATTCTTTCATGATACCCGCGCCGGCCAAGTCCTAGGGTTGCGATTTATGGCGCTTCTCAACGTATGCGCGCGAATCGGCCAGGACTTTGGCCAAGCGCCGGCCTCGCGCTTCGGGACTCTGGTAATAAAACACCGCCATCAGGTGACGGCGCCGGTGTGAAGGCGGCATTTTCTGCCAACCCTCGGATGCAGCCCGATCACGCGCGAACGCCATAGCAATCATGGGCGGAAGGTCGCGCTCGGCGTCCATTGTCGCGAGCAGCCGCTCAGTGATCTGCTGCGCCCTTCGCAACCGGGCTTCCGCGCTTTTCACACCGCACACCCACTTGACGATCTCGTTGCGCGTCGATTCCGTTAACTCGCGGTCGTACCACCGCCGCAGCGTCTTGTCTTCGCTGAGCAAGCCTTCGAGTTCCGCCGGCGTCGCCAGAACGTTCTTCTCCGTATCGATCTCCATGCGAAACCGCGCTGTCACGCCCAGGTCTGTCCGTCCGCCGGTCCGCATTCGCTTGTTCACCACCAGCACATGACGACCGTCGCCCGTTGGGAACAACGTAGTGCGAAAGGCGAATCCGTTGATCTCGCCGCGCACTTTGATCTGCCCGCGCTTGCCCCAGAATTTCGCCGCATCGAAAGGAATCCGCACGATCAACCACTTCAAAGGCGAGTTGTCCCGCTCGATCGGCGCCTCGAAACTTTTCGCCAGCGATTTCGGCATAACTCCAATGATTTTACGCGATATCGGCAAGCAGGAATTGCCGCGGTGCGCCTGCCGCGCGAGTCACCGCCTCGGCGGCCAGATAACCGCTTCTCACCGCGCCCTCCATGGTCGCCGGCCAGCCTGAGCGCGTCCAGTCGCCGGCTAGAAAAAGATTGGACAATTTTGTCGCGCTTTGCGGCCGCAGCGCTTCGACGCCAGGCTTGGGCGAAAACGTCGCGCGCACTTCTTTCACCACGTGCGCCTTCTCGAGCTTAGCCTCACGAACACGGGGGAAAAACTCGCCCAGCTCGCGCACCGCCAGATCGATCACGTCGTTGCGGCCCATCTCCACCAGTTCGCGTGACGCACTGATCACCACCTCGATGTAGCGGCCGCCGGATTTGTTGAACATCCACTGCACGGTCCGGTCGAGCAGCGTCGCATGCTCGAGCTGCGTTACGCTGCGATCGAACCACAGATGAATGCCCGTGATGGGCGAATGCTCGAAGCGGTTCTGGGCAATCTCCACTTGGGGAAATATTGCTCCGACGCGCTCGAACGGCAGCGCCGAGATGTAATAATCCGCCGCCTGCTGCTCGCCCTGGACGGTCACGCCGCGAATCGATCCGTTCTCCGCCGCCGCTGAATCTGCGCCAGCGCGCGGATGCAGCCGCACATTGCCGATCCGCTTCCATGCATCGGAACTGTAAAGTTCGGCCAGCGGCACCGCCGGCACACCCATCTCGTAGGAATTCGAGCGCGCGAGAAATCCTAGCCAGAAGACTTGAAAGCCGTGCGCTGCTGCCATCCGATCCAGATCTTCATTGATCGCGCTCACGAGCACCTGATTCCAGAAGCGGCGAATCGCGCGCTCGGTCTGCCGTTTCTCGCGCAGCCAATCCAGCATGCTGATTCGATCGAGATCGGTGCGCCGTCCATGCTCTCTTCGAATCGCAAGCATTGCGCGGGCGATGCCGATTTTATCGCCGATTCCGAGGAAATCCAGTGTCCAGAAGCTTTCTGTAAAATGCAGCGGCGCGGGCAGCCGGCCCGCGCTGAGCGCCGATGTGCGTCCACCCGGCTCGATGAAATAAAACTTCTTGAAGAACTGGATCCGGTCCGCAACGCCCAGCCGGCGGTAGAAATCCATCAGGTTTACGCAACAGCGCAGCAGGATGTGCTGGCAGTTGTCGATAACCCCGTTGTCGCCGCCGTCGCCGGGGATCGTATAGGATGTGGCACGTCCGCCCAGAAATGCTCGCGCCTCGAAGAGATCCACGTCGAATCCCGCGTCGCCCAGCGCTGCCGCAGCCGCGAGTCCGGCTAGACCGCCGCCAATGACGATGGCTGAGGGCATCAGAAAACTGGAAGGAGTTTGACCTGGGGAGCTACGGTGTTACTGGAACGTGAGCTCGATGCCCGCCGCCCCCGCCGCTGTTGATCAGCAGGACCGCGATGGAGAGCACCACTATGATAAACAGGATGTCGGAGGGATCAAAGAATTGCATCGAGTTTCCTTTTCAGTCTGCCGGACTTCGCCCGAATCTCGCAAGCTCTACGACACCTAGTACCCTTCCTATACTCAAGGCTGCCGCAAAGAGCAAAGACCTTACGATTCTTTCAGATTCGTCCTAAGGTAACACAGCGGACCGTTGGCGTCCGCGAAAATCTAGAGTTTTACTGATGCCTGACGCATCCCCGACGCGTGCGCTACAACGTTCTCAATCAGGCGCAGTCCGCAGTTGCCGTCGAGCGTCAGCATCGATTCCGGATGGAACTGCACGCCTTCGATCGCCAGCTCGCGATGGCGCACGCCCATGATGACGCAGTCTTCCGATTCCGCAGTCACTTCCAGGCACAACGGAAAAGTTTCCCTGCGCGCGAACAGGGAATGATAACGACCCACCTGGAATCGCTCGGGCAGCCCTTCGAACGCGCCGATATTTCGATGGCGGATCGTCGAAGGCTTGCCGTGCATCGGATAATCCAACACGCCCAACTCGCCGCCGAACGCCTCCACGATCCCTTGCAGGCCCAGGCACACGCCGAACAGCGGAATGCCTGCCTTGGCCGCGAACCTCACGACGTCCGGCACGCCGAAATCTTCCGGCCGCTTGGGACCGGGGGAGATCAGGATCAGATCCGGATCGATTTTCGCGATCATCCCCGTTGGCAGCCCAGCGCGATAGGTAACCACCTCCGCCCCGGTCTGGCGCGCATAGTTGGAGAGCGTATGGATGAAGCAATCGTCGTTATCGATCAACAGCAGCTTCACACCCGCGCCGCGCCTGGCCGGTTCGCTAGCCACCGCAACCGTCGCGGACGCCGGCCGCAGCGCGCGGAAAAATCCAGTTGCCTTCATCCGCGTTTCCTGTTCTTCCAGCTCCGGCACAGAGTCGTAGAGCAAGGTCGCACCCGCTCCATAACGCGCGATACCGTCGCGCAAATGAATGGTGCGGATCAGGATTCCGGTGTTGATGTCGCCGTGCATCGAGAGCATGCCAACCGCACCGCCGTACCACCCGCGCGCATCCTTTTCGAGATTCTCAATGGCCTGCGCCGCCGCCTTTTTCGGTGCGCCGATGATGGTCACGGCCCACATATGGGTCAAGAACGCGTCCAGTGAATCGAAGCCCGGCTGCAGCGCACCCTCGACATGATCGACGGTGTGAAACACGCCCGCATAGGATTCGATCAGCCGCCGCCCGATCACTTTCACCGAACCCGGCACCGACACGCGCGATTTATCATTGCGGTCCACGTCGGTGCACATCGTGAGCTCAGATTCTTCCTTGGTCGAGTTCAACAGCTCCCGGATCGCCTGTGCGTCGCGCAACGGTTCGCCGGTCCGCCGCGCAGTTCCCGCAATCGGGCACGTTTCAACGCGACTACCTTCCACGCGCACGAACATCTCGGGCGACGCGCCGATCAGTTGCTCCTCGCCGAGTTGCAAGAAAAACTCATATGGACTCGGGCTGGCGTGCTGGATACGCTCAAACAGTTCGGATGGACTGTCCGAGAAATTCGCCTGAAACGTTTGGCGCAGCACTACTTCGTAGTAGTCGCCTTGCCGCATGCCCTCGCGCACAGCTTCGACATTTGCCATGTATTCTTCGGGTGCATGATCGGCGTGAATTTCATCCGCCGGGCGCTTGGCTGCCTTCCGAATTGCAGCGCCCGTGCAAGGAAGCCCTGCCGTCGAAACGCCGTCTCGCGAGAAATCATAACGGAACCGCTCGATCTGCTCTTTCTTGCGATCCATGTAGTAAATGTCGTCGCACAGAAATAGGTGCAGATCCTTGTGGCCGTCCCGAGGGAGCTTCAGCTCGATCGGATCGAACTGGAACAGCAGATCGTATCCGAAGGCTCCCACCAATGCGAGCCGCGTGTCGGCCGGACTCGTGAATTCTTGAATCAGCGTTCGCAGAATGCTGAACGCGGACGGTTGCTTGCTGCGTTCCTCCTCGGGAAACAGCGCGGGCAGCGGCTTCAGATGGCCGTGCAGACTCCCATCGTCGCGAGGGGTGAACTCATCCCAATGCGGATGGGTCTCAACAACCGGCCGAATCAACCGGCTCAGCGTTTGGCCGCGCTGGTTCAGCGGACGAAATTCGACATCGCGCCCCGCGCCAATAATCTCCAGCGGCGGGCACAGGGACGCAACGTCCCAGCGCGAGTAGCGTTCTGGGTATTCGTAGCCCGAGGAAAGATAAATCCCGCGATACCGGTCCAGTTTGTGCAACAGGTGCTTCAGGCCCTTTTTGTAGGAAATCGCAGACGTGGCTCGAGTGACGGTGATTCCGCTGGGCGTCGTGTAGCTCAAATCGGACATAGGCGCCAGGCAGGTTGGTCTGATGGACCCGTTCTGGAGTTCTCAGCATAGCACCACTGGAAAGTGCGGGGATGCAAACCGCCGCGATTCCCCCGGAATCCTAGTGTTCAACTTCGGGAAGTTCCGTCTCAAGAAGTTCAGTCCCTGACGTTTGTGAGTTGGGACGCGAGGGGTTCACTCCATGCGTGTGGGGATGCCGGATCTCGGGCCAGAACTCGCGCAGCACATTTCCAGCGGCGTCCACGCCGAGCGTGATTCCGCCGGATGTGAATCCCAGGCCGATGGTTCGCGTGCTCGCCGGCTGCCACAGACGGGAGATCAAGCCGCTGCCGAATGCGCTCGCAATCTCGCTTTTCGCCACCGTCGGCTTTCCGTCCGTTGTCTTATGCGTAATGACCGTACTTTCTAGCGCGTACTTTAGCCGTGAACCAAATCTGGTTTTGTCGGAACGGCGATAGCTAAGTTCCTCATGAAAGATTTTCGCTACGGGATATTGGATCGCGCGTTTTACAACATGTTTGCCGATCGCCGAACCGAAGCGCTTGGCGAATCCCTCTGCACCCTGTCCCCATTCACCCGGCGTGTTGGTTCCTTGCGTGACGGACGCACCTAATCCCGCCGCGCCAATTGCTCCAGGCGAGAACGTATTTTTGATGTAGGTCTTGCCGTCCTGTAATTCATAGGGTTGAGAAGCCGGTTCGTGAGTCTGTGCAGCACACGCCCCGAGGGTCAATACCGCGACCGCAAGCACTCTTGCGCATCCCATAGACAGCGCCCGAAACAGCAATCGCAATACCGACGCCCCCGCCACAATCGCTTCAACGACATAACTTCTCTCGATGGATCCTGACCGTGTCGAAATTCCATACCTCGCGGCATCCTGTTCCAGCCGAAAGTTTCAAAACGTTAGGGCAGTGGCGCAGTGTGCTATGGCTTGTAGCGGAGCCTAAGAAATACATTCCAACCCGTCGGGTGCTCGCCATAGTACGGCTTGATCGCGTCGGGCGTCGTGTATGCCGTGAAGTTTACGCCGATCCCGGTCTCCGTGCTTTTGAAAACTCCAATATCGCGCGTGTAGCCCAACGTATAAGCGCCGATGCGAAACGTGCTGCCAACCGTTCGGTCCACTGTCGCTTCGCGCGATGGCTGATCGGCGAATAGCTCGTCTTTATCCACCAGTTCGGCGCGGCCGGTTAAGAAATTCTTGCGGGCAAATGGCAGCACCGATTCCAGGAGGTACGAATTCAAATTTCGGTGCGCCAGAATTTCGTGATTGCGGCCCCAGATCAGGCTGGTCGCCCAGCCGGAATCGCCGATCGGCCGATTGTATTCAACCGACGCAGTCGACCGGACGACATCGCCGGGTATCTGTCGCTCCGGCCGCGCCAGCCGTCCGACAGAAATCTGCGCCGCCCAGTTTCTGCCGGGCAAGAACCACAGGCGCGTCGACCACGAGTTGATCGGTCCTGAATCGATGATCCACCGATTCTCACCGGGTTCGGTGCCATAGAATCCACTGGCTTCCAGCCGAAATTTTTTGTAAAGCACACCGGCTGTTACCACATCGTACGCAATGTGCGTAGAATCCTGCCAGTGATGCCCGAGCGGCGCTTGCGGAATCTCTGATGCCGACGCACGATGGGGAAACGCCACTGGCCCTAACGCCGGATCTCCTACCGGCGCGACGTAAAACTGAAGCACAGTGTCCTCGGCAATTGAACGCGCGTAGTGAACGCCCAGCGCCATGATGAAATTGTGCGGATGCTGTGCGTCCACCAACGGCTTGCTAAAAGCTGTCTCTCCAGTCTGGAACAACTCGGGATAGCGGCGCTCCGTGATCGTCGGCGGATCCAGGCTCAGCATCATATCGAACAGAAGGCTCCCGCGGCCAAAGTCATGTCCGGCTCTGAACATGCCCGCGCTCGACGAGTAGAACTTGTCTCCGCCGCGCGGGCTTACCTGATCCGTTTCGACCAGGAACGCCTGCCCCATGAACATCAGGTTCCATCCATCGGCGCTCACCATCTTCATCGGCATCGACCACGATTCGGGCTGCATGCTAGTGCCGGAAGAGAGATTCATCAACTGTTCCCCGGCGGCGTTCATTCCAGACATTTGCATATTCGCCGTGTTGCCTCGCGTGTCCGGTGAATCTTGGGCAGCGGCTAAAAATACAGACAACGCGAAAACAGATAAAAATTTAGACACAATTCTTCCTTCCGTTGACTCAACTGCGAGCGAACTTCGGCTGGGTTGTGTTTAGATTCGAAGAGGCTGGGGCAATGCGGCGAATGTCTCGCCAGGTCGTGAGAGGGCAATGCTCGGCGAAAGTCGCTCGATCACAGGCTCCGCTTGCGCGGGCTCCGGACTCAGCGTCCACGCGGCTCCATCTGCGTGTACCACTGGAGCAGTCACGTTATGCAGCTCGATGCAATGATCCGTTACTTGTTTGCTCTGCGAATGACAGGGCGGCGCGCTGCGATCGGCGGAATCGAGCTCGCAACGCAGGAAACACTCCGCATTCGCAAGCGTCAGCAAAATCGCCAGCAGTGGAAGAATTCTGACCAGAAATGGTCCCTCTTGCGAATACGGTAGCACGGGCGTCCGATACAATGAATTTTCGGCGGTTTTTTCTGAATGATTCAAAGCTTATTCGGCTCCGTTGAGCGTGAACCGAATCTCCTCGAACGGCTAAAGAAGGGGATCGAGAAGACGCGTGCAGGGTTGGCAGACCGCCTGGAGGAGGCGTTCTCAGGCCGCAAGGAGATCGACGCTGGCCTGCTCGAAGAGCTCGAATACGCTCTGATCACCGCCGACATCGGCGTCTCCACGACTACGGAAATTCTGGAAAGCATCCGCCAGAGCGCGGACCGCAAACAGCTCTCCGATTCCCAGCAGGTCAAACAGTTAATCGCTGAGCACCTGCTCGGCGTGATCGAAGCCGCCGAACGGCCAGTGCCGCAAGTCGCCGAACCGCCTGCGGTCGTCATGGTGGTCGGCGTGAATGGATCGGGCAAAACCACTACCATCGGCAAGCTCGCCAGCCGCTTCAAATCGGAGGGGCGCAGTGTTCTTCTGTGCGCGGCCGATACGTTTCGCGCAGCCGCCATCGAACAGCTTCAGGTGTGGGGCGGTCGCACGGCGACACAGGTGATCAGCCAGACCGCAGGCGCCG
>DASQJA010000148.1:0-4550 GCA_035631275.1 Bryobacteraceae bacterium
GACCGGCGAGTGCGGCCACGATGTCGATATCGCATGGCGTTGTCACCACTCCAATGGCGGCGTGTCGGTCACCATCGATGGGCAGACCGCGCCGATAACTTACGCCGGCGCATCGCAGTTGAACATCCCGGTTCCCTACGAAGTCACCACCGGCAACAACAAGCAGGTGTCCGTGACCAACGGAACCAACCCGCCAGCCACGACCACCGTGACCATCGCTGCGACTGCTCCGGGATTTCCACTTCTGACGGGTCGGGAACGGGGCAAGCTGCCGCTCTCAACTTCAGCGCCGCCACGTCGGCTTACAGCCTCAACAACAGCACGACGCCGGTTAACATTGGCGATACGGTTCTGCTCTACTTGACCGGCTCGGGAGACTACAATGCCAATCCGCTTGCTCCACCCGCTACCACAAATACGGGACTGATTATCCCTGCATCCTTGTCGCCCCTGCCCAATTGAGCCCGCTGCCGACGGTGACGATCGGCGGCGCAAATGCGACCGTTTCCTACGCAGGTCCGATTGTCGGGATCTATTCTGGGCTTGCTGCAAATCAACGCCGTCATACCCACTCGAGCTAGCCCAGGACAAGCTGTTCCGGTCCAGGTCACGATCGGTGCGAACAGTTCGCAGCCCAATATCACGCTGTCGATTCATCAGCAGCGCGAACGGCGCGCGAGCGCGTTGCGAAGGCGGTTCGACTGCATGTGCGGGTGACCACGATGGTGCGACCTATAATGAGTAGGGATAATCATGACTGGCGCACCCGCAAAAACGATTAACTATCGCGAGCTTTACATCAATGGTGGATGGCAGCCGCAATCCGGCCGCGGCTCGATCGACGTTCTATCCGCATCCACCGAGGAAGTCATCGGCTCCATCCCCGAAGGCACCGCCGAGGACGTGGACAAGGCGGTGCGAGCTGCGCGCGTGGCTTTCGATAACGGCTGGAGCCAAACTTCGATCGCCGAACGCTCGGATTGGCTGCGCAAGCTATCGGGTGCGCTCAAGGAGCGCAGCGAGGAGATTGCCAGAACGATCGCGCAGGAAGTCGGCTCGCCGATCACGATGGCGACGAATATTCAGGCGGGTCTTCCGGTGATGGTCACTACGAACTACGCGCAATTGATCACTGAGATCAAGCTCGAACAGGAACTGGGTAATTCTCTGATCGTGCGCGAGCCGTATGGTGTGGTGGGTGCGATCACGCCGTGGAACTATCCGCTGCACCAGATCATGGCGAAAGTTGCTCCTGCGCTGGCTGCCGGCTGCACTGTGGTGCTCAAGCCGAGCGAAGTCGCGCCGCTGAATGCGTTCCTGCTTGCCGACGCCTGCCAGGCCATCGGCCTTCCGGCCGGTGTGCTGAACATCGTTACCGGCTACGGGCCGGTGGTGGGAGAGGCCATCGCATCGCATCCGATGGTGGATATGGTGAGCTTTACCGGATCTGTGCGCGCGGGAAAACGGGTGGGTGCACTGGCCGGCGAAGGCATTCGAAAGGTCACACTTGAGCTCGGCGGAAAGTCCGCGTTCGTCGTTCTCGACGACGCGCCCTTCGACAAAGCCATACCGGCCGGCGCGCGTAACGCCATGCTCAACTCAGGCCAGACGTGCTCGGCGTGGACGCGCATGGTGGTGCCGCGAAGCCGGTATCAGGAAGCGCTCGATCTCGCCGCACAGGCGATTGGAAGTCTCAAGGTGGGCGATCCGATGGACACGAGCACGCGCCTTGGCCCGCTCATCTCGGATACACAACGCCAGCGAGTGGAGGGCTACATCGCGAAAGCCAAACAGGAAGGCGCGCGCGTGGTGATGGGTGGCAGGCGTCCGGCGGCGTTCAGCAAAGGCTTTTACGTCGAGCCGACGATCTTCGCGGACGTCAATTCCAAGATGACCATCGCCCAGGAAGAAATTTTCGGGCCGGTGCTCTCGGTGCTGCCCTACGATACTGAGGACGAGGCCGTTCGAATCGCCAACGACACGATCTACGGGCTTGCAGGCGGCGTCTGGTCCGGCAACGCGGATCGTGCAATGCAGGTCGCGCGGCGCATGCGCACCGGTCAGGTGGATGTTAATGGCGGCAAGTACAATCCGCTCGCGCCGTTCGGGGGCTACAAGCAGTCGGGCATTGGGCGAGAGCTCGGCATGTTCGGACTGGAAGAGTATTTCCAGATCAAATCCATTGCGCGTTAGCTCGAAAGTGACAATCGCGGTGCTCGGCGCGGCATTGGCCTCTGCGCAGAATCCGCCGCAGCAGGTCGCGCATTTTCATCACGTCCAACTGAACGTGACCGATCCCGCCGCTGCAGTGGCGTTTTATACATCCAAATTCGACTGCGAAAAAGCCATCTTTTTGGGGATGGATGCGGTTTGGGCGCAAGAATCATGGCTTTTGTTCACCAAGGTTGCAACGCCTCCCAGGGCTGAAGTGACCTCGGCGATCTGGCACATTGGTTGGGGCGCAGAGGACGTGCCGGCCACATATCGCCGGCAGCTCGACGCCGGGACGAACTTCGAAACGCCGCTCACCGACATCAGCGATCTGGTGGGTGCGCGCGAACCGGGCGTTTTCTTCTATGCCTATGTCGACGGCGCCGATCATCAGTTGATCGAGCTGAACACTGCAAATCACCATCGGTTCGGCCACATCCATATGCTGAGCAAGGACCCGATCGCGGCGGGCGAATGGTACATGAAAGAGTTCGGCATCCCGCGCGCCGGCCGCGGCACGCCATCGCGCGAGCCGCGCATGTACAAAGGCTTTCAGGTGGGTCCGTCGGCGTCGCTCCAGATGGATAACGTCAACATCATCATCTTTCCGATGGAGTATGCAAAAACGCAATGGCCGGAGTTGTGGAAGAATCGCAACGACTTTGAATCCACGCGAGGCCACACGGTGGATCACATCGCCTTCGGAGTCGATAACCTGGACGAGACCGTGGCGCGGCTCAAGAAGGATGGAGTGAACATAACCCACGGCTCGCTCGACGGATCGAACGCCCACGACGTCTTTATCGAAGGCCCTGACCACGTGAGCATCGAGCTGGTCGAAGGCCAGCCGCACAAAGAATAGCTGCGATCAATTCTCGGTCGGCGTCTTCTCGATGTGATCGATCATCACCACTTCGAGCGGCGCGTTGCGGACTTCGAGCTTGAGGCCGACTGCTTCCACAGCAGCAAAGATCGAATCGCCCGAAGAATATTCGAGCGCCTTCATGGCTTGCGGCGGCAGTACGACGCCGGCCGCCAATGCCGCGCGAATCATCATTGCGCTGAAGTCGTCGGGCGAGAAAGTCAACGTAAAGTCATAGGTCTTGGGGAGACCCGTCATGTCGACGGCGGGCCGGTCCAGGAATCGGGTCAGACCCGACGCAAAACTCGCCATGCTGATTTTGCGACCCTCGATTCGATTGTCTGCGACGCTGAACGCTGCGCCCTGACCGAGACTCACTGTCACGCCTCCGCGGCCACCACCAGCCGCAATGTCCACAGACCTCGGGCCGCGCCCGCCATCGGCACCGTCCGGCGCGGCATCGGGCTGCGACTCTTTCAGCTTCAGCTCGCCTTTGCCGCGCACGAGCGCATACACCGGAAGATCCTTGGTGTCTTTGTGCGCGGCCATGCGAAAGCGATCAGTCAACAGCGCCCTCAACATCGCAGGGATTTGTTCGCCTCCTGCCCCGGCCGGCAGCTTGGCGGCGATATCGAATCTGTGCGACGCCATCCAGTCTTGCCCGGAGATCTGGTAATACTGAACGCCATACGCCATCGCGACGTAATCTCGGAGCGCCATGTGGTTGTAGTGCACTTGAGAGCCGTCGATTTTCAAGCCAGTGTTGGCGCGGTCGACGGCTTGGTCTCTCGAGGTCCGGATGGAAGCGACTTCGAACTCCGTGCGCGGCGGATCTTTTTGGGCGAACGCGGCCACCAAGCTGATGTTCACAAGCAGCGCAAGGCGACGAACAGTCATATTACAAATTCGACGCGTCCGAGCGATTTTCGGTTGGTTATCGCTGATACTTGACCTTCCCGCCGACGATCGTGAAGTCGACCTTCGTGGAAGGAATCTCGTCCCCCGGGATCGTTAGAATGTCCTTCGACAACACAGTGATGTCGGCCAGCTTCCCTGGCTTGAGCGATCCTTTGATGTCCTCTTCAAACGCTGCGTACGCGTTGTTCAGAGTATAAGAGCGCAGCGCCTCCATCCGGCTCATCCGCTGATCCGGGAAAAACTCTGATCCGTCTTTGAGCTTTCGGCTCACTGCTGCGTAAAAACCGGCGATCGGGTCGACATCCTCGACCGGCGTGTCGGTCCCGTTGCCCACCACCGCGCCCGACTTCATGAGCTTCTGCCATACGTACGCGCCTTCCTCGGCTCTCCGGTTGCCGAGCCGGATCGGGACGAAGGGAGCGTCGGAAGTACAGTGCACGGCTTGCATCGCTGCGATCACGCCGAGCTCGGAGAAGCGAGGAACATCAGCCGCGTTTAAGTGCTGCGCGTGCTCGATTCTCCAGCGCAGCGTCTTGCCGTTCTTCTCGGGACGCTCCCG